>JBAXPR010000127.1:0-9856 GCA_037132135.1 Rhodospirillaceae bacterium
CCATCCCGGCAGCAAACGCAAGCCTTTTCGGCTACCCAATGAGTCGGGGTATAAATTGTTCGGGCACGGCGGACCAACGCGCCGGCCCGGGAGGAAGCGACCATGGACACTTACGCATCGCCGGCGTCGGCGAACGCGGCTGCCTGCCCGGTGTCTCCCGCGGCAGCCCGGGCAGTTGCTCCGGCGGCGGGCAGTGGCGTCTCGCTTGAGGCGGTGGCTGTCGACTTCGATCCCGAGCTGTGGCGGCTCGACGGCCCGGCCCGGGCGGCGCTGGCCGGGATCTGGCCGCGGCTGGCCCCCGAGGTCGACACCATTCTCGATGAGTTTTATGTCTTCATGGGCCGTTTCCCCGAGAACGGGCCGCATTTCGCCGACCGCGGCAAGGTCGACTGCCTCAAGCTGCTCCAAAAGGAGCATTTGCAGGTCTTTTTCAAGGCCGTGTTCGACTCGGACTTCCTCAACCGCGTTCATACCATCGGCGCCGCCCATGCCCGGGTGTCGCTGCCGCCGCGCTATCTGATCGCCGGCTATGCCTTTCTGATCGAGCGCATGGTGCGTTCGGTGCTTCAGCACAACCGGCGCCACCCGGTCGAGGCGGCGGCCCAGATCGGCGCTCTGATCCGGGGCCTGATGCTCGAGGTCTATGTCACCTCCGAGGTCTACACCCAGACCACCCACAATGAGCAGATGCTCAACGCCATGCAGGGGTTGGCCGAGAGTTTCGAACAGGAACTGGATCAGGCGGTCGAGTTCGTCCGGCGCAGCGCCGGCAGCATGGAGGTCGCGGCCGACATCGTGCTCGAGGCGACCGGCCGGGTCTCCGCCGACAGCGCCGGGGCCACCGACGCCTCCAATCAGGCCAACAGCAACGCCCAGACCATCGCCGCCGCCGCCGAGGAGCTGTCGCCTCGATCGCCGAGATTTCCCGGCAGGTCGAGCATTCGACCCTGGCGGCCAACGAGGCGGCGGCGCAGTCCGAGGGCGCCAAGAGCTATGCCGAGAAACTGGCCCAGGTCTCCGAGCGCATCGGCTCGATCGTCAAGCTGATCGAGCGCATCTCCAAGGAGACCCGTCTCCTGGCGCTCAACGCCAACATCGAGGCGGCACGGGCCGGCGACGCCGGCCGCGGTTTTGCGGTGGTGGCCAACGAGGTCAAGAACCTGGCCGATCAGACCAACCGCGCGACCGGCGAAATCCGCGGCGAAATCGAGGCGATGCAGGCGGTGATCCGCAGCACCGTCACCGCGATCGCCGATGTCGCCGCCAGGGTCGAGGTGGCCACCGGCAACATCGCCGGTATCGCCGGCGCCGTCACCGAGCAGGAAGCGGTAACCCGCGAGATTGCCCAGAGCGCAGGTATGACCGCCGCCAGTATTCAGGCGGTGCACGAGCGCATCACCAGCGTCGCCACCGACGCCGCCGCCAGCAGCCGCGAGACGACCAAGCTCCAGCAGGAGACGCACGGCATGGTCGATCAGGTGATCGGGATCAAGCGCCGGGTGATCGCGACCCTGCGCAACTCCCGCTTCGCCGATCGCCGCGGCGAGGGCCGGCAGGCGGTGGACATGGCGGCGGCCTGTACGATCTCGGGCCGCTCCTGGCCCTGCCGCACCGACAACCTCTCGCTGGGCGGCGTCCAGCTGCGGGCGCCCGAACTGGCGTCCAGCCTGACCTCTGAGCGGCCGGCGGCGATGATCGAGATCACCGATATCGGCCAGTTTCAGGCGGTGATCGTCTCGGCCGAACAGGGGGTGCTGCACGCCCAGTTCCAGAAGCTCGACCCCGTGATCGAGCGCCGGCTGGGCGATGTCGTTGACAAGGCCAGACGCGAAGATGCCGAGATGGTGGCCGTGGTCAAGGACACCGCGGCCACCATCGGCCGGCTGTTCGAGCAGGCGATCGACCGCAAGGAGATCACCTGGGAGCAGCTCTGGGATGTGGATTACCGGCTGATCAAGGACAGCGATCCGCCCCAGTACAGCACCCGGTTCCTGGCTCTTTGCGATCGCGTGCTGCCCGTGGTTCAGGAGCCGATTCTCGAGAAGAACCAGAGCGTCGCCTTCGCCGCCGCGGTCGACCGCAACGGCTATCTGCCGACCCACAATCTCAAATACTCCCAGCCCCAGCGGCCCGGCGACAAGCTCTGGAACACCGCCAACAGCCGCAACCGCCGCATCTTCGACGACCGCACCGGCCTTTCGGCGGCGCGCAACCGGCTGCCGGTGCTGGTCCAGACCTACCGGCGCGACATGGGCGGCGGCCAGTTCGTCAGCATGAAGGATATCTCGGCGCCGGTGCTGGTCCACGGCCAGCACTGGGGCGGTTTCCGCCTCGGCTGCCGGTTTTGACGCCGCCGCCGCCGGGTCAGGCTGTGGCGCCGGGGCGGCGCTCGCGGCGCAGGACATAAAGGCCGGCGCCGACCACCAGTGCGCCGCCGGCCAGCACCGCGGCGTCGGGTTGTTCGCCGAACACGGTGAAGCCGATCAGGGTGCCCCAGATCATCTGGCTGTACTGGAAGGGGGCCAGCACGGCGGCCGGCGTGCGCCGGAAGGCCCCGAACAGGCCGAGCATGGCGCAGCCCATGGCGATGCCGGCGAAGGCGAACACCGGCAGGTCGGCGAGGGCGGGCAGCGTGAGGTCGGGCCGGGCGAGCGCGACCGCGGCCGACCCCGCGATCATCACCACACTGCCGTAGACGCCAAACGCCACCGCCGGCTCCGACTCGCCCATCCGGCGCACCAGCAGCACCGCCAGGGCATAAAAGAGCGCGGCGCCGAGCGCGCCGAGCGCGCCGAACCCGGCCAGACCGGAGCCCGGCCGCACCATTACCACCACCCCGACGAAGCCGGCCAGCACCGCCAGCCAGCGCGCCAGATCCACCCGCTCTCCGGCCAGCGGCGCCGAGAGCGCGGTGATGATCAGCGGCGCCGTGAAGATCAGGGCGTAGAAATCGGCCAGCGGCATATGGCCGAGGGCGTAATAGCCGGCAAACGAACTCGCCAGCGAAAAGCCGCCGCGCAGCAGATGCCAGGGCAGCTTGCGGGTGGCCAGCACCGCCCAGCCGCCGCTCATGGCCAGGGCCAGCGCCAATGGAATCAGCGAAAACAGCGCGGTGAGGACCAGTTCCTCGGCGACCGGATAGCGGCCGCTGGCCCACTTGATGGCGCTGTCGCAGGCCGAGGCCGCGAGATAGCCGAGCAGGACAAAGGCGATGCCGGGGCCGTGTTTCATTGCCGCTGCGGGACTCTCGGGCCGGGCCGGGGGCGGGCGTTCAGGCAGCGGCGCGTTCCCGGAAGCGCGGCGGCACACCGGCCTTGGTTTTGGCGGCGTAATCGAAGAAGAGAATCCCGGTCTTGCCGCGGGCGACATCGCGGCCGCCCGCCTTCTCGGTCACTTTCCAGACGATGTCGCAGCCATACTTGTTGAAATCGGTGGCGGCGAGTTCGAAGACCAGCCGTTCGCCGTGAAAGGCCTCGGAGCGGTACTGCACAGCGGCGTCGGCGATGATGATGCCGACTCCCTCGACGTCCAACTCGGAATAGCCAAGAGAGCGGAAAAAGCGCACCCGCGCTTCCGAGACCAGCGACAGCAGGGCCGCGTTGTCCAGATGGTGGCCGTAATTGATATGGTTGATGTAGACGGTCAGCTCGGTGGTGAACACGAAGCGGTCCGGCAGGTCAACGGCAATGCGGGGCAACGGGATGTCCTTCGGGAACGGGGGGAGGCAGGCCATCGAAAGCCGGCCCCACCCTAGACCAACTTCCCGATCGAAGGGGACCGAAAACCGCGGGGCCGAGGCTTTTTTGAGCGGCAGCACCCGCGGGCGCGCGGCCAAAACACCATGGACTTGGCTCCGGATGTCGGCTAGTGTCGCCGCTCTTCCGCACTTCACCGACGGATCGCAAATCTGCCCTCTCAGGAGTCCGGAGCTTCGAATCCTCCTCTTCGGTCAAGGGCATGACGAGGCGCTTCCGGCAATCCCGGCCAGGCCAGACGGTTGCCGGACGTGCTGTTGTGCGATGCGTGTTGCCGCTCTGGAGCCGACGAGATGACAGAAGACCTGATATTGACATCGGCGGAACGTGAGTTGGTCCGCCGGGAATTCATGAGCGGGTTTGGTGACGCCGTCAGCATCAACGACGGCTTTCATCTGAAGCGCTGGGCGACCGGACCGAAGAAGGGCCAGCCGAAACTGTCGCCGGCGGTTCAGGGCCTGATTGAGCGCGGCCTGATCACGGTCGATGACGTCGGATTCTGGCCACGGGCGCGTTTTACCGCCCGGGGCTTTCAGGCCCTGAAACGGATGGCAACCGATCGTCGCGCGCTCGATCCCGAGCGCCACCGGCAACTGATCGACGAGTTGGCGCAGCTTCCCGAGGCCTGACCCGACCCGGGCGCCGTGGCCGTTGCGGAGCGGACAATAATGACTTGTCGAGGATCACCGTAATCCAAAAAATAGAGATCGATTTTTTGTTTTGTTCTTGATTGCTTATTTGTGAAACGCCGGGCCCGTTCGAACAGGCCGCCCCGCCGATCCCATGGATAGCTGTCCACCTTGACAGGGGACAGGTGGCTCCGTCTCTGCTACACGGTTTACGAAATTATACGTATGCTGCGGATTGGCGGCCGGCCCGGCCGGCCGGCCGGACAGGAGTGGGCAGGCATGATGAGGCATCTTTCGACCGCCAACTCCGGTTCCGCCGGCTCCGACGGGGCGCTGGCGATGACGGCGCCGGACTTTGAACTGGCGCTGGCCGCCGGCCTCCGTCCCCACCGGCCTGCGGTTGACCGCCCGGCCGGGTCGTCGGCACCGTTCGCCGCCGAGGGCACCGGCCCGGAGATCCACTGTGAGGCCGGGGCGCGCCTTTACGAGGCGGGCTCCGGTGGCCACGCGGTCTATCTCATCCGCAAGGGTGTGCTCGGACTTGAACAGAGCCGGCTCGACGGGAGTGCCGCCATCGTCAACATCCTCGCTCCGGGCGAGGTCGCCGGATTTGAACTGCTGGTGACCGGGGCCTATGACCACACGGCGGTGGCTCTCTCTCCGGTCGCGGCGATGGCCATCCCCGGAGACCGGGTTGCCGGACTGGGCGGGGGGCGGTCCCGGCAGGTGCTTGCCGGCTGGCACCAGTCGATGGTCCGGACGCTGGAGCGCTTCCGCGACTTCGGCAGCGGCAGCGCGGAGCAGCGCCTCGCCCGGTTGCTGATGCTCTGGGACGCGGCCGACGGCGGCCCGGTCGCCTTGCCCCGGAGCGCTGACCTCGGCGCGATCCTGGGGCTGGCCGAGCGCGCGGTCGAGGCCGCGCTAGCCGGCCTGAAAGCCCGTGAAGCCATCGGTGAAAGCGCGACCGGGCTGCGGCTTCGCGACCGCGATCTGCTGGCCGCCATCGCCAGGGCCGGAGCCGGAGAGCGGCCGGGCTTGGCCGGGGGCGTGGCCGGTTGAAGAGCCGCCGCCGGCGACGAGTCGGTCAGCCGCGCTTTTTTCCGGTCGCGATGCTGCGCAGTTCCGGGATGTTTCGCTCGAAGATATTCTGAGAGACTTCGCAGACGATCCGGTTTCTTTTCATGTCGGCGATAATCCGGGAGGCGGTCTCCTCGCTAATTCCAAGCAAAGCTCCGACATTCTCGCGACCGAACAGCTGGCAGCGCCCGTCCTTGTCGATGTCGAGGAGCAGGAAGAGCCGCGCAACCTTCTGCTTGGCGCTGCCGGTGCTAAACTCGCGCAGGCATTCCTGAATCTTCAACGTGACATCGTGCCATTTCTTCAAAATCGGTCCGTGGAGCTGCGGCATCAACTCCAGGACCAGAGCCTTCGGAATCTGGCAAACGATGGTCGGAGACAGCGAAGTTGCCGACTGCTCATAGACACCGGTGACGAGGCTCTCAAGGCCGCTGATGTGGCCTTTACCAAGGATACAGACAATTCGTGTTGTGCCGTCGGCAATCCTCCGCTCGAGCTTCAAAAAGCCCTGGCGGATAAAATAAATAAATTCGGCAGAATCGTCGGTGAGATACAAGCTGATGTCGTGGGCGAGCAAAATATCTTTTATCTGAAAAGGCGGGAGCTGGGGCTCCTGGTCTCTCAATTCAGAAAACAGACACGACCGGAAGCTGACGCAACTATTACAAGGCGCATCTCCGACGACAATCTTGCGCATATAACGGAAACGCTCGCCCATCCGCCCAAGCCACCATAATACACCAGCGAAATCCCGTCCGCCATTGCCGCCATTGTTCACACGGGCCGCACCAGCGTCAATTACAATCAGGCCCAACGCCCGACCGGCCCGGCGACCGCCCTCGGATCCCAGGGAGGCAGGCACCGCACCGTTCAACTCGGGTAAACGGGCGGCGCCGGAAACGTCGGCCAAAGCGAAAAAAGCCGCTGTCCAATCGACATCATAAGCGGCGAGACCCGAACAGCAGTCCGAGCTGCCGACACGAAAATAACATAATTTTGTCGAGTATCAAGCATCGGCCGCCTGATGAGGCGAAGCATAACGTAGTCCGGTCCATAAAATTGATATGTGTCAATTCAGTGTTGATAAGTACGGTCTTGTGGTAACTTGCATTATCGCCGCAGATTGAGGCGAATAATTTAAGATATCTGGTTGACTTGTACACACGCACGATTCTATGTTCCGAAAGCCTCTTGCGCAGGGTGAGGGGCGCGATGTGTCTGGACTGTTGAGCCTGAGGGGGGCCGATGAGCGTCGTTGCTGCCGAATCCCATGCCCATCACGGCGGGCATGCGCACCACTGGGAGACCTCCGTGGCGCCGATGGCGATCATGTTTGGGGTGCTGTTCCTGGTGCCGCTGACCTTTATCAGTTTTTTGTGTTACGGCAACATCAACATGGCGATTGCCTGCGCCGGGATCGGTACGCCGATTCTGATTTTCGGCATTTCCCGGTGGGTGGCCGAGGGCATCGCGACCCCAAATCTCGTGGTCGGCGCCGCGGGAACGGGATTGCCGCTGTTCATCGTTTCGGAAATCTGCATCTTCCTGTCGCTGTTCGCATCCTACTGGATGCTGCGGCTGTTCGCCGACAGCTGGCCGCCGGCCGGGACGCCGGAGATGCCGGTTGATCTGCCGCTGCTGATGACCGTCCTCCTGGTCACCTCCAGTTTTACCATCCACAAGGGCGAAGAATTGCTGGAACACGGGGATCTTCCGGGTTTCCGCAAGTGGCTGCTGATCACGATCGTGCTTGGCACCGCGTTTCTGAGCTGCACGATCTATGAATACAGCCATCTGATCGGGCATGGCTTCGTTCCGGGAACCAACATCTTTTCGACGGCGTTCTTCTCCCTGACCGGGTTCCACGCCTCGCATGTGCTGGTCGGCATCGGCGCTTTTGTCTTCGTTCTGATCCCGGCTCTCTCGGGAAAGACCAACAAGACGCTGGTGAACTGTGTATCGGTTTACTGGCATTTCGTTGACATCGTCTGGTTCTTCGTCGTCTCTCAGATCTATTTCTGGTGAGTTCCCGTCCTTCGCGCCTTTGGGTTCAGACAATGTCCTTGCCGCTGATGGTATGGCTGGCCGTGGCCGGGATGTTGGCCGGCGTCTCTGCGACGCCGGCACTGGCCCAAAGTTCGCGAATGGATACCTCGGAAGTCGATCCCGCCATCTTTCGAATCGACGAGGTGAAGTATCTGGGAGCCAAGCCCGATCCGAGCCTGAGTTTTCGGGACGAGAGTGGCAAAGCTTTCACGTTCGGGGAGATGACTGGTCAGCCACTGGTGCTGGTGATGTCGTACTTTACCTGTGACGGGACGTGCGAGTTGGTAAACCGGGACTTGGCAGACCTCCTGGCCGGGGTCAAGCGGGTTCTGCCGGGGACGGATTACCGGATACTGACCGTCAGCTTCGATACCAATGACACTCTGGAGAGTATGGCCTCGTTTCGCAGCAAATTGAAGGCACCGGCCCCGGCGTTGGCGGCGTGGCGGTTTTCGGTCCCGGCGACCGGTGACGAGGCCCGGCGACTGGCCGATACCATCGGGTTCAAATATTTTTGGTCGCCACGGGACCGGGTTTTTCTGCATCCCGGGGTATTTGCCTTCTTCTCTGCTGAAGGCCGGGTGGTTCGGTACTTGTATGCGATGAACAGCCGGCCGTTCGATGTTGAGATGGCCCTGATCGACGCCAAGGAAAACCAGATACGTCCGGGACAGATTGTCGATTTTGCCTTAAGTCTTTGTTACAGTTACAATTATGCCGAGGGGCAATACACTATTAACTATACCTTTATCATTGGCTTTGGGTCTTTGGTCTTTGGGATTGGCGCATTGTTTTTCTCGATCCTGGCCTTTAGGGGGCGGGCGCGACAGGGAAAGGGAGAGGTCAACGGATGACAGGGTACCATTTGAAGAAGCGGGCTTCGGTGGTCGTCGCCTCCGCCATGATGGCGGCGCCTGCGACCGGCTGGGCTTACAGTGAATCAGCGGCGGCGGCGGCGGCCCCTGATCCTGCGGCGGATTGGAACCACTTGTGGGCGCATGTGCTGACCGACATTACGGTGATCGGGACGGTCTTCGCCATTGCGGCGGTTTACATGCTCATCAAGTTCCGGGCCACCAGCCCGGAAGCGGTCGGCAGCTTGCCGAAGCTGACCCGGGCCCAGATGATCGCCTGGGCGCTGATCCCGGCGGCGGTCTTCATGGCCGACGACTTCTTCCTGTCGGCCAAAGGCTGGGTGCTGTGGAACACCCAGCGCTCGGTGCCGGCCGGAGCGTTGGAAATCCGCCTGACCGGCAATCAGTGGTACTGGGAGTTCGACTACGGCAACGGGTTGGTGGTCGACAGTCGGGATGAAGGCGAGTTAGGCAAGGTCCTGGTTCCGGTCGGGCGTCCGGTGGTCATGCGCATGACCTCGGTCGACGTCAACCACTCGTTCTTCGTGCCGGCGTTCCGGATCAAGGAAGACGTGCTGCCCGGTCGCAAGACGTATATCTGGTTCGTCGCCAAACAGGCGGGCGATATCCTGGCGACCTGCACCGAGTTCTGCGGCATCAACCATTCCCAGATGCCGGCCCACATCAAGGCGGTGGCGCCGGCCGAGTTCGACGCCTGGTTCAAGAGCAAGGGCAAGCATGCCAGTGCCGCTCAGCCGACGATCAACTGAGGATATGACCCATGATGGAATGGATTTTTACCACCGACCACAAGCGCATTGGCGTCCTCTATCTTGTCGGATCGATGGCGGCGTTCGTGCTCGCCGGTCTCGCGGCCCTGATCATCCGGCTTGAGCAGTTCAATCCCGGCATGCAGGTGGTCGGGTCGGGAACCGACTACAACAACGCGCTCTACTTCCACGGCGCTGCGATGATTCTCGGCTTCCTCATTCCGGGCCTGACCGGCTTCATCGCCAACTACTTCCTGCCGATCATGATCGGCGCCCGGGACGTGGCGTTTCCGCGCCTCAACGCCCTGTCGGTCTGGCTGTTCTACGGCGGCATCATCCTGGCCCTGCTCAGCATGGCGGTTCCGGATGCGCCCGACGTGATGTGGACCGGTTATCCGCCCTATGCCGTCAAGTCCGGCGGCAATACCGCGTTCTACGTCTTCACCGTGCACATGATGGGCTTCTCGTCGATCCTGGGTGCGGTCAACTTCATCACCACCGTGATCTACATGCGCGCCCCGGGCATGGGCTGGAACCAGATGAACATGCTGGTCTGGACCCTGTTCGGCGCCTTTATCATCAACCTGATCTTCATTCCGGTGCTGGCTGCGGCGGTGACCTTGCTGCTGTTCGACCGTTATCTCGGGACTCACTTCTTCGACCCCGCCGCCGGCGGCGACGTGCTGCTCTATCAGAACCTGTTCTGGTTCTACTCGCATCCGGCG
>JBAXPR010000128.1:0-9811 GCA_037132135.1 Rhodospirillaceae bacterium
GCGATCACTCCACAGATTGGTCCGCCACCGAACGCGGGGGGCTGAGCAAATACATAAAAGTTGCCTTTGCGGTCTCTGTTTTCTCGCGCAGCGACATTATTCTCATCGGTTTGTTCTATATGCTGTGGACTTTGTACTTTGCAGACCTGGTCGGCAAGAGTCAGGAGGCGGCGGCGGCCCACGGCGGTCAGATGATCGGGTACGTCGGCTTCCTGGTCATGGCGACCATTCTGGTCTGGGGGCGGGTCATGCAGCGGATCGGCCGGATGAGAGCTGTCATCGCCGGTCTGGGCCTCTCTGCCGCCGGGTTCGTGCTTATGGTCTTCGTCGTCAATCCTTTCGACTGGTTCGTCTATCTTCCCATGACGCTCATTGCGATGGGGCAGGCCGGATCCATGCTTGGGCCGGACATTCTCGCCCTGGATGCGGCTCCCAGGGACCTGCGGGGCTCGATCATGGGGCCGCTTAACATGATCTCGGGCATAGGACTTATCGTGATCCTCGAGATTGGCGGCATTCTGTTTGATCGGGTCGGTCCGTATGCCCCGTTCGTGTTCACCGGCGCCGGGAATGTTCTGGTGCTGGCCTATGCACTTTACGTGTCGAGAAAAATGTCGGCCGGCGATGTGGAAGAATAGTGTTTCTCGATTGAGGGCTTTCTGGAGCGGAAAATGACGCACGAATCCCACGTTCGGTCGATTGTCAAGGCGTTTAGCTGGAGAGTGACGGGCAGTTTCGATACCTTCATTATTAGTTGGTTCATAACCGGCAAGGCAACTGTTGCTTTAACGATTACCGGGATCGAGTTGTTTTCCAAGGTCGCCCTTTACTGGGCCCATGAAAGGGTTTGGCTCCGGGTGAAGTGGGGCGCCGCCTCGGAAGGGGGCATTGCGCGAAATCTGTAGGTTTTGCCCTATTGACATCCTCCGAGGTCTTCCGCACTCTACGCGAATGCAAATGAGTTGCGATTGCGCGGAGCGTGCCGCGCCGATCGACGAGAAGCGCAGGAAGGTTTGCGAGGCTGAAAATGGCAGCGGCAATCGCGTTGAACAAGGGCTCCTCGGAAAATCCGGTCGCACCGTCCATCACGGTTGCGGACCTCGCGGCGGGGCAGAAAGGCATCGTTCTCGGGGTTGCGAAGGGGGATGAAACACTCAGGCGGCGGCTGACCGCGTTCGGCATTCTCCGCGGTACGGAAATCTCGCTGGACAGGACCTCGCCCTGGGGCAACCCCCGGGCCTATTCCCTGCTCGGATACCAGCTCTCGCTTCGCAACGAGGACGCCCGCAATATTTTGATCCGCATCGGCTGATCAACTCTTCGGCGGATTAATCCAGCCATTGGTCGGTTTTCCATCGACCGAAGCTCAGACGCGCGCCCGAACAAGGCTTGAGACCATGAGTAGTAGAAAACACCCCATTACCGCTATGCTGGTCGGCAACCCGAATAGTGGCAAGACGGCGCTTTACAATCAACTGACCGGCGACCACGGTTTGATCGCCAACTATCCTCGCGTCACGATTTCACAGCGTTCGTGTAGCAGAAATCACCGGGGCACCGCGTACAAGGTGACGGACCTTCCCGGAATCTTCACCCTCAACGGCGGGCTGCCCGAAGAACGATCCGCCCGCGATGCCATCCATTTCGAACACCCCGACGTGGTGGTCAATGTCATCGATGCCGGGAATCTGCACCGCAGCCTGTTTCTGACCATGCAGTTGCTCGAGATGGGCCGGCTGTGCGTGTTCGTGCTCAACATGATGGATGAAGCCCGGAGCCGCGGCATCGCCATCGATACGGCGGCGCTGTCGGCATCGTTGCACGGCCCGGTAATCGAAACCGTCGCTTCGGCGGGGCAGGGGATCGACGCTCTGGTCGATGCCGTCAAGGAAACCGCCGAGCGTCCGCAGGGCTGGGTGATTCCGGGCATCCGGTACGATGAAGACCTGGAGGCGGCCATTCGCCGCATTCAGGGGATCGTCACCGATCTTCACCCCGCGACCCTGGAACCCGGCGAGAGCCGTTGGCTGGCGATCAAGCTGCTCGAGGGCGATACCGACATCCTGGAGCGCGAAGGCGAGCACGAGGCGCTGATCGCCGAAGTCCGGGTCGCATGCCGCGAGCTGGAAAGCCATCATGGCGAGGAGTGCGCCCTGATGATCGCGCACGCCCGTTTTCGCTTCATCGAGGAGTTGCTCGGCAAGGTGCGGCACGAACACTCCGCGCCGTCCGCCACCAGCAAGTTCATCCGCCGCATCGACGACGTGTTGCTGCACCGGCACCTGGGGTTGCCGATCTTCGGCATCCTGCTGTGGACGATGTTCCAGTCGACCTTTACCTTTGGCGCCATTCCCGCCGCCTGGATCGGCGCGGGAGCGCAGTGGGTGACCGATCGGCTCGACGCCCTCGTTCCCGCCGGAGCCGCCCACGATCTCCTGATCAACGGCGTGATGGCCGGGGTGAGCGGCACCATCGTGTTTCTGCCCAATATCGTGATCCTGTTCCTGTTCATGGCGCTGTTCAACGAGACGGGATATCTCGCCCGTGTCGCCTTCCTGCTCGATCGCCTGATGCGCGCCTTCGGTCTGCACGGCAAGGCGCTCATCCCGCTCATCATGGGCTTCGGCTGCAACGCCGCGGCGGTGATGGCCACCCGCACCATCGAAACCCCGCGCGCCCGCCTGATCGCCATTCTGGTCGCGCCGTATGTCAGTTGCTCGGCGCGGCTGCCGATCTTCATTCTCTTCGCCGGCGCCTTCTTCGACGCCTGGGCGGGCACCGTCGTCTTTGCGCTCTATGTCCTCAGCGTCTTGGTTTCGTTGGGCGCGGCGGTGCTGTTCGACCGCACCCTGGCCGCGAGCGAGGAGGAGAGCTTCCTCATGGAGTTGCCGCCCTACCGCAAGCCGCAGCTCGCCTCGGTTCTCTGGCAGATTTGGGACAGTGCCCAGGACTATCTGCGCAAGGTCGGTGGGGTGATCGTGGTGGGGTCGATCGCCATCTGGTTCCTTCAGCAGTACCCGGCGAGTCCCGCGGACATGCGGCCGCAGGAAAAGCTCGCCTCCAGCTACCTCGGCCAGATCGCCGCCGCGGTCAACCCGGTGTTTGCCCCGCTCGGGTTCGCCTCCAGCGACACCGTGGCCATCATGACCGGGCTGATCGCCAAAGAAACCGTGGTCAGCACCTATGCCGTCCTCAATGCCCAGGAGAAGGGCTCGGTGGCGTTGCGGCAAGCCATCGCGGCGAGCATGACGCCGACCGTCGCCATCGCCTTCATGGTGTTCGTGCTGCTCTATACCCCGTGCCTGACCACGCTGGCGGTGATCGGGCGGGAATCCGGAAGCTGGCGATGGGTCGGGGTTTCGCTCGGCTGCTCGTTGATCTTCGCCTGGGGAGCCGCGTTCGTGGTTACGACGTTCGGAGGGTTGTTCGCATGATGCAGGGTGCTTGGTTCGACACGGCCGCTCTGGTGGCGGTGGGGCTCGTCTGCGCGGCGTTGATCGCCCGCCGGCTGATCAACGTCTTTACCGGCTCCTCGAAATGCGGAGGCTGCTCCAAGTGCGGCGGTGCCGGCGGCGATGAAAAACCAGGGAAACCCTGAGCTCAGCCGCAGGTTCGTCCCGATGCCTACCGTTTCGGCTGGGTATTTCGCGGCGGCTTTCGGTGTGGACGAGTAAGGAAACTTGAGAATACCGCATCGACGGTGCGGAAGACGTCGTCTAGAACGGTATCGTTTGGTTTGTGGCTTGGTTTCGGTTTTGCTTGAGTCGGCGCTTTGCTTTCTGTCGGCCTTTGCTTGGACAGAGGATGTGGTATCTTCTTCTTTGAGGGGTCCTGGGAGAGCAGCGCTTGGATTTCAGCCTTGATGGCTGCCCGCTGTTGATGGCAACGGGCGAGTTCCGCCTTGATATCGGTAAGGTCGAGAACGGTATTATCGATATTCCCGACCTCGACGCGGACGCTGTTCAGGCGATCGGTCCAGATTTCGGTTTCGGCTCGCACGTCTTGAAGCCAAGCGGTTTCTTCCTGGAGTTCGGCAAGGCGTCTTTCCTCGAGGTCGACCTCGTTTCGACGCCTGTTCAGCAGGCCCTTTAACCGCTCGAGCTCGGCCTCAGCGCGGCGCTGTCGTCGCTGTTGGAAAAGGTTGCGGTCGAGGATCGGGCCAAGGATCGAGCCGGCCGCAAGCCCGAGGAGGCCCGATGTGATCACCGTCGCGGCGTCAGCGTCGTTAAAGCCGAGCATCGTACCTCCATCGCTGAAACGGGATATTTTCTTCAGCTCTCCGGCAGGAGTCGGAGTTCCTCAATCCTCGAAAAAGTCGATGTCGCCCTCCTTGTCGGGATGGGTCGGGGGCGAAGCTTTGTCACGTCTCTTCGGGACTCCGGGAGAGAACAGGCCGGTCACTTTGGTGAGCAGCGACTCGGTTTGCAGCAGCGGGATGACGGGGTCGTCCCCGGTTTGGATCGATTCGGGTTCCGGCTCCGGTCCCGAGGGCGCGGGGATGCCGCAGGCCCGCCCCCTCGGAGCCGGCGGGCGCCGCTTCGGCGGCCGGGCCGCCGTGGTCGGGGCGGGGGGCGCCTTACCGGGCGTTGGCTGCGGCGTGACGAGGCCGGCGTGTCGGTTGTTCCAGATCAGGGTCTGGTGCTCGATGGCGTGGCGAAGCAGCGGAATCGCCATGCGCGCCCGGCCCCAACCGGCGGGCCGGCCCCGGAGGAGGGTGTCGGCCCGGGAGGTGTTTCTGAGGAAGGCGTCGCGTGGGCTCAGCCCCATGGTCTCGAGGCGCTCGGGCATCTGCTCGGCGATTTCGCGCCTGCCGGCACCACACCACCGGCGCCAGCCGCCAAACAGCGCGGTTCGGCGCCAGGTCGCGGTCGCCGCCTCCAATTGAGGTACCGCCTTGTGCTCGAGTTCGCGGGCCAGCGCCTCGAGTTGGCCGAGAAGCCGATAGCCCCGGCCGCTATCCAGGGCGGCGATGCGGGCGTGGATTTCGGCGAGATCGCGGCGGCAGCGGTCTTGGTGGCGATCATGGTCGGGCGAACCGGCTACTTGAGAGGCGAAGGCGGGATGGTAGATGCAGTAGAAGCGACCGATGGTCAGGCCCGCCTGCGATAGACTGCGCTGCCAAGCGCCGACGACCTCCTCGAGATTGTCTTCGCGCGCCGCGTTGTCGCACTGGTTCAAAATGAAGAGCATCTTGGCGGCATCGATTCCACGCGCGGCCGGTTCGACCAGATGTCGGAGCAGGTCCTGCATCGCGCCGGGTTCGGGTCTCCGCGCATCGAAGAATATTAGGACCAGATCCGAGACTTCGACGATGTGTTCTACGATCCCCAGTGTTCCCTGCCGTTGGCTGCCGGCGTCGAAACCGGGAGAATCGATGATGATGCGTCCCTTCAGGCGCGGGCTGGGACATGTCTTGAGTTGGAGATAGGAATCGATGTGCCGACCTTCGTCGCCGGCGGCGCGGTCCAACCGGTCGGCGATGCGGAAAAAGGGAAAGCGCATGTCGGCGTTGATCGCGCTGCCCGGCAACGGCGCCGACAGGGAACTGCTGCCATGGCAGATCACTGTAAACATATCGTCCACGGCCTGATTGCCGGTCGCCTGAAGGTCAAGCTCGAGGAAGCTGTTGATGAAGCTCGACTTTCCAGCCGAATACAAGCCAAGGACGCTGACGCTCGGCCACCAGGCGATCCGGCTGGCCAGGCTCTCTCCCCGGCCGAGCAGTCCGAGGTCCGCCAGCACCCTGTCGAAGGTCCGGACGATTGGAAGCACGGCCAGCAAATCCGGGTGCTCGGCCTGGAGATGGGCTTCCAGTGTCTGGAGGCGTTCGTCGAGGGCGCGTTCGGGGGAGATCAGCGCGGCGGTGTAAGCGCTTTTAAGAAAATTTCTCCAACGCAGGGGCGGAATGCGCCATATCATGGTATAGTGAAACCGTTTTGTTTCGACAATGGATGCCGGGGAGGCCGAATATGGGGACCGAAGACGAGGCGGGAAGAATGCTCGCTCATCTTGACACGGATCGGCAAGCGCATACTGCGGTCGCCCCCTCGGTTTCGACAGCCGGCGGCGGTGGCGCCACAACTGCTGAACCCGTCGTGTACATCAAAGCCCGGGAGACAATCCGGCGCCCACCATTGCCGGCCGCGAGCCTTTACGACGCCTATCTGGTCAAGGCGCGGGCTCCGACGCCGATCCGCAGGCAGGCGGACGCCGAGACTGAGTCGACGCCGACATTCGGCGAACCGGCCGAGCAGTTCCGGCAGGCGCGATCGGACGCGCTGATGGTTAGTTCCGCCGATGCGTTGGCTGCGCTGGAGGCGTGGTCGACCCCGTCGCCTCGTTATAGACCAAAGACCAGGGCTTCGTGAGTTTCGAAGCGTCATCGGTCATAGTTGTTCGAAAATGGCCGGTATCGGGTCTTCGTGCATCACCGTTTCAAACGCTGCCGGGGGTAGATAGGTATAAGACAGCAGAATACCGGACTCTTTGTCCTCATCGAAAACCGGTGCTTTTTTCGACCAGACGTTGGCGGCGATTTTTTGGGAATTGACCTTGAAGACGATGATCGGCATGTATCCAATCAGCCGAAGAATATTGGTGGAAACATCGTCACTGTCGCTGTAGCCCACCGCTGATTCATACATGTCCTTGGCGATGGATCGGATATGAACGAGGTTGAACGCCTTGAACATTACATCGTAATCGGCCACTCGTCGTCCGGCAGCGGAATCGACGGAGGTTGTCGGCAGCAGGCCGTTCTTGAGAATATCGTTTTTGTTCCACGACGCGGCGAAATAGTATAGAGCCGTAGGCAGCTGTCTGATCATGACCCGGCTATTGAAGCGACGAAATGTTACGGTAATGCTCTGGTCGGGCATGGTGAAGCTTTCCACAAACCAGCCGAACTCGGTAACAATGGTATTCAAATCGTTCTGGAAGTTATCGGGATCAAACATCACGGACTGATGGACAATGTGTTCCCAGTGACGCATGAAGAGGGTAAGATGCAAGCATTCGTCATTAAAATTAAAAACGCAATAACTTTTCAAATACATTTGTTGCCACTGGGAAAACGTCATCGGTTGCCAGTTGTCCCGGTCGTGCTCGTAGGCCTCGTCGATTAGCGCCCGTTCGCAAATGATTTCGGTCAGCGCCTTCTTCAGGGTGGCGCCGCTTACCGGTATGCAATTTTCATTCGGCCGGGACGTCCAGCCTTCCCGCCCGAGTTTCGAACAGAGATTTCGCGCTGCGACAACCAACGGATTGTGTTCGGTTAGGCCGAGCGCTTCCGCCACGCCAGTGAGAAAACGCGGGCCACCTCTTGGGGTCGCCTCTGCCTTGTCGTCTTGAGGGTTTGAACCGGTCTGCACATCGAGTCCTGCGGCGCGGGAAGGAACAAGCGAATCCTATCATGGAATAGCGTTGCCATCACCATCGACATCGAGCGGTTCAAATTTGTCTCGTGGGCATTGATGTCAGCCATCAATGGAACTACCCTTTCCAAGGCGATGGAGATACGGGACATAGGGCGTTTGGCATGATCGACGAGGGATATCCGCAACCGGCTGCGACAGCCGCCGAGGCTTCGCCGGTTCTGCGAATCCCGGTTGAGGACGCGTTTTCCGGGCTCGTCGGGGTGACCCGGGAGGCGGGACGGGTGGCCGCCGCGAAATTGGGCTCTATCGCTTGGCCTGTCAATGTCGGCGGGTTGTCGCTCTGGTCGCTGCGCCAGTTGGCGAGGCGGGGGGTCGTCTCGGCGCAACGGGAGCTGGGTTACCGATTGGCTAACAGCGGTGGCGCCTCCTCGGATATGGATGAAGCGTTCCAATGGTTCCGCCTGGGTGGCAAACAGGGTGATGTCGCGTGCCAATACGCTCTCGGCGTTCTCTATTCCAGCGGCCAAGGTGTTCCCGAGGGCAAATTGCAAGCGGCGGTTTGGTACCAGAAGGCCGCCGAGCAGGGACACGCGGCGGCGCAGTTCAATCTTGCGCTGCTCTATGAAGCCGGCGACGGCGTCGCCCCGGATCGGGAGAAGGCCTTCCACTGGTATCTCCGGGCGGCGGAACAAAGCTATGCCCGCGCCCAGTTCAACCTTGGCATCATTTTTGAGACCGGGGATGGCCGCGACCCGGACCCTGCGGCCGCATTCGACTATTACATGCGGGCCGCCGAGCAGGGTTTCCCCGCGGCTCAGCTTCGGGTGGCGGGGGCTTGCCTGGGGAACGCCCGCGCGGCCGATGCCTGGTTTTGGTACAGTTTGGCCGTTTCCGGCCTTCAAGCCGGCGAAGAGCGGGACCATGCCGAATGGGGGAAGGACGCCGCCCTGGAACTGATGTCGTTGGCCGAGATCGAAGAGGCGCGTCAGCGTCTGCGTGCTTGGCACGGGGTGAGCACAAAAGCCGGGGAGTAGCGGCCTCTCAGGTTTTTTGAGCCAAGTCGCTGCCGAGAAAGTCCTGACTCGATTGAATGGAGATTTTGGAAAACCCGCGATGCCGCCGCAGAATGTCGGCCAATACCTCTCGAACATAGGCATCGTCGACGACCAGATACGCTTTGATATCGCGATTCATGGCAAACCCGGTAAGCTTAATCAGGCATTCGATGGCGTGTTCATTAATCAAGATGCCATCAACAAAGACAAGGCTCTGAACATCGATCAGACAGTATTTGTATGGGCCGCTATCCATTGCTGCAAGTATGACATTTGTGATAAATGCTGAGTCGCTATCAATAATCCCGTTAATGATGACCTTAATCATTGAATTTTCGTCAAAATGATGAAGCGACACCGAGCTGGTTAGCCGACTCCCGGCAAACGCAATCCACAGCTCATTCATCTTCATCGTCAGTATTTCCCCTTACTCTTTATTCGCGGTAGCGATGGTCACTCGCATACCGAAGGCTAGCTTTATGGCGGAGACGTTGTCACCGGGGTATTTTGCGGTTGTTCCCCTGTTAAATAGCCCTTACTCGGCCAGATAAAATAACCGGCAACAATAATAAACACCCACAGCACTATCAGCGCCGGCATATGATGGTTGCGCACCGGAGAGGGAGGTGTAGTGGTCTCGGGTGCCGGGTCTACGTGATCAATTTGAGGCGTTGTCATGATGACCTGCGTGATAGCTCCGAGCGAAGGCAAAATCAAACACCGGCTGCGCTTCGACGGGGTTTTTTGCCGCCCCGGCGCCGGCCTGCCAGATTAAAAGCTTGTGAAGGATAAACCCATTTTGGTCGGGAGTGAATGGCTGAAGTGATCCGGGCCGAACAGTCAGATCATAATCTGGGGGCTGGGGGCAGGCAGTCAAACGTTTTCGGGACGGGGTATGGGCAGGGCTGGTCTATGCGCAATCGAAAATATTAACCGCGCTAAATCTCCGGCCGGACAGATCCAACTTTAGCGCATTTTTGACGCACTCTTCCTCAATAAGGACGTTAAGCTTCTTCCCGTTTTGAGAAAAAAAGAACACCAGCTTAAGAAGCTGCTCAATGGCGCAGTCGTTGACCGTGCATCCCGTAAAAAAATTAAGATCAATTACGTCAAGTTTTACGCTGTCGTATGTAGAGTTTTCGGCGACATCCATAATAATATCATAAATATAAACACGATCCTGGGTGATTAGGCCAGATAGCTTGATTTCTAGGTAATTTCTATTGGAAATCTCGTTGACCGTGACTGTGCACGTCAATTCGTCTCCTGCGAAGGCGAGCCAGAGTTCTTTCTTCTTTAACATTTGACGCACTCCCCTGGGGGGGCAGGGCTGTTCAGTTCTCCGAGGGTCTGGCAGGAAGTCGCGTGACGCGAGTCCGG
>JBAXPR010000129.1:0-9589 GCA_037132135.1 Rhodospirillaceae bacterium
GTTTGAGGCTGGCGACGTCGGCCGTCAGTACCGCCTGGCCCTGTTTGAGGCTGGCAACGTCGGCCGTCAGTACCGCCTGGCCCTGTTTGAGGCCGGCGACGTCGGCCATCAGCACCGCCTGGCCCTGTCTGAGGCTGGCGACATCGGTCGTGAGGGCCTTCTGTCCGTCCTCGAGAACGGTTAGCCGCCGGTCGACTGCGAACCCAAGAGTGTCGACAGCCTTGACGATATCATCGGTGGTTGCCGGGCGTTTGACGAAATGCGCGGTCATGGGGTGTTCGCACGCGATTGTCTACCCATTCAGTGTGCCTGGAGTTCCTTGGTCTGTCAATCCTCGGCGAGCCTTCTTTGCCGGCGCGGCGACGTGGCTCTTGCCCTGGCCGGCGGCGGTGGGCTAAGAGACCAGTCCGGAAGGCTGCGCGCATGGCAGGATTGCCGGGCCGGCGGGTCTCAAGGGTCGCTGGCGGGGCGGGATCGCCCCCGGTGCGGCGTCACACGATAATGAGTCGCACGATAAAAAAGAAGCCATGGAATATTTCCTGCAACAACTGATCAATGGCCTGACGCTGGGTGCGATCTATGGGCTGATCGCCATCGGCTACACGATGGTTTACGGCATTATTGGCATGATTAATTTCGCCCATGGCGAGATTTACATGATCGGCGCTTTCGTATCGGTGATCAGCTTTCTGGTACTGGGCGCGGCTGGCATCACCTGGGTTCCGCTGGCGGTCGCCGTGGTGCTGGTGGTGGCGATGCTGTTTACCGCGGTCTACGGCTGGGCCATCGAGCGGATCGCCTACCGGCCGCTCCGTGGCTCGACCCGGCTGGCGCCGCTGATTTCCGCGATCGGGATGTCGATCTTTTTGCAAAACTACGTCCAGTTGGTCCAGGGGGCGCGGGTCAAGGCGCTGCCGCCGGTGATCTCGGACGTGATCGTGCTGGTTGAGCGCGCCGACGGCTTCAAGGTCAGCCTCTCTTATCTCCAGATCATCATCATCGTGCTGACCACGGCGCTGATGCTCGGCTTCACCCAGATCATCCGGCGGACCTCGCTGGGCCGGGCGCAGCGCGCCTGCGAGCAGGACATGAAGATGGCCTCGCTGCTTGGCGTTGATGTCGACCGCACGATTTCGCTGACCTTCGTGATGGGCGCGGCGCTGGCCGGCGTCGCCGGGGTCATGGTCACGATGTATTATGGCGTGATCGATTTTTACATCGGCTTTCTGGCCGGCATCAAGGCTTTCACTGCGGCGGTGCTGGGTGGTATCGGCTCGCTGCCGGGCGCAATGCTCGGCGGGCTGACCATCGGGCTGATCGAGGCGTTCTGGTCGGCCTACTTCTCGGTGGAATACAAGGACGTCGCCGCCTTCGCGATCCTGATCCTGGTGCTGATCTTCCGCCCGACCGGCCTGCTTGGCCGCCCCGAGATCGAGAAGGTTTAGCCATGGCCGCTGTTCCGCCCCCGCTCGATCTCAAGGCTGCCCTGAGAGAAGCCGCCTTCACCGGCGGGGTCGCGCTGCTGCTGACGGTGCCGCTGGTCGGACTCCGGACCCTTGAGACCAGCGCCGGCCTGGTGATCCGGCCTCAGTTTGCCGAGGTCGGGATCGCGGTGCTGCTGGTCTTTCTTGGCCGCCTGGGGCTGGTGCTGGTGGCGGCGGGGCGGGGCGCTCTGGTGCTGCCGGCGGCGCTGGCGCTGGCGCTGGCCGGGTGGCTGCTGCCGTTTCCCGCCGGGGCGCTGCGGGGGATCGCGCTGGCCGGCGGGGTGCTGGTGGCGCTTCGCGCCGGTCTGGCTCTCGGCTCGCACCACAGCCGGCTGAGCGAGGCCGAGCGCGACCGGCGCATGGACCGGGTTGGCGCCCGGCTTCAGGATGCCTCGCGGCTGATCGGGCCGGCGGCGGTGCTGTTTGCACTGGCCTTGCCGATGCTGCCGTTCGCGGACCGTGGCGTGGTGGATCTCGGCTGTCTCTTGCTGTCCTACATCATGCTCGGCTGGGGGCTCAACATCGTGGTCGGGCTGGCCGGCTTGCTCGACCTCGGCTATGTCGCGTTTTATGCCGTCGGCGCCTATTCCTATGCCCTTCTGGCGCAGAATTTCGGCATCGGCTTCTGGCTCGGGTTGCCGCTGGCCGGAGCCTTTGCCTCGCTTTATGGGCTGCTGCTGGGCTTTCCGGTGCTGCGGCTCCGAGGCGACTATTTTGCGATCGTCACCCTGGCCTGCGCCGAGATCGTGCGGGTGGTGCTGCTCAACTGGACCAGCCTGACCAATGGCCCGGTCGGCGTCGCCGCGATTCCCCGCCCCAGCTTCTTTGGCTTTGCCGATTTCACCGCTGCGCCGGCCGGGGGGCGGCTGGCGTTTCATCAGCTGTTCGGGCTGGAGTTTGCGCCGGTCCACCGCATCATCTTCCTTTATTATGTGATCTTGGCGCTGGCGCTGGTGGTCAACCTGTTCACCCTGCGGATTCGCCGCCTGCCGCTGGGCCGGGCCTGGGAGGCGCTGCGCGAGGATGACATCGCCTGCTCGGCGCTGGGCATCAACCGCACCAACATCAAGCTGGCCGCCTTTGCCATTGCCGGCATGTTCGGCGGCTTCGCCGGCGCCTTTTTTGCCACCCGCCAGGGCTTCATCAGCCCCGAGAGCTTCACCTTCATCGAGTCCGCGATCATCCTGGCCGTGGTCGTGCTCGGCGGCATGGGCAGTCAGGCCGGGGTGGTGATCGCGGCCTTGCTGGTGGTCGGCCTGCCCGAGGCCTTCCGCGAACTGGCCCAGTACCGCATGCTCGCCTTTGGCGTCGGCATGGTGCTGATCATGCTGTGGCGGCCGCGTGGTCTGCTGGCCCACCGGGACCCGACGATTCTGCTCCATGTCCGCAAGAGCGCGCGCCAGCAGCAGGCCGAGGCGGAGGCCCGCGAATGACCGGCCCCGTCGCGGCGCTGCCGCTTCTGACCGTCGAGCACCTGACCCAGCGCTTCGGCGGGCTGGTCGCGGTGGCCGATGTGTCGTTTTCCGCGCGCGACCGCGAGATCACAGCGATCATCGGCCCCAACGGCGCCGGCAAGACCACCGTGTTCAACTGCCTGACCGGTTTTTACACCCCGACCGTCGGCCGGCTGACCATCCGCCATGGCGGCCGCTCCTGGCTTTTGGAACGGATGGAAGCCCATGGCATCGCCCGGGCGGCGCGGGTGGCGCGGACCTTCCAGAATGTCCGCCTGTTCGGCGGCATGAGCGTGCTGGAAAACCTGGTCGTCGCCCAGCATAACAAACTGATGGCGGCATCGCGCTTCACGGTGGCCGGGCTCTTTGGCCTGCCGTGCTATCGCCGGGCCGAGGCGGCGGCGGTGGAGCTTGCCCGCTACTGGCTCGACCGGGTTGGGCTGGTCGATGTCGCCGACTGGCAGGCCGGCAATCTGCCCTATGGCGCCCAGCGCCGCCTCGAGATCGCGCGCGCGATGTGTACCGAGCCGCGCCTGCTTTGCCTCGATGAGCCGGCGGCCGGGCTCAATCCCCGTGAATCCGCCGATTTGTCCGAGTTGCTGCTCTTTATCCGCGACCACCACGCCATCGGCGTGCTGCTGATCGAGCACGACATGAGCGTGGTGATGCAGATTTCCGACCATGTGGTGGTGCTCGATTATGGCCGTAAGATCAGCGAAGGCCCTCCGGCCGAGGTTCGCCACGACCCGGCGGTGATCCGCGCCTACCTCGGCGAAGAGGAGGACGCCTGATGTTGAGGATCACCGGCGTCCGCACCTTTTATGGCGCCATCGAGGCCCTGAAGGGCATTGATCTCCGGGTCGCCGAGGGTGAGATCGTGACCCTGATCGGGGCCAACGGCGCCGGCAAATCGACGCTGCTGATGACCATCTGCGGCAATCCCCGCGCCCGCTACGGCCATGTCCATTTCGACGGCGAGGACATCACCCGCCTGCCCACGGCGGCGATCATCCGCCACGGCATTGCCCAGGTTCCCGAGGGCCGGCGCATCTTCGCGCGCATGACGGTGCTGGAAAACCTGCAGCTGGGGGCGCTGATCGCGCCGCCGGCCTGTTTCGACGACGATCTGGAGCGGGTGTTTGCGCTGTTTCCCCGGCTGAAAGAGCGCGCCGACCAGCGCGGCGGCACGCTTTCGGGCGGCGAGCAGCAGATGCTGGCCATCGGCCGCGCCCTGATGAGCCGGCCGCGCCTGCTGCTGCTCGACGAGCCCTCGCTCGGCCTCGCGCCGCTGGTGGTCAAGCAGATTTTCGAGATCATCCGCGACATCAACCGCGCCCAGGGCATTACCGTGTTTCTGGTCGAGCAGAACGCCCACCGTGCCCTCCGCCTCGCCCACCGCGCCTATGTGATGGTCAACGGCACGATCACCCTCACCGGCACCGGGGCGGACCTCCTGGCCAATCCCGAGGTGAAGGCGGCCTATCTCGAAGGCGGTCACTGACAGAAGGCGATGCAGCTTTGGCGCGGCACCACGGTGCCGCCGCAACCGGCGTAGCAGTCGCGATAAAGGCTGTCGCAGGCCTCGTGACACAGGAGACCGCTCTGGATCACCGGTTCCAGGTCGGCGCAGTCTAGATCGGGGCCGCCGATGCCGCGCAGCGAACCGCGGCCCCGCGGGGCGGTGGCGGGCCCGGCACCGGGCAGGCGGCTGCCGGGATAGTTCAGCGGGTCGCCGCAATCGGGCGCCTGATGGTCGCAGGCCCGCCCGCAAGCGGTGCGGGCGACCGCGCATTGTGCAAGGCAGGCGCCGGCGGTGGCGCCGGCCGGAGGCTCGAAACCGTAGTGGGTACGGGTGATCGGCTGGCAGGCAGACAGCGCCAGCATCAGGGCCGGCGGCAGCAGCCCGAGCAGGTGAGACGGGGGCATCGCGGACCTCCGGTGTCGGGTCAGGGCGGTTTCCTCCGCGGCTGGCTTCCGTTATAAAAGATGCTTGTTGGCAGACGCCAGTCTGCGCCGTCATCCCTCATCGGTCAGCTGCCATGTCGCCTCGCTCGGACTATCCCTGCGCCCCCGACCCCGCTCCGCCGCTGCTGGGCGACGGCGACCCGCCGCCACTGGACCGGCTGAATGCGGAGGGCCGGGCGCCGCTGCTGCTGGTCTGCGATCACGCCTCGCGGCGGGTTCCGGCGGCGCTCGGCCGGCTCGGGCTGGACGAGGCGGCGTCTGCGCTCCACATCGCCTCCGACATCGGCGCCGCGGGGGTGACGCGGCGGCTCTCGGCACGGCTCGACGCGGCGGCGCTGCTCGCGGGCTATTCCCGGCTGGTGATCGATCTCAACCGCGGCCTCGACCAGCCGACCCTGATCGCCGAAAGCAGCGACGGCATCGCCATTCCCGGCAATTGCGGCCTCACCCCCGGGGCTCGGTCGGCCCGGATCGAGGCGCTCTACCGGCCCTGGCATCGCGCCGTGGCCTCGGAGTTGCGCCGGCTCGACGGCCGCGGCGGCGGCGCGCCCGCGATCCTGCTCGGCATCCACAGCTTTACTCCCGAAATGAACGGCCGGGCCCGGCCCTGGCAGGTCGGCGTGCTCTGGGACGATCCCTGCCGGTTGGCCCGGCCGCTGATGGCGGCGCTGGCCGGGCAGGGGCTGACCGTCGGCGACAACGAGCCCTACACCGCGCGCAATCCCAGCGGCGGCACCCTCGAGACCCACGGCCTTCAGACCGGCCGGCCCGGTGTCTCGGTGGAAATCCGCCAGGATCTGATCGCGGATGCCGCCGGGCAGGCCGCCTGGGCCGGTCGGCTGGCGGCGGCGCTAAGGGACCTCTTGTGCCCGACCTGAGCCGGGAGCGCGCGCTCGGCGCGGCGGCCGGCCGGCTGATCGGCGGCGTCGACGAGGTTGGGCGCGGGCCGCTGGCCGGGCCGGTGGTGGCGGCGGCGGTGATCCTGCCGGCGCCGGGGCTGCCCCGGGCGCTGGCAGCGCGGATCAACGACAGCAAGGCCCTGAGCCGCAAGACCCGCGACGCGCTCGACCCCGGCCTTCGCGAGCACGCGCTGGCCTTTGCCATCGGCGTTGCCTCGGTGGCCGAGATCGACAGCCTCAACATTCTCCAGGCTTCGCTGCTGGCCATGGAGCGGGCGGTGGCCGGTCTTGGCCGCGTCCCCGATCATCTCCTGATCGATGGCAACAAGGTCCCGAAGCGTCTGCCCTGCGGGGCGACCGCGGTGGTGAAAGGCGACAGTCTCAGCCTCTCGATCGCCGCAGCCTCCATCCTGGCAAAAGTATTCCGTGACAATGAGATGGATCGTCTTGCTGAGAGCTTTCCTCAGTATGGCTGGGCGCGCAATGCCGGCTATCCCACCGCCGAGCACCGGGCGGCGCTGCTGCGCCATGGCGCCAGTCCGCACCACCGCACAAGCTTTGGTCCAGTACGTGAGGTATTGTCTATAAGTAGATGATTCAAAACAGACTCTGTGTTAAAAATGCACCAAAATCTTAGGAACGCGCTATAACACACTGATATTCGTGGCGCGAGGCTGCGAATCGGGACATGCTGCGACGCATCCATCGGCTCCCGATCCTCATCAGGCGACCTCGCACGGCCATGAAACGCACCCCCACCACCTCCCCCCTCGTCCTGCCCAACCGGGTCATGGTTGGCGACTGCGTCGACATTATGAACGGGCTGCCGGCGGGCATCGTCGACATGGTCTTCGCCGACCCGCCCTATAACCTCCAGCTCGGCGGCGACCTGATGCGGCCCAATCACACCCGGGTCGACGGCGTCGACAACGACTGGGACAAGTTTGCCGATTTCGCCGAGTACGACCGCTTCACCCGGGCCTGGCTCGGCTCGGCGCGGCGGGTGCTGAAGGACACCGGCTCGATCTGGGTGATCGGCAGCTATCACAACATTTTCCGCATCGGCGCGATTCTCCAGGACATGGGGTTCTGGATTCTCAACGACATCGTCTGGCGCAAGACCAACCCGATGCCCAACTTCCGCGGCACCCGCTTCACCAACGCCCACGAGACGATGATCTGGGCGGCCAAGGACAAGGATGCCCGCTACACCTTCAATTATGACGCCCTCAAGGCCCTCAACGAAGACCTCCAGATGCGCTCCGACTGGCTGCTGCCGCTCTGCACCGGTCCCGAGCGCCTGAAGGACACCAAGGGCGCCAAGGTCCATCCGACCCAGAAGCCCGAGGCGCTGCTCTACCGGGTGATGATGGCCTCGACCCACCAGGGCGATCTGGTGCTCGACCCGTTCTTTGGCACCGGCACCACCGGCGCGGTGGCCAAGGGCCTCGACCGGGCCTGGATCGGCATCGAGCGGGACGGCGACTACGCCGCCGCCGCCGAGGCCCGGATCGCCGGCGTCACCGAGCTTAAGGACCCCAACCTGCTCGATCTCAAGTCCAAGCGGCTGGCACCCCGGGTGCCGTTCGGGCTGGTGGTCGAGCGCGGGCTGCTCAAGCCGGGGGTGACTCTGGTCGATCATCGCCGCCAGCATCACGCGCGGGTCCGGGCCGATGGCACGCTGGTGGCCAGTAACCATCTGGGCGACCATCGCGGTTCGATTCATCAGGTCGGCGCGGCGGTGCAGGGGTTGCCGGCCTGCAACGGCTGGACCTTCTGGCATTACGACACCGGCGGCGGTTTCCAGCCGATCGATCTCCTCCGCGAGAAAATCCGCTCCGAGATGCATTGAGATACTTCGAGAGATATTATAATCCCCGGGGGCTGGCGCGCGCGCGTTCTCCCTGGAAAAGGCCCGGCGTCTCTGCCATGGTGCCGCTTTCCAGGGCCGGGCGGGGCGTGGTGTTCCGGTGCGATTTTGCGTGAGACGGGTTGGCGGCTGATGGCGGCGGGGAACGCGCATGGCGGCATGCCGATGGGCCTGCCGAAGACGGTGGCGCTGGTCGGACTGATGGGCGCGGGCAAGACCGCGATCGGCAAGCGGTTGGCGGCCCGTCTGGGGCTGCCCTTCGTCGATGCCGACGCCGCGATCGAAAAAGCCGCCGACTGCACGATCGAGGAGTATTTCTCCCGCCACGGCGAGGCCGATTTCCGTAGGAAGGAGCGGCTGGTGATCTCGCGCCTGCTCACCGAGCCCGCGCAGATTCTGGCTACCGGCGGCGGCGCCTTCATTGATCCTCAGACCCGGGCGCTGATGCGGGCGCAGGCGCTCTCGGTCTGGCTGCGCGCCGATCTCGATGTCCTGGTCGCCCGCACCGCCCGTCGCACCAACCGGCCGCTTCTGAAGCACGGCGACCCGCGCGAGGTACTGGGGCGGCTGATGGCGCTGCGCTACCCGATCTATGCCGAGGCCGACCTGATCGTCGACAGCGAGGACGGTCCGGTCGAGGAGATGGTCGAGCGGGTTCTGCTGGCCATCGAACGCCAGATCGGCCGGGAGCTGGTCAAACATCCGCCGGCACCCGATCTTCATCCCGAGACCACGAAAGCCAAGCCATGACTGAGGCGGTTCACGAGACGGTACACGTCGAGCTGGGGGGCCGCGGCTACGATATTCTGGTCGGCACCGGCCTGCTCGCCGACGCCGGCCGCCGCATCGTCGCGGCGATCGGCCGCACGCGCCGCCTGGTGGTGGTGACCGACGAAAACGTCAAGGCCGCCGGCCATCTCGCGACGCTGGAGCGGGCGCTCGAGAGCGAGGGGCTGGCCCGGTGCGGTCCGGCGATCGTGCTGCCGCCGGGCGAGCACGCCAAGAGTTTCGATCATTTCGAGGACCTGCTCGATGCGCTGCTCGGCCGCGGCATTGACCGCAAGACCGTGCTGGTCGCGCTCGGCGGCGGTGTGGTCGGCGACCTCACCGGCTTTGCCGCCGCCTGCGCCCTCCGCGGGCTCGATGTCATCCAGATTCCGACCACGCTGCTGGCCCAGGTCGACAGCTCGGTCGGCGGCAAGACCGGGATCAACAGCCGTCACGGCAAGAACCTGATCGGCGCCTTTCATCAGCCCAGGCTGGTCCTGGCCGATACCGGCGTCCTCGATACCCTGGAGCGGCGCGAGCTGCGCTCGGGCTACGCCGAGGTGGTGAAATACGGCCTGATCAACGATCCCGGCTTCTTTGACTGGCTGGAGGCCCACGGCGCGGCGGTGATCGCTGGCGACCCCGCCGCCCGCCGCCATGCCGTCACCGTCAGTTGCCGGGCCAAGGCCGCGATCGTCGCGGCCGACGAGCGCGAATCCGGCCAGCGCGCCCTGCTCAATCTCGGCCACACCTTCGGCCACGCCCTTGAGGCCGCCTGCGATTTCGGCGACTCCGTGCGCCACGGCGAAGCGGTCGCGCTCGGCATGGTGCTGGCCTTCGAGTTGTCGGTGCGGCTGGGGCTGTGTCCGGCCGCCGATGCCCTGCGCACCCGCGCCCACCTCTTCGAGCTTGGGCTGCCGACCAGCCGGGCCGATGTGCCGGGCCTGCGCTGGGAGCCCGCCGAACTGCTCGGCCACATGGGCCACGACAAGAAGGTCAGCGACGGCCGCATCACCTTTGTCCTGGCGCGGGGCATCGGCAAGGCCTTCCTGACCAGCGAAGTCGATCCCGCCGACGTGATGGGGCTGCTGGGGGCCTAGGTCCAATCGACAATCACCTCATCCAGATCATGGCGGCAGCGATGAAGGC
>JBAXPR010000130.1:0-9311 GCA_037132135.1 Rhodospirillaceae bacterium
GCTCGGATTCCTGGTTCGCCCGCCCGGCCCAGGACTTCCTCGGCGACACGTACAGCGCCGATGCGTACGATCAGGTCCGCGACATCGTCGATGTCTGGTTCGAGTCCGGCTCGACCCACGCCTTCGTGCTCGAGCACCGTTTGGACGAACTGGCGTGGCCGGCGACGCTCTATCTCGAAGGCTCGGACCAGCACCGCGGCTGGTTCCATTCCAGCCTGCTCGAATCCTGCGGCACCCGGGGCCGGGCGCCCTACGACACCGTGCTGACCCACGGCTTCGTGCTCGACGAGCAGGGCCGCAAGATGTCGAAATCACTGAAGAACGTCACCGCGCCCCAGGAGGTCTACGACCAACAGGGCGCCGACATCCTCCGCCTCTGGGTGGTCGGCTGCGATTATTCCGAGGACATGCGCATCGGCCCCGAGATCATCAAGTTCCAGGCCGATCTGTACCGCCGCCTGCGCAATACCCTGCGCTACCTGCTGGGCGCGCTCGACGGCTTTACCCCGGCCGAGCGAGTGACCGACAGCGCGGCGATGCCCGAACTCGAGCGCTGGGTGCTGCACCGGCTGAGCGAGCTGGACGCGGAGGTGCGGCGGTCGATCGAGGCATACGACTTCCACAGCCTGTTCACCGCCCTCCATACCTTCTGCTCGGTCGACCTCTCGGCCTTCTACTTCGACGTCCGCAAGGACGCGCTCTATTGCGACCGCGCCGAATCTCCGCGCCGCCGTTCGGTGCGGACGGTGATGGACACCCTGTTCTCGTGCCTGACCGCCTGGCTGGCCCCGATCCTGTGCTTCACCGCCGAAGAGGCCTGGCTGGCCCGGCCCGGGGCCAGCGGCGCGCCCGAGGACAGCGTCCATCTGCGCACCTTCCCCGAGGTGCCCGGCTGCTGGCGCGACGACGCCCTGGGGCAGCGCTGGGAGGCCATCCGGCGCGTCCGCCGGGTGGTCACCGGGGCGCTGGAGCGGGCGCGGGCCGACAAGCGGATCGGCTCCTCGCTCCAGGCGGATCCGCTGGTGTTCGTCGACGCCGAAACCGCGGCCCTGCTGTCCACCACGCCATTTCACGACATCGCGATCACCTCGGCGATCCGGGTCAGCACCGAGCCCGCGCCCGAGGACGCCTTCCGTCTTGAGGATGTGCCGGGGGTGGCCGTGAGCGCCGAAACCGCAAGCGGCGCCAAATGCGACCGCTGCTGGAAAGTGCTGCCCGAGGTCGGTGGCCATGCCGAGCACCCGACCCTCTGCCCGCGCTGCATCGAGGCCGTGGCATGAGGCGGGGCATGAGGAGAGTCCGGGCCCGGCTGACGCTGGGGCTCGGCATCGCCGCCATCGTCGCGGCGCTCGATCAGCTGGTCAAATGGTATGTCGTGACCGGGCTGATGCAGCCGCCCCGGGTGATCGAGGTCACCGGCTGGCTCAATCTGGTCATGACCTGGAACCACGGCATCAGCTTCGGCTTCTTTTCGGGCGATGCCGTGCCCTATGTCCTGGCCGCGGTGGCGCTGGCGGTGGTCGCCGGACTGATCGTCTGGATGATCAATGACCGGCGGCCGGCGGCGGCGGTCTGGCTCGGGCTGGTGATCGGCGGCGCGCTCGGCAATGTCGTCGACCGGCTGCGGCTGGGCGCTGTCGCCGACTTCATCGACGTCCACGCCGGAGTCTGGCACTGGCCGGCCTTCAACGTCGCCGACGGCGCGATCACGATCGGCGTGACGCTGATCCTCATTGATGGATTGTTCGGCCGGTCGGAAATGTCGTAATACTGAGGCGGGGGCATCGGAGCCACCGGAACGGGCCGCGCCGACGGACCGTCGAGCCATCGAGACCAGTCAAGACCGATAAGGCAGGGCCATGAACGGGAACGGACGCAGCAAGACCGAACGCACCGCACCCCTCGACCGCCGGCTGCGCGCCCGCCGGCGCGCGGCATCGCTGAGCTGCCTTGCCGCGGGCGCTCTCCTGCTGTCGGGATGCGGCGGCTGGCGCCAGACCTTCGGCCTCGACCACGCGCCACCCGACGAATTCACCGTCGTCGCGCAGCCGCCGCTCAGCATGCCGCCCGACTTCAACCTGCGCCCGCCCCGCCCCGGCGCGGCACGCCCCCAGGATGTCGGAACCACCCAGGCCGCCGCCGCCACCGTGTTCGGCTTCAAGGAAGCGCCGGGCGCCGAGCGGGTCAAGGGTGCGGCCAGCAGCGCCGAATCGGTGTTCCTGGCCAGGGCCGGGGCCGGCAACGCCCAGCCCAACATCCGGGCCGCCCTCGACGCCGAAACCCGCAATCTGATCGCGGCCGACAAGCACTGGGTCGACCGGCTGATCTTCTGGCAGAAGCAGCAGCAGCCCTATTCGGCGGTCGATGCCGCCGCCGAAGCCAAGCGGCTGCGTGACAACGCCGCGCTCGGCCAGCCGGTCACCGCCGGCAACACCCCGACCATCGAGCGCAAGCGCAAGGCGCCGCTGGAAGGGATATTCTAGGCCGCGACGCCTCATTCCGAGCAGGAGACCACCGCCCGTGTCCGACATGCTTGCCCGCCCTGGCGTCAGAGGCGGATGGCTGGCCGCCGCCCTGGCCCTCGCGCTGATTCTGCCGGCGCTGCCCTCCGGCCCGGCCGCCGCGAAAGGTGTTTATTTTCCCGAGACCTTCACCCTCGCCAACGGGCTTGAGGTGGTCGTGGTGACCAATCGCCGGGTGCCGGTGGTCAGCCATATGCTGTGGTACAAGGTCGGCGGCTACGACTGCCCGGCGACCAAGTCGGGCCTCGCCCATTTTCTCGAGCACCTGATGTTCAAGGGCACCGCCACGGTCGGCCCCGGCGACTTCTCGAAGATCGTCGCCCGCAACGGCGGCCGGGACAATGCCTTCACCAGCCATGATTACACCGCCTATTTCCAGAACGTCGCCCGCGACCGGCTGGAACTGGTGATGACCCTGGAGGCCGACCGGATGGTCAACCTCCACCTCACCGACGCCCTGGTCTATCCCGAGCGCGACGTCGTGATGGAGGAACGCCGCCAGCGCACCGACGACGTTCCCGGCGACCGCCTCTCGGAGCAGCTGGAAGCGACGGTGTTCGTCAATCATCCCTACGGCACCCCGGTGATCGGCTGGGAGCACGAGATCAAGACCCTGACCCGGGAGGACGCCGAAGGCTTCTACCGGACCTGGTACGCCCCCAACAACGCCATCCTGGTCGTCAGCGGCGACATCGACGCCGCCGAACTGCGGCCGCTGGCCGAGAAGACCTATGGCCGGGTGCCGGCCCGCGCCGTGCCCGAGCGGCAGGCTTTCGAGGTGCCCGCCCTCACCGCCGAGCGCCGGGTGATCCTGCACGACCCCGAGATTCGCGAGCCCTCGGTGGTGCGCGAGGTGCTCGCCCCCTCCTACCGCCACGGCGCCCCCGGTCAGGCTTATGCCCTGGAGGTGCTGGCCGAAATCATGAGCAGCGGCGTCACCGGCCGGCTCTACCGCTCCCTTGTCGTCGAGCAGCGGGTCGCGGTTGGCGCCGGCCTCGGCTACAGCCCGCTGGTGCGCGGCAGCGCCACCCTCGAGGTTTCGGCAACACCGGTCCCGGGCGGCGACATCGACAGGACCGAGGCCGCGCTCACGGCCGAGGTCGCCAAACTGCTGAAGGACGGCGTCACCGAGGAGGAGGTCGCAACCGCACGGAAGCGCATGCTCGCCGCCAACGCCTACGCCCGCGACAGCCTCCAGGGACCGGCCTACGCCCTCGGCATGGCCCTGGTCACCGGTCACAGCCTCGATGACGTCGAAAGCTGGCCCGACCGCATCGCCGCCGTCACCGCCGCCGAGGTTAACGAGGCGGCGCGGGCCGTGCTCGGCGCCCCGGGCGGCGTCACCGGCCGCCTGCTGCCGGCCGAAGCCACCTCATCCAAGAGCGGGAACTGAGCCCATGGTCATGATTTTCCGCCGCCTGCCCGCGGCTCTGGCGCTGGCGGTGACGCTGTCGGGCCTGACCGCCCTGCCCGCCCGTGCCCTCGACATCCAGCGCGTCGTCAGCCCGGGCGGCATCGAAGCCTGGCTGGTCGAAGACCACAAGGTGCCGGTGATCGCGGTCGAGTATTCCTTTGCCGGCGGCGGTGCCATCGATCCCGCGGGCAAGGAGGGCCGCGCCACCCTGGCCGCCAGCCTGCTCGACGAGGGCGCCGGCGACCTCGACAGTCAGAGCTATGCCAAACGGCTCCAGGACGATGCGATCTCGGTCAGCTTCCAGGCCGGCGCCGACGATTTCCACGGCAGCATCAAGACCCTCTCCGAACACCGCGACGCCGCCTTCGAGCTGACGGCGCTCGCCCTGACCCGGCCGCGCTTCGACGCGGAGGCGGTGGAGCGGGTGCGGGCCGCGATCATCAGCGACATCCGTCAGGGCGAGGCCGATCCCGCGAAGGTGGCGCGCCGCGCCTTCTATGCCCGGCTGTTCCCCGATCACCCCTATGGCCGCGACGATCTCGGCAGCCTCGACAGCATCGGCCGGTTGGGCGTCGAGGACCTCCGCGCCTACGTCGCAAGCGGCTTCAGCCAGGACCGGCTGCTGGTGGCGGTCACCGGTGATATCACCCCGGCAGCGCTGGCCCCGGCGCTCGACCGCCTGTTCGGCGCCCTGCCCGCCAGCAGCAGCGCGCCCGCGATCGCCGAAATCAGCCCGAGCCATCTCGGCGAGACCCTGGTGGTGCGGCGACCGACCACCCAGTCGATCCTGATGCTCGGGCAAGCGGGGCTGAAGCGCGCCGATCCCGACTGGTTTCCCGCCTACGTCATGAATTACGTGCTCGGCGGCGGCGGCTTTTCCTCGCGGCTGATCGAGGAGGTGCGCGAGAAGCGCGGCCTGACCTACGGCGTCTACAGCTACCTCTACCCCTACGACCACGCGGCGCTGATCGTCGCCGGCGGCTCGACCAAGAACGCCAAGGCCGGCGAGGCCCTGGCCCTGATCAAGGCCGAATGGGCGCGGATGGCCGAGGGCGGCATCACCGAAAAGGAACTGGCCGACGCCAAAACCTATCTCACCGGCTCGTTTCCGCTTCAGTTCAGCTCGTCCTCGGCGATCGCCCGCCTGGTGCTCCAGGTCCGCCACGACACTCTCGGCATCGACTACCTCAACCGCCGCAACGGCCTGATCGAAGCCGTCACCCTCGCCGATGTCCAGCGGGTGGCCAAGCGCCTGCTGGATCCGGCCCGGTTCTCGGTGGTGGTGGTCGGACAACCCGAAGGCGTTGAAAGCACCCCGGCCGGCCCCTGATGGCGGCGCGAGACGGATGGCGCGGCCATGATATGCTGCACCGCACCTTGACAAGCGGCGTGGTAAGCCGCCACCTAAGGGTCACGCGGCCATTTCCGCGCTCCGGGCTGGACCTGTCATGACCATCCACAACATCGACGCGCTTATCCAACCCGCCACCATCGCCCTGATCGGCGTCACCGGCGCGCCCCGGTGTCCGGGAACGGTGATGGCGCGCAACCTCTTTCACGGCGGCTTTCGCGGACCGATCATGCCGGTTTCGGCCGATCACGTCGCGGTCGAGGGCGTGCTCGCCTACCGCACGGTGGCGGCGCTGCCGGTGGCGCCGGATCTGGCGGTGGTGTGTTCGCCGCTCGAAAAGGCCCCCGACCTGATCGAGCAGCTGGGCGCCCGCGGCGCCCGCGCCGTGATCCTGACCTCCGACGGCTCCGAGGGCGGCGCCCAGCCGACCCAGGCCCTGCGCCAGCGCCTGAGCGATGCCGCCGCGCCCTATCGGTTGCGCCTGCTCGGCCCCGGCAGCCAGGGGCTGATGGTGCCCGCGCGCGGGCTCAACGCCAGCCTGATCCAGTCCCGCCCGGCCAAGGGCGACATTGCGCTGATCGGCCAGTGCGGCACCGTGGTCGGCGCCGTGGTCGAATGGGCGGGCGAGCGCGGCATCGGCTTTTCCCACGTCGCGGCGCTCGGTGACCATGTCGACGTCGACGCCGGCGACCTGATGGACTATCTGGCCAGCGACGGCGGTGTCCGCGCCATCCTGCTCCACATCGAGGCGGTAACCAGTTCGCGCCGATTCATGTCGGCGGCGCGGGCGGCGGCCCGTCACAAGCCGGTGATCGTGATCAAGGCCGGGCGCAGCCTGGAGGCGACCTGCCGCGCCAGCGCCCGGGTCGGCGCCCCGCCCGGCTCGGACGAAGTCTACGACGCCGCCTTCCGCCGCGCCGGCGTGCTCCGGGTCAACCGCCTCTCGGAGCTGTTCGACGCCGTGCAGACCCTCGGCACCGGCGTGTCGTTCTCGGGCATTCCCGCCGGCCCCGGCCGCCTCGCCATCGTCACCAACGGCAACGGCATCGCGGTGCTGGCCACCGACACCCTGATCGACGGCGGCGGCCGGCTGGCCGGGCTGTCGGCCGATACCGTCCAGAAACTCAATCAGGGGCTGCCGCCCAGCTGGTCCCACGGCAACCCGGTGAATATCGGCAGCGACGCCACGCCCAAACGCTACGCCGACGCCCTCGAAGTGCTGCTCGCCGACAGCACCAACGACGCCGTGCTGGTGCTCAGTGCCGCCTCGGCCACCAGCGACGCCGCGGCCACCGCCCAGGCGGTGATCGAGGTCACCAAGCGCCAGCCCCATGGCCGCCACCGCCCGGTGCTGACCAGTTGGCTTGGCGAGGGCACCGCCGATGAACCGCGGCGGCTGTTCGCGCTCAACCGCATTCCGTCCTACGACACCCCCGACGGCGCGATCCGGGGCTTCCTGCAGCTGATCGAGTTCCATCGCAACCAGGAACTGCTGATGGAAACCCCGCCCTCGGTGCCCGACCAGTTCCAGGTCGATGAGGCGGCGGCGCGCACGATCATCGAGCGGGCGCTGGCCGAGGGGCAGCGCTGGCTGGGCGAAACCGAGGCGCTGGCCGTGCTCAGCCATTACGGCATCGAGATCGGCGAAACCCGCCGGGTCACCACCCCCGAGGACGCCGCCGAGGCGGCCCGCGAGATCGGCAAACCGGTGGCGCTCAAGCTGCGCTCGCCCGGCCTCAGCCACCGTCCCGACTTCAACGACGTCGTCCTGACCCTGCGCAGCCCCGACGAGGTGCGGCAGGCCGCGCTCAGGCTGTTGTCCCAGGCCGCGGCCATGGACCCGCCGATCACCGTCGACGCCTTCACCGTCCAGGCCATGGCCGAACTGGCGGAGGCCCAGGAGCTGATGATCGGCATGAGCGAGGACCGGCTCTTTGGCCCGGTGCTGCGCTTCGGCCAGGGCGGCACCGGCGGCGAGGCGCTGGGCGACGAGGCGCTGGCCCTGCCGCCACTCAACATCAATCTCGCCCATGATCTGATGGCGCGAACCCGGGTCTGGCGGCTGATGCGCGGCTATCGCGGTCGCAAGGCGGTCGACCTCGATGCCGTGGCCCAGGCGCTGATCAAGGTTTCGCATCTGGTCGCCGACTTCCCGGAAATCGCCGAGCTGGAGGTCGACCCGCTGTTCGCCAGCCATCGCGGCGTGCTCGCGCTCGGCGCCCGCATTCGCATCGAGACCCCGGCCCAGCCCGGCACCACCCGCCTCGCCATTCAGCCCTACCCCAAGCAGCTGGAGGAAACCGCCAGTCTTCGCGACGGCACCCCGGTGCTGGTGCGGCCGATCCGGCCCGAGGACGAACCGGCGCTGCACGCGATGATCGCGGCCATGACACCCGAGGATCTGCGCCTGCGCTTCTTTGCGCCGACCCGGCGGCTCTCCCACCACACCGCCGCGCGCATGACCCAGATCGATTATGATCGCGAAATGGCCTTCCTGCTGATCACCCCCGATCATCTGGGGGCCGAGATTCTGGGCGTCGTGCATCTGATCGCCGATCCCGACCTCAAACGCGCGGAATTCGCGCCGATGGTCCGCAGCAGCCTGACCCACCGGGGACTCGGGACGCTGCTGATGGGAAAAATCATCTCCTACGCCCGCCAGCGCGGCATCGGCGAGGTCTATGCCGAGGTGCTGCGAGAAAATGTCGGAATGGTCAAGCTCGCAAACCATTACCGGTTTTCCCGCCACGACAACCCGGACGAGCCCGGAGTCCTTGAGGTCCGGCTCCGGCTCGATGGCCCCGCCCCGCCCCGGCCATGACTCTGGCGGCCCTGAAAAATCCACACCTTTCGTCTACAACGTGAATCTGTCCTTGCATATTGCGCCCATTACGCCATGCTAGGAGCATAGTTCTTTCCACTCGACGAGACGACTACATGTACGACCGCTCTCCCCGTTCCTTCAATGCGCCCGCAATCACTCAGAGCGGCGCGCGCGCCACGGTTAAGTGGTTCAATCCGACCAAGGGCTTCGGCTTCGTGACGCCGGAGGACGGGTCACCTGACGCCTTCCTGCACATCTCGGCGGTTCAGGCCGCCGGCCATGATGCGCTGCCGGAAGGCGCCACCATTATCTGCGATCTCTCCCACGGCCCCAAGGGTCCGCAGGTCGCCACCATCTCCTCGGTGGACACCTCGACCGCCAGCGCTGGCGGCGGTCGGCCCCAGCGGTCGAGTCCGCGCGGCGGCGACTTCGGGCATAGCCCGCGTGGCCCCTCGCGCGGCGGCTGGGGCGGTCAGGATGATGACCAGGGTGGCGACACGGTCGAAGGAACCGTCAAATGGTTCAACGCCGACAAGGGCTTCGGCTTCGTGGCGCCCCAGGGCGGCGGCAAGGACGTCTTCGTCCATCGCAGCGCCCTCGAGCGGTCCGGCCTGCATGCTCTGGCTGACGGCGAACCGGTTCGTCTGACCGTCCGCCAGGGCCAGAAGGGTCCGGAAGCGGTTCGCGTCGAAGTCCTCTGAGACTCCGCCGGGACACAGGCAGACAACACCGCCCCGAGTCGCGACCGACTCGGGGCGGTGTTGCGTTGTCTCCGGGTTTGGTAGCCGGATAGCCGCCGCAGTCCCCTCACCGCCAACGCGAACGCAGACGGCGAAGGGGCGTCGCGCCGGCGCTTACTTCAGGCTGACATTATGCCAAGCCCAATTGGCCGCCCAGAGGCCGCCCACGGCGCTGGCCACCGCGATGAAGCGGTTGATCGCCTGCGCGCCTTCCCACATCCCCGCCTGTTCGATCGACGAGGTGGCAAAGGGAATTGCCGCCCAGCCGCCGGTGATCAGGTTGAAAGTCAGCACGCCGCCAAGCGCGCCGACGCCGAGCACGAACGGATAATAGTCAACCTTGGCCGCGCTTTCCTGCGCCTTCGGCGCCTCGGCGTGAACGGTCACCGGCAGGACGCCGATCAGCGAACCATGCCTATCCGGTTGACACATACACCCACTAGGGATAGAGTTTGTTCAA
>JBAXPR010000131.1:0-8987 GCA_037132135.1 Rhodospirillaceae bacterium
TTTCGAGTTATTTCGCCGAAGGATTTTCGGATTCTGAGGTGAACAGGGTATACAATGAAACAGGGTGGCAGAGACCGTCAAAAAAGGGAAAGCCATGGCCGCAGCGTTTCGGGCCCGATACTGGCACGCCCTCGCGGATGGCCGACTCCAGTGCGACCTCTGTCCGCGCCGGTGCCGGCTCGGTGAGGGTCAGCAGGGGCTGTGCTTTGTGCGCGAGCGCCGGGACGACGTCGTCATTCTTTCGGCATACGGACGCTCCAGCGGCTTTTGCGTCGACCCGATCGAAAAGAAGCCGCTCAACCATTTTCTGCCCGGCAGCGCGGTGCTGTCGTTCGGCACCGCCGGTTGCAACCTGACCTGCAAGTTCTGCCAGAACTGGGATATCAGCAAGTCGCGCCAGACCGACACCCTGTCCGACCGTGCCGCCCCCGAGACCATCGCGCGGGCGGCGCACCGGCTCGGCTGCGCCAGTGTCGCCTTCACGTACAACGATCCGGTGATCTTTCACGAGTACGCCGTCGATGTCGCGGCAGCGTGTCATACCCTTGGCATACGGACTGTGGCGGTGACCGCCGGCTATGTCTGCGCCGAGCCGCGCGCCGCGTTCTACCGCCACATCGATGCCGCCAACGTCGACCTCAAGGGCTTTTCCGAGCGTTTTTACCGCTCGCTCTGCTCGGCCGAACTGGGGGTGGTGCTGGATACCCTCAGCTACCTCAGGCACGAGACGTCGGTCTGGCTGGAGATCACGACTCTGTTGATCCCGGGCGAGAACGACAGCCCCGCCGAGTTGGAGGCAGAGTGCCGCTGGATCGTCGATCGTCTCGGCCCCGACGTGCCGCTGCATTTTTCCGCTTTTCATCCGGACTACAAGCTGACGGACCGCCCGCCCACCCCGCACGCGACCCTGATCCGCGCACGCGGCATCGCGCGGGCTGCCGGCATACGCCATGTCTATCTTGGGAATGTCGACGATCCCGAGCGCTCCAGCAGCTGGTGTTCGGGCTGCGGCGCCCGGCTGATCGAGCGTCGCGGCTATGCCCTCAGCGCCTGGGCGCTGTCCGCCGCCGGCGCCTGCCAGGGCTGCGGTACGCCGCTGCCGGGGGTGTACGCGCCGCAGCCGGGGCGCTGGGGCAATCGGCGGCTGCCCGTACGTCTGGCCGAGTTCGAAGAGCAGACCCGTGATCAGGGGGCTGGCCAAGCCACTCCGGGCTGCCCATAGTTGCCGGGGCCAAGGCGGGGGCGTGAGGGCGGCATGAGGGTGTGGCGGGTGGTTGGCAGCGCGCTGGCGGTGCTGGTCCTGGCGCTGGGGCTGGCCGGACCGGCGGCGGCGGTGCCGGCGCGGGTGGCGCTGGTGCTGGGCAACGGCGGCTATGAACGGGTGCCGAAGCTGGCCAACCCGGCCGGCGACGCCCGCGCCATGGCGGCGGCGCTCAAGGTTGCCGGGTTCACGGTGATCGAGGGCTACGATCTCGGCGTCGAGGCGATGCTGGCGCGCATCCATGGCTTTGGTCAGGCGGCCGAGGGCAGCGAGGTCGCGCTGGTGTTTTATGCCGGCCACGGGCTTCAGGTCGATGGCCGCAACTATCTGCTGCCGGTCGATGCCAAGCTTGTGCGCGAAACCGATCTCAGGCGCGAGGCGGTCGAGGTCGACGAGATTCTCGGCGAGTTGCGGCAGGTACGGCGGCTGCGGGTGGTGATCCTCGATGCCTGCCGCGACAACCCGTTCCTGGCCCGGATGTCGCGCAGCGTGGCGAGCCGCTCGGCCTCGCCCGGCCGCGGCTTCGCCCGAGTCGAGGAGATCGAGTCCGATACCCTGATCGCCTTTGCAACCAAGGCCGATGCGGTGGCCGAGGACGGCAAGGGTACCCACAGCCCCTATACCACGGCACTGCTCCAGCACCTCGCCACCCCCGACCTGACCGTCGAGCGCTTCTTCGGCAAGGTGCGCGACAGCGTGCTCGAGACGACCCAAGGCCGTCAGCAGCCCTATGTCTATGGCTCGCTCGGCGGCGAACCGGTCTCGCTGACCGGGGCGCTGGCGCCGGTCTCGGACGTGGCCGAGCTTGCCTTCTGGGACACGATCAAGGCGAGCACCGAGGCCGCCGACTTCCGCGCCTATCTCGAGGCCTACCCCAGCGGCCGGTTTGCCGCGCTGGCCCGGGCGCGCGGCGGTGCCGGCGAGGGGGCAGCCTCCGGTGCGGCGCCGGCTGGTGCCGTGGCGCCGCTGGCCTGTGAACGCCTGATCCAGGAGACCGATCAGACGGTCTGCCGCACCGGCGGCGCGGCAGACCTCACGGCGCTGGCGGCGCGGCTGGCCGCCGGTCCCGAGCGCGACGAGGCCGCTGCGGCGGCGCTTTATCAGCGTGCGGCCAGCCTGGGCGATCCCCAGGCTCAGAATGGCCTCGGCGTGCTGCTGGAAGACGGGCGCGGCGTCGCCGCCGATGCCGTCGCGGCGGCCCGCTCCTACCGGCAGGCTGCGCTCCGGGGGCTGGCCGAGGCGCAGTACAATCTTGGCGTGCTGCTCGAAGCCGGTCGCGGCGTGACGCGGAACGAGGCCGAGGCGGCGCTCTGGTATCAGAAGGCCGCCGACCAGGGCTCGGCCGAGGCCCGGGTTTCGTTGGCGCTGCTGCTGGAGTCCGGCCGTGGCGTCGGCCGCGATCTGGCCGGGGCGGCCCGGTTCTACCGCCTCGCCGCCGGCCAGGGCCATCCGCTGGGTCAGGCCTATCTGGCGGCGATGCTGGAGCAGGGGCGCGGCGTCGGCAAAGACCTGGCCGAGGCGATCCGGCTCTACCGCCTGGCCGCCGCTCAGGGCAACGCCCTGGCTCTGGCCGCGCTCCAGCGGCTGTCGCCATGATCGGGCGCCCCTCTCGGGAGGCCGTGTCATCGGTTGCCGGGCGGCGCCCGGGCTGATAGAAGGCGCTATCGTTCCACCCGCTTGATCCGGATCCCCCGATGCCCTTGACGCTCATCCGTCCTTTTGCCGGTCTCCGTCCGCTGGCGGAGCACGCCGCCGCCGTTGCCGCCCCGCCCTACGACGTCCTCGATTCCGATGAGGCGCGGGCGCTGGCCGCGGGCAAGCCCTGGAGTTTCTTGCACATCTCGAAGCCCGAGATCGATCTTGACCCCGGCCTCCCGCCCTATGCCCCCGAGGTCTATGCCCGCGGCGCCGAGAATCTGCAGCGGACCATCGCCGCCGGCATCCTGATGCGCGAAGGCGCGCCCTGCTATTATGCCTATCGCCTGACCATGGGCGGGCACGTCCAGACCGGCATCGTCGCCGCGGCTTCGGTCGCGGCCTATGAGAGCAACCGTATCCGCAAGCACGAGCTGACCCGCCAGGACAAGGAAGACGACCGGGTCCGTCAGGTCGAAGCCGTAAACGCCCAGACCGGCCCGGTGTTGCTGGCCCATCCCGCCCATGCCGGCCTTTCGGCGGTGCTGGCGGCGGTGACCCGGATGGCGCCGGCCTTTTCCGTCACCGCCCATGACGGGATCGTCCACACGCTTTGGCTGATCGACGGCGCGGCCGACATCGCGACGATCACCGAGGGCTACGATTCGTTTCCGGCGGTCTACATCGCCGACGGCCATCACCGCTCGGCGGCGGCGGCGCGGGTGGCGGCGGCCCGGCGGTCGCGGCCGGGGGCCGACGAAACCTCGGCTCACGAGTCGTTCCTCGTCGTCAGCTTCGCGATCCCGGAGATGAAAATCTTCGACTACAACCGCGTCGTCCGCGATCTCAACGGTCTTGGCCGCGACGGCTTTCTGGCTGCGCTGGCCGGTGAATTCACCGTCGAGGCGGTGGCAGCCCAGGCCCGGCCGGAGAGCGCCCGCGAGTTCGGGCTCTATCTGCCCGGCCAGTGGTATCGGCTCGGTCTCAGGAAGCCGCTGCCGCCCGCGAGCGAGCCCGTGGCCCGGCTCGACGTCAGCCTGCTGTCGGACCGCCTGCTGGCACCGGTGCTCGGCATCCTTGATCTGCGCAAGGACAAGCGGATCGATTTCGTTGGCGGCAAACGCGGCCTCGTCGAACTGGAGCGCCGGGTCGACAGCGGCGAGATGGCGGCGGCTTTTGCGCTGTTTGCCACCGGCATGACCGATCTGGTCGCGGTCGCGGATGCCGGGGCCATCATGCCGCCCAAATCCACCTGGTTTGAGCCGAAGCTGGCCGACGGCATCGTCTCGAACCCGCTCTGGACCTGAAAAAAAACGGGGAGTGATCGGATACCGCCCATGGATGCCGTACTCACGCTGATCGCCGGTCCCGGGACCGGCATCGAAGCCGGGCTGGTCGAGGCCGTGCGCGATGCCCTCGCCAGCGTCGGCATCGCCGCCGCCCGCCCGGTCTGGCTCGCGCCCGGCCAGGCCTGCGATATCGAATTTCAGGGATCGCCCGATCAGGCCGAGGCCGCCGCCGCGCTGGTGGTGAACGGCGCGGCGGTCGACCTCGTCGCCCAGCGCAGCCTCGACCGGCGGAAGCGGCTGCTGATCTCCGACATGGAGTCGACGATCATCCGCCAGGAACTGCTCGACGAACTCGGCCGGCTGGCCGGGGTCGGACCGGCGGTTGCCGACATCACCCGGCGGGCGATGGCGGGCGAGTTGGACTTCGTCGATGCCATCCGGACCCGGGTCGCGATGCTCGAGGGGCTGCCGGTCACCGCCCTTGAGGAGGTGGCCGCCGGGATCGAGCTGATGCCGGGGGCGCTGGCGCTGGTTCGCACCATGCGTCAGGCCGGGGCTTGGTGCATGCTGGTCTCGGGCGGCTTCCGGGTCTTCACCAGCCGGGTGGCGCGGCAGGTCGGTTTCGACGCCGAGACCGGCAGCCAGCTCGAAACCTATGGTGGCAAGCTCACCGGCCGGATGATCGAGCCGATTCTCGATCCCGACGGCAAGGCCAATATCCTGGTCCGCACCGTGGTCGCACGCCGCACGCCGCTGCGGGCGACGGTGGCGGTGGGCGACGGCGCCAACGATCTGCCGATGCTCGAGATCGCCGGGCTCGGCGTCGCCTATCATGCCAGCCCGCGGGTGGCCGGCATGGCGCGCGCCCGGCTCGACCATGCCGACCTGACCGGCCTGCTTTATGCCCAGGGCTATCGGCAGTCCGAGATCATTTTCGGAGAATCCCCTTGACCGGCGCGGAAATGCGCCGCAGTTATGGGGCCGTTTTTCAAAGGGGAAATCCAAGGCTCCATGGCGAAAGAAGATCTGATTGAATTCTCGGGGACCGTGATGGAGCTGCTGCCCAACGCCATGTTCCGGGTCAAGCTCGACAACGACCACGAGGTGCTGGCGCATACCTCCGGCAAGATGCGCAAGAATCGTATCCGCGTCCTGGCCGGTGATCGCGTCAATGTCGAGATGACGCCCTATGACCTGACCAAGGGCCGCATCACCTTCCGGTTCAAGTAGACCGCCGGACCATGTCGGATCGGGCGGCCGGGCCGCGTCTGGTTCTTGCCTCGGCGTCGCCGCGGCGGGTCGAGTTGCTGCGCCAGATCGGCATCATCCCGGCGGTGATCGATCCCGCCGAGATCGACGAAACTCCCCTCAAGGCCGAACTGCCGGCCCAGCACGCCGCCCGGCTGGCCCGGGCCAAGGCGCTCGCGGTTGCGGCGCGCCATCCGGGGGCGCTGGTGCTGGCGGCCGACACCGTGGTCGCCTGCGGCCGGCGCATCCTGCCCAAGGCCGAAACCGAGGCCGCCGCCCGCCACTGTCTGGAGCTGCTGTCGGGGCGGCGTCACCGGGTCTATGGCGGTGTCGCGCTGCATGGCCCCGATGGCCGGACCCTGGAGCGGCTGGTTCAGAGCGACGTCACCGTCAAGCTGCTGAGCGAGGCCGAGATCGCCGGCTATCTTGCCTCGGGCGAATGGCAGGGCAAGGCCGGCGGCTATGCCATCCAGGGTCTTGCCGCCCTCTTCGTGCGCCGGATCGGCGGCTCTTACAGCAACATCGTCGGTTTGCCGCTGCATGAAGTCGGGGGCCTGCTCGGCGGCTTTGGCCTGCGGCTGCCGTGAGCGGCGCCGAGACCGAGCTTCTGATCGACCGCCGGGGCGGCCTGCTGCGGGCGGCGGTGGTGGCGGGCGGGCGTCTCACCGACCTCCACATCGACCGCGACGACCGCGTTCTGCCCGAGGCCGGCTCGGTCTGGCTCGGGCGGGTCGAACGCATCGCCGCCGGCCTCAATGCCGCCTTCATCGATCTCGGCACCGGCAAGGCCGGGTTGCTCGGGTTGGCCGATGTTCGTCTCGGCAACCGCAATCGCCCGGAGCCCGGCACTGCCATCGGCACGGTGCTCCACGGCGGGCAGGCGCTGTTGGTTCAGGTCAAGGCCGAGGCCACCGGGGCCAAGGGGCCGACCCTGGCCATGGATATCTCGCTGCCCGGCCGCTTTCTCGTCCATGTGCCGTTCCGGCGCGGGGTCACGGTCTCGAAGCGGCTCGGCGATGGCGCCATGCGGGCGGCCCAGGTTCTGCGCCTGCAGGCACTGACGGTCGGTGACGGCTGGATCGCCCGCTCGGGCTGCGAGACCCTGGCCGACGACGGCCTGATCGTTGCCGAGTCGGAGTCGCTGGCTCTGGCCTGGGGCGACCTCGTGCGGCGGCTGGGGCAGGGCGGTGCGCCGGGTTGCCTCTGCCGCGGCCCCGACGCCGCCCGGCGGGCGGTGATTGGCCATGGCGCCCGGCCGCTGGCCCGGCTTGCGGTCGAGGCGCCGGTGCCTTGGCGGAGTGCGTTCGCCGACTGGTGTGCCGGCGCCGCTCCCGACCTCGTGCCGCGCCTGGAGACCGTTTCCGGGCGCCTGTTCGAGCGCCACGACCTCGAAGGCCAGATCGCGGCGCTGATGCGCCCCGAGGTGACGCTTGCGGGCGGCGCCGGGCTGGTGATCGAGCGCACTGAGGCGTTGGTGGCCATCGATGTGAATGGCGGCGAGCGCGGCAATCCGCTCGCGGTCAATCTGGAGGCCGCGGCCGAGATCGCCCGCCAACTGCGGCTGCGCAACCTGGGCGGCATCGTGGTGGTCGATTTCCTCTCGATGCCGAAAAGAGCCGATGGCGAGCGCCTGCTGGCCGCCCTTGCGGTGGCGGTGCGCGGCGATCCGGTCCAGACCGAGGTTTATGGCCTCTCCCGCCTTGGTCTGGTCGAACTGACCCGCGCCCGGCGCGGTCCGGCGCTCCAGGAACTGCTGTCGTGAGCGCCCCTGCGCCCCCGCGCTGTCCGATCTGCCGGCGGCCGGCCCAGCCCGCATTCCGGCCCTTCTGCTCGCGCCGTTGCCGCACGGTCGACCTCTCCCGCTGGCTCGGCGGCGTCTATCGGATTCCCGACGGCGAGGCGTCCGGGCAACCCGACGGCCACGGTGAAAGCGGCGCCGACGAATTCTGATCCTTTTCCCGTTCGGTAACGCTGGACAGCGCCACCGTTTTTACCTATAAGGCACGCCACCACGGTCGGAACGGCCCACAGCCCCCGGCCAGGATGCCCAGGTAGCTCAGCTGGTAGAGCAGGGGACTGAAAATCCCCGTGTCGGTGGTTCGATTCCGCCCCTGGGCACCATATTTTCATGCAAAATCAGTAAGTTGGCTGCCGCGCCGGATCAGCGTCTTGCCTTATCCAGATTTCAGGTAGCAGATAGGTAGCAAGCTCGACGGGGCTTCCAGTGTTGGCTGGTGCGCCAACGCGCCGCACCTATCTGGACAGTGCCCGTGTGACCGGTTGCCGCTTTCCCAATGACTCGGAGTTTCATATCGGCAATGGCGCTGGCGAGGTAGAGCGGTCATCCCGGCGGCACGTATTGGCTCAAAAGGTTGGCTGGAAGCTAACTTTTCGCCGAAGAAGTAAAGGGTGGTGATTATGCGTAACGCTATTTCCTCCGGACTTACCACGCTGGGCATGCCGCTAGGACTAACACATCCCTGCGCAGGCGGTGACAGCCGATCAGATCAGAGATATGAATAGATAAATCCGCTCTATGTGCATATTATCTTTAGTAGATATACGAAATACTATTAAAGTATTACATATTTATATTACTGACTTATCATTTACTTGCAGGATTAATGTAGTTCTGAGTTCATGGCGATGGTATGGTGATGGCGGCATGAATTGATCAGGTGTCGGGAGACAAACCCGCCTTAATCGCAGCCATTGACAGGCGCATCCCTCGGGTCATCTCCGCTTTACTGCCGGGTAGAGCGCCCGCTCGATACCCGCGCTCATAGTCCTGATACCGGGTAGGGCTGACGCCCAACGCCCTGGCCGCCTCAACCTGAGTCAGCCCAAGCTCTGCCCGCCAAGCACGAACGCGCTCGGGAGGCGTCGGGGGAAGGTCGGGGTCTGGCGGTCGGTTCGGCGTAGTGTCTTTCAAAAACGGTTCATCCCCGCCGCTTGTGGTCAGCGCCTCGGACGGTTTATTTCCGCGCAGGCGGGGAACAGAGCGAGGGTAGCCATAGATCCGCTAGGGCAGGCGGTTCATCCCCGCGCAGGCGGGAAACAGTGGAAAACACGTTGCGCGCAACCGGCATGGCGCGGTTCATCCCCGCGCAGGCGGGGAACAGTTTCGATGCCGGGTTGTGTGTGTGCTGGTCTCCGGTTCATCCCCGCGCAGGCGGGGAACAGGTTGCTGCGGCGGCTGGTGATGGCACCTCGACCGGTTCATCCCCGCGCAGGCGGGGAACAGTACCGACCCCCGTCCGGGGTGGTGATCTCATACGGTTCATCCCCGCGCAGGCGGGGAACAGAGCGAGGGTAGCCATAGATCCGCTAGGGCAGGCGGTTCATCCCCGCGCAGGCGGGGAACAGCCCGATCGCGATTGCGGCGGGCGCCGACATTGCGGTTCATCCCCGCGCAGGCGGGGAACAGCTTATAGTACAACTCCGAAAACAGGTTGATCCCGGTTCATCCCCGCGCAGGCGGGGAACAGTGTGTTGCCCGGGCTTGGTCCCTCGGAGTGGTGTAGGAGCTGTGGGTAACCGGCCTGCCGCAGCGA
>JBAXPR010000132.1:0-8867 GCA_037132135.1 Rhodospirillaceae bacterium
CGGCGATGCGGGCGATGACGTCGTTGAGGCTTTCGAGATGCTGGATGTTGAGGGTTGAATAGACGTCGATGCCGGCATCCAGAATCTCGGTGACATCCTGGTGGCGCTTGGGGTGGCGGCTGCCCGGAACGTTGGTGTGGGCCAACTCGTCGACCAGCACCAGCTTGGGCCGGCGGCGGAGGATCGAATCGAGGTCCATCTCCTCGAAATGCAGGCCCCGGTACTCGACCTTCTGGCGGGGGATCGCCTCCAGGCCGCGCACGAAGGCCTCGGTCTCGCGCCGGCCGTGGGTCTCGACCACCCCGGCCACCACGTCCAGCCCCTCGCGCCGCCGGTACTGGGCGGTGCGCAGCATGGCATAGGTCTTGCCGACGCCGGGAGCGGCGCCGAGGAAGATCTTGAGGCGGCCGCGATGCTCGCGGTTGACCTGCTCCAGCAGGGCTTCCGGTGAAGGACGATCAGTGTCGGCGCGGTCGGCCATGATGTGCCTTTGTTCAACCCCGGAGGACGGGCGACCGGCGGCCGGTCAATGGCCGAAAACCTTGAGCATCGAGGGGATCGCGATGCCCGCCGCCAGCATGGCCCCGAGCTTGATCGTCATCCGCTGCTCCAGTTGCTTGAGTTCGGCCCGGACACTCTCGATGGCGGCCGAAAGCTCGGTCCTCAGGGTGTTGATCATGGCGGTCAGGTCGTTCCTGAGCGAATTGATCAAGGCCGTCAGGTCGGATTTGGCCGCGACGACGTCGGCCTTGGTCGCCAGCTCGGCCCCCGACATCGCTTCGGCCAGGGCCTGGGCCACGCCTTCGGCCTGCTCCAGCGGCATCTTGGCTTCCGAGCGCAAGGTCCGGGCCAGCTTCAGGGTATCGAACGCCATCGCGACCATTGCCGCTCTCCCGCTATCAGTCCCGACATTATTCACCCGCCGAACCGGCGACGCAATGCCGCGATCAGATCACCAGATCATAATGGTCCGGCGTTGCTTCGGAGTGCCAGCGGGCGATCAGGTGATTCTGGCGATCGAAGCCGAGAGAGAGAAAGCCGCGGGCGCGGATGAAGCGCTGGCGGGTTTCGGCGAAGCGCGGCATCTCGACGACATAGTCGTCCGAAACCCGCTCGGGCGAGCGCACCAGCCGGCGCAACCCCGCGGTCAGCAGGGCACCCACCGGCGGATGAACCACCCCCGGGGCGATCAGTTGCCAAAGATCGACGCCGCCGCCCCGAACCACCGCCGCCGCCCCGAGGTTGACCTCGCCAGAGAGCACGGTCAACCGGCAGCGGTGACGCAGGGAAAAATCCGAGAGCAGCTTGAGCAGCCGCAGCCATTCCGGGCGGTGAGCCGGGCTGCGCCACTGGTCGCGAAGATCGTCATCGACATCGGAGCCCGGCCGCAGGGTATTGATCGCTGCTTCCAGCCAGCCCATGCCGATGAAGGCCACCGGCACGCTGGAGACCAGCAGCACCTGCTTGCAGCCCTGAAACCGGGCCAGCCAGCCCGGCAGCTCCTTCCAGGTCGCCTCGCTCAGCACCTGGGTGCGGCTGCGCTCGGAGCGCAGATCGAGCATCAGGATGCCGATGTCGCCGACGCGAAAACCCTGGGTGAAGCTGCCGACGGCGGCGCCCCAGACGCTGTCCAGCGGATCGCGGATCGCGGCCCCGAGCTGAAACAGCGAGAACTGACGGCGCGCCACGGCAAAAAGGCCGCGATAGACCTGGGAGAGATGCTCGGCCTCGGGACGCGAGCCCCAGCCATCGAAGATGTCGTGGTCGTCCCACATCATGATCGAGGGAATCGAGGCCATCGCCCGCGCATAATCGGGCCGGGCCAGCGCGGCGCAGTAGGCGTTGAAATAATAGTCCATGGCCTGATCGGCCATGATCCGGGTGAAGGGCTGAGTGTAGCGGGCCGGTTCGGGCTGAGCCCACCACTGGGTCAGCGCCGAGCAGTCGGCCCAGAGATTGTCGGCATAGATCTGATCGCCGCCCTGAATCAGCAGGTGATAGGGTGTATCGCCCTGGAGCTTCAGCAGCTGCGTCCACATCCCCGCCGGCCCCTGGGGCAGGGACGAAACGCCGTATTCGTCGGCGATGCCGTTGGCGGTGGTGTAGGCGAGGCGGACCTTGGCGTGCTGGCCGGGAATCGTCATCGCCCAGCTGGCGCCCCGCTCGGGAAAGCCATAGCTGATGCGCCGGTCGTGGTTGCCGCGCGGCACCGAGAAGACGAAGCGCCAGACATGGCGACCCCGCCAGACAAAGACATGGCGCGGCGGCACCGGCAGCGACACCCCCTCGACCATCAGGTCGTCGGGTTCGACCGTCCCCTCGAAAACGAACAGCGCCGAGAGGCGCCAGCGGTCGCCCTCCTCGCCCCGGAAATGCAGGATCGGACCGACGACCGGTCGAGGAACCGGTTTTTCGCTCGCCATGACGTTTCGCTCCCCCTGTCCCGGACCTTGCACCGATGTCGCCCACGGGTCGCAGCCGAAGGCGCGCACGGCCAAAACATAGGCGGAACGTCGGACCTCTCATAGCAAAAAAGCAGCAGCGACTCCGGATCGGCCGGGGCAATCCCCGATAACGCCGGTCGGGATTTTTGCCCGGTCAGGCTTCGACCCGCCAGACCGTGGTCGATTTGACGTCGGTGTCCTCGACATCGCTGATGGTCCGAATCAGGTGGCGGGCGAGCGCGGTCAGGCCGGTGCGCGGCAGATAGCTGCGGCCGGGATCGCCGATGATCACGGTGACGCCGCCGGCGGCCTCGTGGCGCAGCCAGGCGATCACCGCCTCGGCCATCGGGCGCTCATAACAGACGTCGCCGGCCAGAATCACCTCGGCGCCGCAGCGGCGCGGACCCACCACGTCCTCGGCCGAAACCGTGACGGCAAGGCCGTTGGCGGCGGCGTTGAGCCGAATCGCGGCAAGAGCAAACGAATCGATGTCGACGGCGGTGACCGTGGCCGCCCCGGCCCGGGCCGCCGCGAGAGCGATCAGGCCGCAGCCGGCGGCGAAATCAAGCACCCGGCGCCCGCGCACCAGTTCGGGATGGTCGAGAATGTGGCGGGCCACCGCCTGACCGCCGACCCAGGCGAAGGCCCAGTAGGGCGGCGGCAGGCCGACCGTGCCCGCCGTCTCCTCGCTGGCCTGCCAGAGCGGCGTCACTTCGGTGGCGAGATGCAGCCGCAGCTCCGGAATCAGGGGTGCCGTGGTTAATACGGTATGACCCGTAATGAAACCATCGCAAACAGACGGGGGACACTCGATCAAAGGCTGGGACCTCACCGCTATAAATTGTCAAACGCCGAGTGCTGCCCTGGCGCCGGACGCCGCCGGCACCAGCAAAATCGTTAAAATTTCACTAACAGGCCGTGGCGAAAAAACCACCGCAGACGCTATACTTCACCTGGACAGAACATCCCTGGCATGCTAGGCAGGCACCATCAAAAATCGTGGGGGATAGGCTGATGCCGGGGGACAGGCTGATGCACCGTGGCGTGGTTCGACTGTGCGCATTTTTCCTTACGCTGTCAATTTTGACGGTGTTGGTACCCGCCTCGGCTCAGGCCCAGATGTGTGTCCGCTATGCCCGTCAGCTGACCAGCTTCACGATCCAGGGCGATGCCTGGACGTGGTGGCAGCACGCCGAAGGCCGCTACCAGCGGGGCGTCCGCCCGGCCGAGGGATCGGTGCTGGTGTTCCGTCGCACCGGCCATCTCCATTACGGCCATGTCTCGGTGGTGAGCCGGGTGATCGACCGCCGGACCATCCTGGTCGACCATAGCTGGCTCGAAGGCACCGTGCTGCACCGCGGCATGAAGGTGATCGACACCTCGCCCAACAACACCTGGAGTTCGGTCAAGGTCTGGTACGATCCGGCCGACCGCCTGGGCATCCGGACCTACCCGACCTTTGGCTTCATCTATCCGCGCGGCCATCGCGGCTTCGAGCAGCCGCTGACGGTGGCGGCCAACGAGCGTGACGGCGACCACGACAATGAGCGCGACGGACCGGCCGCGGTCCGGCCGGCGGCGCGCACGCCGGTGGCCCCGGCGGTTCGCGCCGCGGTCGCCTCGGTGTTCGTGCCCCATCGCAAGCCGGCTTCCGCCGGCCCGGCCCCGACCGTGGTCGCCGCCGCGGCGCCGGCCGATCCGGCGCCGGCAACCGGTCTCTACGGCGCCCCGCGCCACAAGCCCGGCCCCGCGGTCGCCACCGCAGCCGCCGGCGCGACGGCCGGAACCCAGCTGGCCGAAGTGCCGCAGGTGGTGGTGCCCCGGCGGAAGCCGATCGGCCATGGCGGTTCGCAACAGGTCGCCGAGGCCCGCGGCCGCGACGGCTCGGGACTGAACGACTGATCGCGCCCACCCTGGCCGAGGCGGCGGTGGCGGTGTTGACCGCCGCCGGCCCGGCCGAAAAGCTATCCCTGACCAAAGCCGCCGCCGCCGCGTGGCGCGATGGCCGTCTGACCGTTGTCGGCCGGGCATCGCCTCCCGATCGCCCGGCCCGGCCCGACCGGCCGGCGTTGCGGCCGCCGCGCGAGATGGTCCGGCGCGGCCGGGCGGTGTCGGTCAAGGGCCGGGTGGCGATGCTCCACGCCCTCGCCCACATCGAGCTGAACGCCATCGACCTCGCCTGGGACCTGATCGCGCGCTTCGACGCCGACGACATGCCCAAGCCCTTCTACGACGACTGGGTAACGGTGGCCGACGACGAGGCCCGGCATTTCGAACTGCTGGAGGCCCGTTTGGCCGATCTCGGCGCCGGCTACGGCGATCTGCCGGCCCATGACGGCCTCTGGCAGGCGGCGCTGAACACCGCCGGCAGTCTTGCCGCCCGGCTGGCGGTGGTGCCGATGGTGCTGGAGGCGCGCGGCCTCGACGTCACCCCCCGCACTGTCGAGATGCTGGCCGCCCATGGCGACCAGACCAGCGCCGCCCTGCTGCAAGCCATTCACGACGATGAAATCAGCCATGTCGCCGCCGGCCGGCGCTGGTTCGAGTTTCTCTGCGCCCGCCGGGGGGTCGAACCGGTGGCAGAATGGCGCCTGCTGCTGGCCCGCCACTTCGGCGGCCTGCTGAAGCCGCCCTTTAATGATGAAAGCCGCCGCCGGGCCGGCCTGAGCCCGGCCTATTACCGGGATGCGGCCGAGCCGCCCGCCGGCTGATGCCATGGACGCGGCGCAGCCTCGGCCCGGACACCGGAGTCGAGCCGCCGGGAGCGGGACAGCCGCGCGGCGGCGGCAATGCCGAGGCCGGCAGTCTCCACCCGCCCGAGCGGCCGGGCCTTGATGATCTCGAGCACGCCATACCTGCGCAAATAATCGGCGACCGCCCCCTCCCCGACCACCAGGGAGAAATGGCGGTTGGTCAGGCGCAGCCGGCCGTTGAGCATCAGAATCTTGCCCACCGCGTAATGGTCGACCAGCAGAGTCTCGGTGGCGTCGAACACCATGAACTGCCCGGCGAGACGGCCGGCGGCGGTCATCGCCTCGGCGATGGTCCGGCGCTCTGACGTGATCATCTGGCCGGCGGCACGGAGGTTGCCCACCACCACCCCCGAGGGCGTGGTCAGGCACTCCAGATCGACCCTCAGCCTGGTGCCGACAGATGTCGCGGTTGTTGTCATGGGCAGAATAACCTGAGAGAGGCGCCGGCCGCACCGGCAATCGGGTTTGTCCTGAACAATATCAACTCCGGAGCGTTAAGGCCAGTGATTATGATGACGGTATACGGTCAAAATGGGCGACGTCATGCCGATCGGTGGCACAGAAGGACATGGCGGTATAGTTAATCGTTCCTCGCTCCGCAGAACCCCAGCCAATCAGGTTCCCGACACCTTACCGGCGGCCCGAGCGGCGCAACTCGGTGCCGCGCCGGGCGCCGGGGCGGACGCAATCGGGACGGCCCTCGCCTTCTCAATCAATATCCCAACCCGATAAAGAGGTTCCTTATCTCTCCAAACAATCCTTGCTCCCGACGCCGACTTTATTATACACAGAGTGTGGAAAACCGCCGGGCATCCGGCGCCATTTTGTGGTCGCGACGACAGAATGCTGAAAGAGTCCTCAGTGGTTTTCCAGTTGAGATTTGTCCCTGGTGACATCGGCCTGCCATGACCACGACCAGTTTGGCCCCCACCTCGATCGATGATATTGAGCTGGGACGGAACAAGATCACTCAGGCTGAACTTGACGAAATTCTCAAGTTGCATGAGGCGTTCCTGAAGCGGCGCACCAAGGGGGTGCGCGCCAGCCTGAAGCTGCGCGATCTCTCCTATCTCGATTTCGCCGGCCACGACCTCAGCGATGCCGACCTCAGCGGCGCCAAGCTGTTCGGCGCCAATCTCAAGGGCGTCAAGCTGGTCAACGCCAACCTTTTTGCCGCAGACCTGCGCAGCGCCAACATGGAGCAGGCCGAGTTGCGCCGGGCCGATCTGCGCGGCGCCAGCCTGCGCGGCTCGATCATGAATGACGCCATCTTCATTGATGCCGACCTCCGGGGCGGCGTGATGCTCCGGCCCGGCCGCGACGGCGAACTCAAGCAGCTCAGCCACAACGAGGGCGGCGTCGAAATGGGCGCGGCCAGCGCCCAGCGCGCCAACATGACCGGGGCCAAGATCAGCAATGCCTTCATTCTCCAGACCGATCTCACCGACGCCGTGCTGGTCAACGTCCGCTTCATCCGCGCCGATCTCAGCAATTCCAACCTAACCGGCGCCACCCTGGAGGGCGCCGACCTCACCGAGGCCAATCTCAGCGGCGCCTGCCTGCAGGGCGCGGTGCTGTCCAACGTCTGCCTCGCCTACACCAACCTCCGCGACGCCGACCTGATCGGCGCGATCATGGACTCGGTGGATCTCTCCACCGCCGATCTCACCAACGCCACCATCGTCCATCGCCTGGAGGGCTTCGACGCCTCGCTGCGCGAGATCATCGCCGCCCATGTCGAGTGGATTTCCTCGGGCGGGCGCAAAGGCCGGCGCGCCGACCTCTCGAAGCACGACCTCAGCCAGGAAAGTCTGGCCGGGCTCAACCTCTCGGCCGCCAACCTCGCCTATTCGATCCTCAAGGGCGTCGACATGGCCAAGATGTCGCTGGTGATGGCCGACCTCTCGTTCGCCGACCTCCGCGACGCCGACCTCAGCAACAGCGATCTGCGCGGCATCAACCTGACCCGCGCCACCCTTACCGGCGCCAAGCTGACCGGCGCCCGCCTCGGCCCGGTCGAGATGACCGGCTCGACGGTCAGCCACTGGACCGCCAATCTGGAGAGCGCCCGGCTCGGCCGTTGCGTGCTCACCGGCGCGGATCTCCGCGCCGCGAAACTGCCCCGGGTCGACCTGACCAACGCCAACCTTCGCGGCGCCGATCTGCGCAAGGCCTCGCTCCGCGACGCCATCCTGACCAACGCCGACCTGCGCGGCGCCAAGCTGGAGGGCGCCGATCTGCTCGGCGCGATCGACTACACCCCCGACTGAGCGCCACCCCGCGACCGGCTCCGGATCATCGGCTCCGGGTGCGCGAGACCATCCTGGCCGGTGCCCCGATGGAAAAACTGTGGTACCCTCGGGATCGTTGGGCTCCCTCGGCCTGCCCGCGCCAGCCAAGAGTCGAGCGTCATGACCAGCCTGCCTGCCGTGGAGCCGCCGCCCCGGCCCGACACCTTCCCCGACCGCTTCATCAATCGCGAAGTCAGCTGGCTGGCGTTCAATCAGCGCGTCCTCGAAGAAGCCTACAATCACAGCCACCCGCTGCTCGAACGGGTGCGCTTCATCTCGATCAGCGCCAGCAATCTTGACGAGTTCTATATCGTGCGGGTCGCCGGCCTCAAGGGCCAGGTCGCCCGCGGCATCTTCACCCCCTCAGCCGACAACCTGACCCCGACCCAGCAACTGACCGCGATCAACCACCGGGTCGCCGAGCTGGTCTACGATCAGCAGACCTGCTGGCTGGAACTCCGGGAAGACCTGACCGAGGCCGGAATCACGGTGGTCGACACCACCGAGCTGACCCGCGAGGAGCACGAGTGGCTGGAACAGAAATTCCTCGCCGACATTTTCCCGATCTTGACGCCGCTGGCGGTCGACCCGGCCCATCCCTTCCCGTTCCTGCCCAACATGGGCTTTGCGCTGGTGCTGCATCTCCACGATCCGGTGCGGGGCAAGGAGCTGGACGCGCTGGTGCCGCTGCCCGGCCAGTTGGAGCGCTTCATCCGCCTGCCCGGCCACGAGGTGCGCTTCGTTCAGCTGGAGCGGGTGGTTTACCTCTTTTTGGCGCAGCTGTTTCCACCCTTCACCGCCACCGCCCACGGCGTCTTCCGGATTCTGCGCGACAGCGAACTCGAAATCGACGAAGAGGCCGAAGATCTGGTCCGGACCTTCGAAACCGCGCTCAAACAGCGGCGCCGCGGCAGCGTGATCCGCCTCGAGGTCAACCGCGGCATGGACCCGGGCCTGCGCGAGTTCCTCCGCCAGCAGTTGCGGGTGCTCCACGAGGATGTGCTGGTGCTCGACGGCCTGATCGGCATGGCCGACATCCGGCAGCTGATCATCGAGGAGCGGGCGGATCTGGTGTTCCGGCCGTTCAACGCCCGCTTCCCCGAGCGCATCCGCGATTTTGGCGGCGACTGCTTCGCGGCCATCGGCCAGAAGGACATCATCGTCCACCACCCCTATGAGAGCTTCGACGTGGTGGTGCAGTTCATCCGTCAGGCGGCGCGCGACCCCAATGTGGTGGCGATCAAGCAGACCCTCTACCGGACCTCGAAGAACTCGCCGATCGTCCAGGCCCTGGTCGAGGCCGCGGAATCGGGCAAGACCGTCACCGCGCTGGTCGAACTCAAGGCCCGCTTCGACGAGGAGGCCAACATCCGCTGGGC
>JBAXPR010000133.1:0-8867 GCA_037132135.1 Rhodospirillaceae bacterium
CATCCAGGCGATGGCGGCGGCGGCGGTGGCGATCTGGGTCACGGCCATGGCCATGCCCGCATTGGCGCCGGCGGTGACGGCGGAGCCGGCGTTGAAGCCGAACCAGCCCACCCACAGCAGCGAGGCGCCGATCAGGGAGAGCACGAGGTTGTGCGGCGCAAAGTTTTCGACGCCGTAGCCGCGGCGCTTGCCGATCACGAGGGTGCAGACCAATCCGGCGATGCCCGCATTGATGTGAACGACGGTGCCGCCGGCGTAGTCAAGCACACCGGCGTCGCTGAGGAAGCCGCCCGGTCCCCACACCCAGTGGGCGATCGGCGCGTAAACGGCCAGCGACCAGAGGCACATGAAGATGCACATCGCCGAGAACTTCATGCGGTCGGCGAAGGCACCCGCGATCAGGGCCGGGGTGATGATCGCGAAGGTCATCTGGTACATCATGTAGACCGACTCGGGGATGGTCTTGGCCAGGGGGTTGACCGAGTCCAGTGCCATACCGGACAGGAACAGCCGGCCAAAGCCGCCGAGGTAGGGCGAGCCCTCGGTGAAGGCCAGCGAATAGCCGACGATGTACCAGAGCACGGTGACCAGACAGGTGATGGCGAAGCTCTGCATCACGGTGGCGAGCACGTTCATCTTGCGGACCATGCCGCCGTAGAACAGCGCCAGACCGGGGATGGTCATCATCAGCACCAGCGCGGTCGACGTCAGCATCCACGCGGTGTCGCCGCTATCCAGCTTCGGAGCCGCAGTTGCGGCAGCGGCAGCGGCGGCAGCGGCGGCGGCCGCAGCAGCCGCAGGGTCTTCCGCCCAGGCGCCGGTGGCCACACCGGCCACTCCGACAACGACGGCCGCACAGGCGGCGGCCAGAGAATACCAACGTTTCATCGACGATCCTCATCCAACAAGTGGTGGCTCCAACCCGCCCGCTCCGCCCCCGGCACCCTGCCGGAGAGGCGAGGGGCCTTGCGCTGCTGCGGCGCCGGAAAATCGGGTTCCCGCAGGAACCGGTCTGCCGCTGTTTATTCAAGAACCGTGCCGGAGCGTGCCGCCGCGGAATCCGGCCGGCGCGCCGCCCCGGCTGGGATCGGCCGGGGCGGCGCGCCCCGAGTCGCGGCCGTCAATTGCACAAAATCTGCCCAATTTATTGCAGTGCCGAAGCCACAAAATTAACGCATTGGTTACGGTTGTGTTGATAAATGGCGCGATGCCGGGCAGGGATCCGGGTCGCCTCGAGCAACTGCATAAAAATTAGGCGTAGTTTGCTGAAATACGATGCGCTGTCAGGCCCCGGCACCGGGTGGCGCTTCCGACACGGGCTGCCGCGATTCCGTCCGGTTTGATACGTCAGCGAACGATGTGTCGCGCTTCCGACGCATCGGCGCCATCGGGCCGCCGGTTCGCCGCTGCGGCCGGGCGGCGGGCCGGCATTCCGAATGATGTCGACCGGTGCGATACGATTTGTTAGGCATGGCCGGCTATCCTTCCCCTTGCCGCTGTCACATGGGTTCCGCGATGACCGTCGTCACCCGTTTCGCTCCCTCGCCCACCGGATTCCTGCACATCGGCGGGGCGCGGACGGCCTTGTTCAGCTGGCTGTTCGCCCGTCACCATGGCGGCCGCTTCCTGCTGCGGATCGAGGATACCGACCGGGCGCGCTCGACCGAGGCCGCGGTGACCGCGATCCTCGACGGTCTCTCCTGGCTGGGGCTGCACTGGGACGGCGACGTGGTGTCGCAGTTCGAGCGCCGGGACCGCCATGCCGAGGTCGCTCATGCCATGCTCGCGGCCGGGCAGGCCTATTATTGCTACTGCAGCCCCGAAGAACTGACGGCGCTGCGCGAGGCCCAGAAGGCTGCGGGCCTGACGACCCGCTACGATGGCCGCTGGCGTGACCGGCCGGCCGCCGAGGCGCCGCCCGGCGTGCGGCCGGTGGTGCGTCTGAAGGCGCCGCGCGAGGGCGAGACGGTGATCGAGGATCGGGTCCAGGGCACGGTCCGGGTGCGCAACGATCAACTCGACGACATGATTCTGTTGCGTGCCGACGGCACGCCGACCTACATGCTGTCGGTGGTGGTCGACGATCACGACATGGCCGTCACCCACATCATCCGCGGTGACGACCACCTGACCAACGCCTTCCGGCAGGTGCAGATTTACAAGGTGATGGGTTGGGAGAGTCCCGAGTTCGCCCATATTCCGCTGATTCACGGCGCCGACGGCGCCAAGCTCTCCAAGCGTCACGGCGCGCTCGGTGCCGAGGCCTACCGTGAACTCGGCTATCTGCCCGAGGCGTTGCGCAATTACCTTTTGCGCCTGAGTTGGGGCCATGGCGACGACGAGATCATCTCCGATGCCGAGGCCATCGCCTGGTTCGGGCTCGAGGGCATCGGCCGTTCGGCGGCGCGCTTCGATTTCACCAAGCTCGACAGCCTCAACGCCCACTATTTGCGCCAGGCCGACGACGCCCGGCTTGCGGCGTTGATCGGGCCGCGGCTGGAAGCCGGGGCCGGCCGGGCGCTGACCGAAGCCGAACGGGCGCTGCTGACCCGGGCCATGCCCGGGCTCAAGATGCGGGCCAAGACGCTGGTCGATCTTGCCGCCAGCGCCGGATTCTATGTCGCGACTCGGCCGCTGGTCCCCGATGCCAAGGCGGCGGCTCTGCTCGACGCGCCGGCGCGGCAGCGCCTGGCCGCTCTGGCGCAGTGCCTGGAGGCCGAGCCGGATTGGCGCGCCCCGGCAATCGAGGCCGCGGCCCGCCGCTTCGCCGAAGAGCTTGGCTGCAAGCTTGGACAGGTTGCGCAACCTTTGAGGGCAGCCCTCAGCGGCAGCACGGTTTCGCCGCCGATCTTCGAGGTTGCTGAGTTGTTGGGTAAAACCGAGACCTTGCTGAGAGTGCGAAGCATGTGAGGCAACGGGCAAATGCAACTCCGATAGGTTGCACTTTTTTGCCTCAGGCTCTATGCTGCCCTGCTGAATTTTTCCAAGCCGATTCTGCCCCAGCCCCCCCTCCCCGCGTCACCGCAACGAAGGATTTTCTGGATGAGTCAAGCAGCCTCTTCCGCAGGCAAGCCTGCCAACAACACCTTCACCCTCACCGATAACCGGAGCGGCAAATCCTTCACCCTGCCGGTGCTGAAGGGGACGCTCGGCCCCGACGTGGTCGACGTCCGCAAGTTCTACAGCGAGACCGACTGTTTCACCTTCGACCCTGGTTTCACCTCGACGGGCAGTTGCGAGTCGAAGCTCACCTTCATTGATGGCGACAAGGGTGTGCTGCTGCACCGCGGCTATTCGATTGATGAGTTGGCCGAGCAGAGCGACTTCATGGAAGTCTGCTACCTGCTGCTGAACGGCGAACTGCCGAATCGGGCCGAGAAGTACGAGTACGAGCACATCATCACCCATCACTCGATGGTTCACGAGCAGCTGACCTTCTTTTATCGCGGGTTCCGGCGCGACGCCCACCCGATGTCGATCCTGTGCGGTATCACCGGCGCGCTCGCGGCCTTCTACGGCGACTCGCTGGACATCACGGACCCCCATCAGCGCCTGATCGCCTCGCACCGGCTGGTCGCCAAGATGCCGACCCTCGCCGCGATGGCCTACAAGTATTCGGTCGGCCAGCCCTTCGTCTATCCGCGCAACGATCTGAAGTATGCCGAGAACTTCCTCGCCATGACCTTCGCGGTGCCGTCCGAGCCCTATCATGTCAATCCGGTGGTCGCGAAGGCGATGGACCGGCTCTTCATTCTCCACGCCGACCACGAGCAGAACGCCTCGACCTCGACGGTGCGGCTCGCCGGTTCCTCGGGTGCCAACCCCTATGCCTGCATTGCTGCCGGCATTGCCTCTCTCTGGGGTCCGGCCCACGGCGGCGCCAACGAGGCGGTGCTCAACATGCTGCAGGAAATCGGCACCAAGGACCGCGTCAACGAGTGCGTCAAGCGGGCCAAGGACAAGAACGATCCGTTCCGTCTCATGGGCTTCGGCCACCGCGTCTACAAGAACTACGACCCGCGCGCGCAGGTGATGCGCCGGTCCTGCCACGAGGTTCTGGGTGAACTCGGAATCAAGAACGACCCGCTGCTCGATATCGCGATGGAACTGGAGCGGATCGCCCTTGAGGACGAGTACTTCGTCGAGCGCAAGCTCTATCCGAACGTCGACTTCTATTCGGGTATCATTCTCAAGGCCATCGGCTTCCCGACTTCGATGTTCACCGTGCTGTTCGCCCTCGCGCGGACCATCGGCTGGATTTCGCAGTGGAAGGAAATGATCGAAGATCCCCAGCAGAAGATCGGCCGTCCGCGCCAGCTCTACACCGGCGCACAGCGGCGGCCGTATGTTCCGCTGGCGATGCGTGGTTGAGGGCTCGACCTCGGGCTTCGGGACGGGTGGCACGGGGAACCGTGCCACCCGGATTCCCGTGTTGTTGAGCCGGCCGCCGCGCATGCCGCCCTCAGCCAACGACAACCGGCCGCCGCGCTGGTTGCGGATCGTCCGCGCCGGCTTTGTGCTGGGGCTGGCCGCGTTGGCCCTGGTCTGGCTGAGGATGTGAGCCGCCGGATCGCCGCCGCCGGCTGACGCCGGCCGCCGTCCCCTTGATCGGCGGCACGCATCGCGCATTGCCAATCCGCGCCACTGCCATTATAGAACGACTGCGGAAATGGTAATTCTCAATAAACCACAGTCCGGGTTTGTTTTATAAGGGAGATCACGATGGTATTGCGGACGGTGCGCTTGTGGGCCGCGGTGGCGGCGCTGGGTCTGGCGCTGGGCGGTGCCGCGGCGGCGGGGGAGTTGCGTGTCGGCTTCATTCCGGTGGTCGGGGCGGCCCAATTGTTCGTGATCGAGGGCGAGGGCTGGGGGCGCGAGGCCGGCGTCGAGGTCCGGCCGACCCAGTTCGAATCGGGGCCGGCGATGATCAGCGCCCTCGCCTCGGGCACGCTCGATGCCTATTACGGCGGTATCGGCCCGATCATGGTCGCCCAGACCCGCGGCGTCGATGTCCGGGTCGTCGCCGCCTGCGCCGTCGGCGAAATGGCGGTGGTTGCCCGGGGCGCGCTGGCCGGCGTCGTCAGCGGCGACGTTGCCGCGACGCTGAAGACTTTTGCCGCCACCGAGGGACGGCCGGCGCGCTTCGCCTCGCAGCCGCCGGGCTCGGTGCCCGACACTGTGCTGCGCTATTGGCTGACCCGGGTGGTCCAGGCCGATCCCGCCAGCTACGAGATCGTCGGCATGGGCATCGAGCAGACCCAGCAGGCGCTGCTCGCCGGGGCGGTCGACGCCGCCTCGATCCGAGAGCCGACCCTGACCCTGGTGCGGGAGCGCGACCCGGCGATGAAGCTGCTGGCGGTGGGCAATCAGATGATGACCGATCAGCCGGGTGCGGTGCTGGCGCTGACCGGCGATTTCATCCGCCGTGAGCCGGCGCTGGCGGCCCGGCTGGTTGCGCTCCATCTCCGCGCCACCGATCTTCTCAACCAGCATCCCGAGCGTGCCGCGCCGCATCTGCAAAAGGGTCTCGGCAAGGGCATCGTGCCGGTGGAGGTCTATCAGCGCGCCCTGGTCTCGCCGGCCAGCACCTTTGTCGCCGATCCCGGCCGCATTCGCGCCGCCACCGGGGTGATGCAGGACTTTCAGCTCGGGCTCGGGGTGTTGAAGAGTCCGGCCGACCTCGACCGCCTGTTCGACGCCTCGTTCTATCAGCAGGCGCAGGCGGCCAAATGAGTGCCGCAGCGGCGGAGCGAAGCGGGTGGTGATGAAGCAGAACACGCTGGCGGCAGCCGGGCTCGCGGCCTTCCTGCTGATCTGGGAGGCGGTGCCCCGGCTCGGGCTGGCCTCGCCGCTGTTCGTGCCGCCGCCCAGCGCGCTGCCGCTGACGTTCTGGCGGGAACTGGCGGGCGGCTATTGGAGCGACGCGGTCGCGGCCAGCCTCAGCCATTACCTGATGGGCCTGACCATCGGCACTGCGCTGGGCGTCGGGCTCGGGGTGGCCACGGCGCTGTCGCCGCGGCTTGAGGCCGGGCTGTCCTGGGTGGTGCGGTTGCTCCGCCCGGTGCCGGGGTTGGCCTGGGTGCCTTTCGCCATCGTCTGGTTCGGCATCAGCGAGCGGGCGGCGACCTTCATCATCGTGATCGGCGTGCTCTGGATCAATTATTACGCCGCCTTCGCCGCCGCCCGCGCCGTCGATCGCGACTTTCTCGAGCTGGCCGCGGCCTTCGGCCAGGGCGGGCGCTGGTCGACGCTGGTCAAGATCATTCTGCCCGGCGCCTCGGCCGGGATTCTCGCCGGTGTGCGCACCGGGCTGGGTCAGGCCTGGATGGCGGTGGTCGCGGCCGAAATGTTCGGCGTCCATGGCCTCGGCCAGCGCATGATGCAGGCGTCCAGCCTGCTCGCCACGGATGTCGTGCTGGTCTACATGGTGACCATCGCCGCGCTGTTCGGTCTGACCGATGCGCTGTTCGTGCTGATTCGGGATCGGGTGCTGGCATGGCAACGGTAGTCGAAATCCGCGACCTCACCATCGCCTATGGCAACGGTCCGCCGGTGCTGTCGGGCTTTTCCGCCGCCTTGCCCGAGCATTCCTTCACCTGCGTCGTCGGCTCGTCGGGGGTGGGCAAATCGACACTGCTGCGGGTGGTTGCCGAACTGGTGGCGCCGGCGGGGGGCGAGGTGGTGGTGCCCGACCGCGGCCACGACGAGACCAGCCGGCCCTTCGCCCTGGTGTTTCAGGAGCCGCGGCTGCTGCCCTGGCGGCGGGTGATCGACAACGTCATGTTCGGTCTCGAAGGGCTGCGGCTGAGCCGGTCCCGGCGGCTGGCCCGGGCGCAGGAGGCGCTGGCGCTGGTCGGACTGGCCGAGCATGCTGGGCGCTGGCCCTATCAGCTTTCGGGCGGCCAGCGCCAGCGGGTCAATCTCGCGCGGGCGCTGGCGGTGCGGCCGCGGCTGCTGCTGCTCGACGAGCCGTTCTCGGCCCTCGACGCCATCACCCGCCACAGCCTTCAGGGCGAGTTGCTGCGTCTGGCCCGCGAGACCGGGACCTCGTTTCTCTTTGTCACTCACGATCTCGACGAGGCGGTGTTTCTGGCCGACCGCGTGATCGTGCTTGGCGGCCGTCCGGCGCGGGTGACCCGGGATTTTGCCGTGACCCTGGCCCATCCCCGCCAGCGCGAGGCTCTCGATTACGTCGATCATGTCCGCTCGCTTCGCGAGGCCCTGACCGAGCTGATGGTCGACGGCAGCGGCATCTGAGGCCGGTTTCAGCCGCCCGGGCGCGCCATCACGAACACCAGCCCGGGCACCGGCAGGCGCTTTTCGCTGCGCAGGGTCCCGGCCTCAAGGTGAGTGAGGGTGAGGCCGGCGGCGGCGGCGGCGGCCCGGAGATGATCGGCGCCATGCCGGACCCGACGGCAGGCCATGACCTCAAAGCCGGCAAGGCCGGGCGCGGTCTCGACGGTCGCGGCCAGCCGGCCGCCGGGGCGGAGCGCCGCCGCAGCCGCCCGCACCGCCGGCTCCAGGTCGCCGAGATAGGTGAAGACGTCGGCGGCCAGGATCAAGTCCCAGGCGGCCGGCGCCCGGGCCAGGCCCTCCAGCAGATCCCCAACATATAAGGTGTGGTAGAGGCCGCGCCGACGTGCCTGCTCGACCATCCGGGGCGCGAGATCGATTCCGGCCAGATGCCGGGCCAGGGGCGCAAAGGCGACCCCGGCCAGACCGGTACCGCAGCCGAGATCCAGAATGTCGAGCCCGGCCGGGGCGTCGGCCAGCGCGGCGCGCAGCAGCCCGGGGGCGCGATAGTCCAGCCGGTCGAGCAGATCGGCGTCGAAGCGCTCGGCATAGCGGTCGAACAGCGCCCGCACGAAGACCGGGTCGGGACCGGCGGCGCCCGCCCCGGTGTCGTCGTCCGGGGCGGTGACGGCAAGGGCGGCGAGGGCGGCGGCGGCCCCGCCGGTGTCTTCGGGGTCGAGGTCGAGACTGCGCCGGAAGGCTGCCGCCGCCTTCTCCCGTTCGCCCAGCGCCCGCCAGGCCAGACCGAGCGCGATATGCAGCGGCGGGTGGCCGGGGGTGCGGCGGAGAGCCGGCTGCGCCAGCTCCAGCGCTTCCAGCGGCTGGCCCAGGGCGGCGAGGGTCCGGCACAGCCGGGCGGCACTGTCGGCGTCGTCCGGGGCCAGCAGCACCGCCTCGCGCAGCGGCACCGCCGCCGCCGCCGCGTCGCCGAGCCCGAGCAGGGCGTGGGCCAGGGCCAGCAGCGCCGGTACGCTGTCGGGGCGCAGCGCCAGCCAGCGCCGGCTGACTTCGGCGGCGGCGGTCTGCTCACCCGAGGCGTCGAGGGCCTCGGCCAGCGCCGCCAGACGGTGTGGCCGGCCGGGGTCGAGGGCCGCGGCCCGGCCGAACGCCGCCGCCGCTTCGGGCCAGCGGTGCTGTGCCGAGAGGGTTTCGCCGAGGGCGCCGAGGGCATCGGCATCCTCGGGCGCGCCCGTGACGGCGACTCGGAAGGCGCGCTCGGCGCCAGCAAGATCACCGGCGTCGCGGCACCGGTAACCGGCGGCGAAAGCGGCCGCACTTGCAGCATGTTCGGGAGATTCGGCCATCACCGGGTTATGCCCGCATCACCGCCGGCGGGCAAGCGTGGCGGCGGCGAATCCGCACCGTCAAACCGAACAGTTAACAAAAAATCAACCAAATTTGGCTGCGCCAGATCAACCGGGCGGCTGTTTGGGGGGGGCGAGAATTGGTAAATGCATCACCCCAGAATTATCCAGCATCGTCGGCCAGGGATGCCAGGATGTGCCCGGAAATCCTCGATCATTCCATGCCTATCCGGTTAAGACATACACCCACTACATGTGGGATGTATCCAG
>JBAXPR010000134.1:0-8785 GCA_037132135.1 Rhodospirillaceae bacterium
GCGCGGACCGCCTGGAAACCGGCCTGGGTCGACTGGTCGAGTTCCCGGATATCGGGCTTGGTCGCGAGTTCGGCGCCGGACATCGCCTCGGCCAGCGCATCGGCCACGCCCTCGGCCTGCTCCGCCGACATCTGGGCAGTGTCGCGCAGCTTGCGGGCCAGCTTGAGGGTATCGAAGGCGACAGCCGCCATAGTCACCGACCTCTGGGCGTCAGGAGATGATCGACGGCCAGAATACCCGATCCGCCAGGCGCCTGCCAGCCATTCTCCCGGTAGCGGCCAATTCAGTTCAACCGGTTCTTCAACTGCTGGATGATCACTGCGGTCTGATGCTGGGCCGGATCGCTGCCGGCCATATCCATGAAGGTCTCGAGGGCGGTGATGGCGGCACCGAGGTTGCCGAAATGGGCGCGCAAAAGGCCGGTTTCGCGCCAGAGGGTCGGCTCCTTGGGCGCGAACAGCAGCATATCTTCCAGCACCTCCAGCGCTTTGGCCACCTGATTGGCACGCAGGTGCCTCAGTTTGATGTTATTCTGGAGCCTCAGCAGGATCGAGCGGTTGTCCACCGGCGCGTAATGTTCCGGTTCCAACTCGGCGGCGGCGCCGGCGGTGGCCTTCAGCAGATCGCGAAGATCGGCCGCGCCGCATTCGAGCGCCTTGCGGAAGGGATCGATGATGATCCGCCCGCCCGTGGCCTCCAGCCGGACCAGGAAGTGACCGGGGAAATTCAGCCCGACCATGTCCCACTCGCGAACCCGAGCGACATGAAGAAAAATGATGCCAAGAGCCACCGGCAAGCCGCGGCGCCGGTCGATCACGCTCATCAGATTGGCGTTCTGCAGGTCTTCATAGGTCTGGGTATCGCCCTGATAGCCATAGCGGTTGACCAGGGTTTCCCGCAGCGCCGCCACCCGCACCGCGACCTCGCCACCGCTGCCCGGGGGCACGCGCCCGATGACGTCTTCGGCCAGTTCCGCGAGATGCCGGCGGTAGCTGTCAAGGTCGCCGCTCGGCCGGTCCAGCACCGCCAGCATCAAGGCGGCCTCGGCCAACTCGATGTCTGCGTCGGCCTGTTCGCCGACCTTGCGGAGATATTCCCGGGCTTCCGGACGGGTGGACAAGGCGGATGCGCTCGTACTGACAGTCGGGAGGAGTGGACACTGACGATCGGCTGATGACGTAGACCAACTCCCCCGCCCTTGTCGACGCTCAAATTAGCCAATTTTCAAGGACGCCAGGCATCGCAAACATGCTCAGGCCAGCGCCACGGCCGAACCAGCATGACGTCGAAGCGGACCGCCAGCCCGGCCAGTTCGGCATGGCGGCCAAGATAGGCCGCCGCCGCCCGCTCCAGCCGCGCCCGCTGGCGGGGCGAAACCGCCTCGGCCATGTCCGCCCCGGCCCGCCGCGCCTTGACCTCGACGATCGCGACCACACCGCCGCGCCGCGCCACGATGTCGATCTCGCCCACCGGCGTCCGCTGCCGCGCCGCCAGCACCCGATAGCCCTTCAGGCGCAACGCCAGCCGGCACCAGGCCTCGGCCCGCCGGCCAAAGCGTTCGGCGCCGCCGCGAGTCGCCGCCGGCCCCGTCACCGCTCCGCCTCGCCGTCGCCCGGCAACTCTTCCCGGGCACCGACCAGCAACTCTTCCCGGGCGCCGACCAGCAACTCTTCCCGGGCGCCGACCAGCGCCAGAGCCCTGGCGTAGACCTCCTTGCGCGGCTGGCCGCTGAGGCGGGAGACTTCGGCGACGGCATCGCGGAGACTCGAGGTCGCGAGGGCGTGCCGGAGGGCCGATTCCACGGCCGCGCCGTCAAAGCCGCCGGTTTCGGAGTCGGCGGGCGGACCGATCACCACCACCACCTCGCCCTTGGGCGGACCGGCCGCGGCATAGTGGGCGGCCAGATCTGCGAGGGTACCGCGCCGGACCTCCTCGAAAAGCTTGGTCAGTTCCCGCGCCACCGCGGCCGGACGCGGCCCCAGAACCGCCACGAGATCGGCCAGCAGCGCCGCCAGCCGCTGTGCCGACTCGTAGCAGACCAAAGACGCGCGCACCCCGGCCACCTCGTCGATGGCGGTGCGGCGCGCGGCGGCTTTTGAGGGCAAAAAGCCAAGGAAAAGAAAGCGGTCGCTGGGCAAGGCCGAGAGCTGCAGCGCGGTGAGCAGTGCGCTGGCCCCGGGCAGCGCCGTCACGGCAAGGCCGGCCTCGACCACGGCCTGAACCAGCTTGTAGCCGGGGTCCGAAATCAGTGGCGTCCCCGCGTCGGAGACCAGCGCCACCACCTGGCCGCCGCGCAGCCGCTCCAGCAGTTTGGGGCGCATCGTGGCGGCGTTGTACTCGTGATACGGCAGGGTCTGAGCCCGAACTCCGAACCGGGTCAACAGCTTGGCCGTAACACGGGTATCCTCGCAGGCGATCAGGTCGGCCCCTTTCAGCACCTCCAGCGCCCGCAGCGTGATATCGCCAGTGTTGCCGATCGGCGTCGCCACGAGATAAAGGCCAGGGGTTGGTTTACAGGACGGGTCGCGATCGCTACCCTCATCATCGCGCTTCGACTGTTCAGTCATGGAGACCGTCGGTGACAGGGTTGGCGAAAAGGTACGAGTGGCTCGGAAAGCTGGCATCCCCCCGCCTTATGGCGGGAGTGGCGATGCTGGTGCTGGCAGGATGCGCCAGCGGCAACCAGAATGCTCCGGCAGCGAGGACGGTAGCGGCTGAGCCCCCCGGGGCGCAAGCGCCGGCCCGGGCCTCCGGGTCCCAGTCGGCGGTGAAGGTCGGGCTGTTGCTGCCCTTGTCGGGTCCCGGCGCCAATGTCGGCTCCGAAATGCTCAACGCTGCCCAGATCGCGCTCTTCGATCTCGGCGAGGAGCACTTCACCCTGTTGCCCCGCGACACCAAGGGCTCGCCCGTCGAAGCGGCTGAGGCGACCCGCAAGCTGGTCGCCGAGGGGGCGCGGCTGATTCTCGGGCCGCTGTTCGCGACCGAGGTCGACGCCGCGGCTCCGGTCGCCCGGGCCTCCGCCGTCAATCTGCTTGCCTTCTCCAATGATTGGCAGCGGGCCGGCAACGGCACCTACATCCTCGGTTTCGTGCCCGCCGATCAGGTGGCCCGGATCGTCGGCTATGCCCGCCTGCGCGGCCTGACCCGCATCGCGGCGCTGGCCCCGCGCAATCCCTATGGCGACGCCGTGATCGCCGCCCTCCACGACAGCGCCCAGCGTCAGGGCATCAACGTCGTGCGCGAGGAACGCTACACCGCCGACAATGCCGATCTGGCCGCCGCGGTGGCCCGGCTCGGCGGCGGCGCGCCTGCTGCTGCTGCGCGGAACCCGGCTCTCGAAGCCCAGAAGAAGGAACTCGCCGGCCGCACCGACGAAGCCTCGCGGGCGGCGCTGGCCCGGCTTCAGGCCCTGGACGCCCCGGCCCCGGCCGCCAGCGGCGGCAGCTTCGACGCCCTGCTGATCGCCGATGGCGGCGACCGGCTGAGAGCGATCGCTCCGCTGCTGACCGCCAACCACATCACCGGCGGACGCACCCGCCTGCTCGGCACCGGCCTCTGGGATGATCCGGCGGTGGCCAGGATTCCCGGCATCGCCGGCGCCTGGTTTGCCGCCCCGGCGCCCCAGGCCCGCGCCGATTTCGAGGGCCGCTTCGAGGGGCTCTACCATCACCGGCCGGCACGACTCGCAACTCTGGCCTATGACGCCACGGCGCTGGCCGCGGTGCTGGCCCGCCAGAGCACGGGCAGCAGTTTCGGCGCCGCCAGCCTGACCAACCCCAGCGGCTTTGCCGGGGTTGACGGCATCTTCCGTCTGCGCGGCGATGGTCTGGTTGAGCGCGGCCTCGCGGTGATCGAGATCGCCCCCGAGGGACCGCGGGTGATCGATCAGGCCCCGGCCAGCTTCGAAGCGGTGTCGAGCGCACGGTAAGAGGAAGCGCGACGGGGCGCCCCGCCCCGTCGCGTCATGCCGGCTCCCCCGCGCCGGCCCGTCAGCCCGGACCGGGTTACCGCCGGGCCAGGTCGGCAATCGCCTGGAAATACTGACCCATGCCGACCAGCATCAGGTCGTTGTGACCGGCCTCGCGGATCGGCAGCAGGCGCTTTTCGGCCGCGCCCGAGGCGTCGAACAGCCGCTGGCCGTCGGCAAACGGAATGATCCAGTCCTCTTCGCCGTGGATCACCAGCGTCGGCACCACCACCCGCGCGATGCGCCGAAGACTGCCGAAGCCGTCCCGCGCCTCGTCGGCACCGGCGGGCAGATCGCCGCCCAGCCGCTCGACCAGAGGCAGGGTTTCGGCAAAGCCGCTCTCGATGATCAGACCGGCGATCGCCGGGCCCCGGGCCTCGGCCACCGCCAGCGCCGCCGCGCTGCCCATCGAACGCCCCATCACCAGCAGGCGCGTCGGCGCCAGCCCGGCGCCAGCCAACTGCGCCAGTGTCTGATCGAACACCTCGAGCGCATCACCGGCCAGCGCCGTCGCGGTCGGATGGCCACCGCTGATGCCATAGCCGCGATAATCGGCCACCAGCAGCGTCAGCCCAAGCTTGCGATACAACGGCGCCAGATCGTCATAATCGGAGGCAATCTCGCCATTGCCGTGAAAGAACAGGATCGCCGGCGCCGCCGGGGCCGAGGCATAGAGCCGGCCACCGATCACGGTACCGTCGGCCATGGTGAAACGCACGCTCCGAGCCTCGGCACTCTCGGCGAGATGGGGATATTCCGGTCGGGGATGAAACAGCACCAGGCCGATCTCGGGCCGGTCGAGCAGATCGAACGCCATGGGTTGCCTCCTTCAGGCTGCGCGGTGACGCCCGGGATAGTAGCGGCTGCGGACACTGCCCCGCGGCCCCACCAGCACCGACACGCCGTAGATGCCGCCGGCGGTCAGGATGATCGCCGGTCCCGACGGCAGCGCGCCATGATAGGACAGCAGCAGCCCAAGGTAACCCGAAACGAAGGCCAGAGCCGACGCCAGCGCCGCCAGCGCCCACAACTCCCGCGCCAAGAACCGCGCCGCCGCCGCCGGCAGCATCATCAGCCCGACCGCCATCAGGGTACCAAGGGCCTGAAAACCGGCCACCAGATTGACCACCACCAGCACGAGAAAGCCGTAATGGGCCAGACTGCCGCCGCCGCCCACCGAGCGCAAAAAACCGGGATCAAAGCACTCGACCACCAGCGGCCGGTACAGCACGGCGAGACCAAGCAGGGAAAAGGTCGCGACTCCGGCCATCTCGATCAGCGAGACGTCGTCGACGGCCAGGATGGTGCCGAAGAGGACGTGGAGCAGATCGACATTGTTGCCCCGGGCCGAGACCAGCAGCACCCCGGCCGCCAGCGAGATCAGGTAGAACGCGGCGAAGCTGGCGTCTTCCCGCAACGGCGTCAGCCGCGAGACCCCGCCGGCCGCCAGCGCCACCAGCAGGCCGGCGGCAAACCCGCCGAGACTCATCGCCGGCACCGACAGCCCGGCCCAAAGAAAGCCGACGGCGGCACCGGGCAAAATGGCGTGGGACATGGCGTCGGCCATCAGACTCATCCGGCGCAGCATCAGCAAGACCCCGACCGGACCGCAGCCGACCGCGAGGGCAAGACAGCCGACCAGCGCCCGGCGCATGAAGGCGTAATCGGCGAAGGGCTGGATCAGCAAATCGTAAAGGCCCATCTCAGGCCGCCCCCCGGGCGCAGCGGCCGGCCCGCTCGTCCCAGGCCTCGGACATCGCGCGGGCGCGGGCGAGGTTGGCGGGGCTCAGCACCCCGGCCGCCGGCCCCCAGGCCACCGGCTCACGGGCCAGCAGCAGCGCCTCGGGGAAATGGGCCCGCACCTGATCGAAATCGTGGGATACCACCATCACCGTCCGCCCCTCGCCGTGCCAGCCGGCGACCAGCCGCAGCAGATCGAGGGTGGTGCGGTCGTCGATGGCGGAAAAGGGCTCGTCGAGCAGGATCAGCCGGGCGTCCTGAACCAGCATGCGGGCAAAGAGCACGCGCTGGAACTGCCCGACCGACAGGCTGGCGATCGAGCGCCGCTCGAAACCGCTCAGCCCGACCCTCTCCAGCGCCACCCGCCCGCGCGCCAGCAGCGGCGCCGTCACCGCCCCGAACATCCCGGTCACCCGCCAGTGGCCGAGCAGCACGGTATCGAGCACGTTGACGGGAAAGCTGCGCTCGATCTCGGCCTGTTGGGGCAGATAGGCAATCTCGGCGCGCTTCAGTCCGATCAGTTCGACCCGGCCCTCGAGCGGCCGCAGCAAGCCCATAATGCCCTTCAGCAGCGTGCTTTTGCCGGCGCCGTTGGGTCCGACCACCGCGGTCAGCGAGCCGGCGCGCACGCCGCCCGAGAGGTGATGGACCGCTGGATGGCGCTCATAGCCGAAGGTCACGCCCTCAAGCCGGATGATCTCGGCCATCGCCTAGCCCCCGCTGCCGATCCAGCCGAGCGCCCAGGCCACCGCCAGCCACAGCCCTGCGGCCACCGCCAGCGCTCCGGCCAGCCGGACCGATACCCCCGAGGCCAGCAGCGACGGGCGGTCGGCCGGTTCGGTTCGGCTCTCGGACACGGACATCGGCGCACCCCGCACGGATCAAGACTGATATGGTATAACGTGCGCCGGCTCACCGAAGTCAAGTGCGGCGGTCAGAGCCCGCCGCCGACATCCACCGAGCGCCGCGAAGCCGCCAGAGTGACGGTAAAGCCGGCAATGACGTCGAGCAGGGTCATGACCAGAATAAGAAAAAAGGTACCGGTGCCGGCCTGAGGCACGGTGATGAACAGGATCAGGCAGAGCGCGAACAGCAGCAGCGACAGGCCGTGATCGAGCATCGAGGCGATCGAGGTCCGCACCGATTTCAGAATCTCGATGTAGAGCACCACCAGCCCGAAGGCGAGCAGCAGATCGCCGGTGGTGAGCATCCACAGCGCCGGAGCGGTCAGCGCGGCCGGCGCGCTGAAAGCGACCCCGAAATAGGCCGCGACGACGATGGACAGCAGGGGCACGATATTGAACATGAAAGGTCTCTCCTGTGGTGGCCGGTGCGGCGGACGGCCGCTAAGCCTCGTCTCCGGGGAAGGCGTCGGGGATGGTATCGGGCTCGATGCCGAACCAGGTGCAGGTGTCGAGCATGTGGGGCGGCAGCGGCGCCGTGACATCGACCTCGCCCCGGCGCGGATTGGGATGCGGCAGTATCAGGCGGCGCGCGTGAAGATGCAACTGGCGGGCGCTTTCGAGGCCGGCGATGAAGGCTCCGGCGCCACCGTACTTGCCGTCGCCCAGGATCGGCGTACCCAGCGCCGCCATGTGTACGCGCAGCTGATGCGTACGTCCGGTCTGGGGCGACAGGCGTACGTATGCGGCCGCCTCGCCCACGGTGTCGGCGACCTGATAGAGCGTCACCGCCTTGAGGCCAGCCTCGCCGCTGACCGCCACCCGTTCGCCGCGCGGCCCGGATTCCTTGGCCAGCGGCAGATCGATCCGCCCGCCCACCGGCTCGGGGACGCCAACCGTGACCGCAACGTACAGCTTACGTACGGTACGGCCGCGAAAGGCTTCGGTGAGTTTGGCCGCGGCGGCGGCGGTGCGGGCCAGCGCCAGCACGCCGCTGGTGTCCTTGTCGAGGCGGTGAACCAGTCGCGGCCGCTCGACGGCCTCGAAGCGCAGGGCGTCGAGCAGGCGGTCAAGGTGGTGGGTGGTGTTGGTGCCTCCCTGAACCGCCAGCCCGGCCGGCTTATCGATCACCAGCACCTCGTCGTCGCGGTAGAGCACCCGGGCCTGGATCGCCGCCGCCTCGGCGGAATCGATGCTCCGCACCGGCGGCGGCCGCGGGGGGGCCTCACCGTCATCGTCAAGCGCGGTGGCCAGGGGCGGAATCCGCACCTGCTGCCCTGGCTCGACCCGGTCGCCGGCCTTGACCCGCTTGCCGTCGACCCGGACCTGCCCGGTACGCAGCAACCGCTCCAGCCGGGTGTGGCCGAGATCGGGATAGTGCCGTTTGAACCAGCGATCGAGCCGCAACCCCGCCTCGTCGCCGCTGACTTCGCGGCTGGATACTCCACTCAAGACATCACACTCCGCGTCGGGCAAAAAAACCTTGTAGCCGATTCCGCTGCCCATGCGCCAGCGCTTGACAGCGCCCCCGCCCCGCCGTACATAACCGCGACCACACCGGCGCCCCCCCTCCCGGGCGGCCCGCCGGATGGCCAGAGCGAGATGGGCGATTAGCTCAGCGGGAGAGCACACCCTTCACACGGGTGGGGTCACAAGTTCAATCCTTGTATCGCCCACCATCTCTCTCAATAGGTTAGCGGAAGGTCGCAACTCCATCACCAAAACTCGGGCAGCACCGGGGCAGCACCGTGAAAGCGGGATGCTCCCGGGAACGCCCCGTCTTTGCCCGCGCGTGCTCGGTCGCGGGGCGCCCTGGCCAAACCATTCCTCCCGAACATTGTCCCGAGTCGACACGGTGCCCGGGCCACAGCCTGCGCCGGAAAACTTCGGGCCATGGTGTCGGGAACCATCCGGCATTCGGGCGCCGGCTGAAATCAGCATTCACCGTCCGTCTTTTGCGGAAATCGGCACACCTGGGCGCGCGGGCGCACTCGACGTCTGTACGTCCTGGCTGGAAAGCCGGGCAGCAGCCGGGCCCGCCGGGTGATCGGCCAGCCGTCCAGGGGCGTCCTTGCCGCCGGCTCGTCCTGGCCGGACAGCCGGGCAGCACCCGAGCCCGCTGGGTGATCGGCCAGCCGTCCAGGGGCGTCCTTGCCGCCGGCTCGTCCTGGCCGGA
>JBAXPR010000135.1:0-8686 GCA_037132135.1 Rhodospirillaceae bacterium
GCGTGCTGCGAGAGATCGGTTGCGATTACGTCCAGGGCTTTCTTTACGCCAGGCCCCAACACGCCGACGATCTGGCCCCATGGCTGCAAGCGCGGACCGGTCTTGCGAGCCTTACACCGCCGAACAGGAAGTCCTCCGGCTGACCGCGCTGTCAATCGCCAGCACCAATCCCTAGGAAAAGGCAGCCCTGCGGTTTCAGGCCAGCAACCAGCTCCCGCACCTGCTCGGTTGCGTGCTGGTCTCGAAACACTCTACTACCACGATTATCGAGACCATCGTCAACCCGGCAGCGTCACCCGCCAGCCCAGGCGTTGCCGAGGGGCTGATGCGGGCCGTCAGGGTCGAAACCGAAGGCGGTCGACTAGGTCGGGCGGTCTGGCCGGCTCTGGCGGGCCTCAAAGCGGGTGCGTTTGGTGCCTGAGCGCGGTAGCCACGAATCACCCACCGGGCAATGAGGGGCGATTCCGTCACCCGTAGTCACACAGCGCTACCCGAAAACTCAGGGACAAAAACCGCGCTATTCGGCTTGCCCTTATCGCCCGAAACGGCGTCAGCTAGACGTTCCCTTGATCCAGTTGGTGCCCCCGGCCAGACTCGAACTGGCACGTCCGCAAAGACAACAGATTTTGAGTCTGCCGCGTCTACCGATTCCGCCACAGGGGCTTTCCTGGACGGCGGTGATCATACCCCGACTGGGCAAGCGGTCAATGGGGTTTCTGTGCCGGTTGGGGCGCGAATGATCGCGGCCCGGTGACCGGCAGTGTTCGGTACGGCGAGAAAGGGCATTCGCGCCGAGTCGCGATGGGATTCATGCTTCGGGCGGACAGGTTTGAGAGCGCCATCACGGCGTTGCGGGAGTGCCGCGCCGGACCGGCGGACAGGCAGCAACGGGCGCCGCTCGATGACAGACATCGGGCTGGTGGCTCTTTCCGTATTCCCTTCGCAGAGGCCGTGGTTAGTCGGAAGCCGGGTGCGGATGGCGGGATAGAAGTGATGAATACCTGAAGATAAAAAGGCATTCTGCGGGCATGACGATTCGCGCGACAACAAGACTCTCGCAGCCGCCCGGCCAATAGTGAGAGATCGAACGGTCACGCTTGGGAGATTGCGCTCTGGTTCTGAGCCTTGCCGCCTTGTAAGCTCTTCTCTCCTGGGGATGATGCCTTGTCGTCCTCATCACCCGCTTATGTGACGGGTTGCCGGAAAGCCGTGTGACGCATTGTGTGCCCTCGCCATTGCGCCTAACACATAAGCAATGAGTTATGCAGAACGCGGTATGGTACATTGATGTCGTCATATACCTGTTGTTTGGTGATGCCAGGGCCGAAACGCGGTTTGGGACCGGGGTCGCATCGAATGATCAATCGTCGCCTGCTGGCGCTGCTGACGGGACTGATCGCGACGACGGCAGCGTCGGCGGCGGCGGCCGGGTGGCCGGCGGCGGCCTACAACCCCCGGCCGCGGGCCGACGATCTGATCCTGACCATGCCGTGCGGGGGCGCGATGGCCTTCCGGCCGGTGGTGGTTCCCGCCGGCGGCCTGTTCGACGACCGCCGCATTCAGATCGGCGGCATCGACAGGGCGCAGGGCTACAAGGAAAACCAGCACCCCGAGTTCATCGCCGGTGGCTTCTCGGCCGACGGGCCGCAGGGCCAGCGGCTCTATTACATCGGCAAGTACGAGGTGACCCGGCGTCAGGCCGCGGCGGTGCGGGGCGACTGCGCCGCGGCGGCGGATGGCGCCCTGCCCCAGACCGGCGTGACCTGGCTGGAGGCCATGACCTTTGCCGACGGCTACAGCCGGTGGTTGATGGAGCATGCCGCAGCCTCGGTGCCGGCCGAGGAGGGCCAACCCGGCTTCGTGCGCCTGCCGACCGAGACCGAGTGGGAATATGCCGCCCGCGGCGGCGCGGCGGTGTCGGACGGCGAGTTCGCGGCGCCGCTGCCGCCGCTGACCGGGCCACTCGCCCGCTTCGCCTGGTACGGCGGTGCCGAATCCTCGAACAATCAGGTCCAGGCGATCGGCCTGCTGGAGCCCAATCCGCTGGGTGTGCACGATATCCTGGGCAATGCCTCGGAGCTGGTGTTCGATCTCTTCCGGCTCAACCGGCTGTCGCGGATGCATGGCGAGGCCGGCGGCTTCGTGGTCCGGGGCGGCAATTATCTCAACGGCGCCGCCGACATCCGCTCCTCCTGGCGCCAGGAACTCGCGCCCTACACCAGCCAGGGCGAACGCCGCGACAAGACGGTTGGCTTTCGGGTCGTGATCGCCGCCATGGTGCTGCCGACGCCGCAGCGGCTGCGCGCCGTCCGGGACAACTGGGCGACGCTGACCGAGAGCGCTCCCGCCGCCACCGCCGGCCCGGTCGGAGAGGTGCAGACCGACCCGCTGAAGGAGGTCGAGACGCTGGCGCGCGCGGTCGAGGACCCTCAGCTCAAGCGCCGCCTCGAGGGCCTGGGGCTGGTCATCGCCGCCAATATCAAGACCCGCAACGACCAGCGCGACCGCGCGGTGCGTACGACCCTGGAATTCGCGGCCTGGATCGCCGGCGAACTGCGCAGCTACATCACCTCGATGCTCGCGATCGAGGATGCGCCGTCACTGCCCGAGGCCAAGTCGCTGCTGGCGGTGCGCGCCAGCAATTTCCGCACCCGCGCCGGCTATTATCGCGATACGCTCCAGCATCTGCTCTCCGACGCCTCCGAGGGGGTGTTGCGCGAGCAGGCCCGGATCCTGCTTCAGGAGTTGCAGCAGCGGCAGCCCGAACGGGCACCGCTGGTGGCGGTAATTCTGCGCGATCTGGACAGCTACCGCACCGCCGGGGATCTGCCGGCGGCCAGACTCGAAACCGATCTGCGGCGGGAAAAGTGCCGGGCGACCCAGCCGACCCCGTTCCCGCTCGCCTGCCGACCGTTCAATTAGCGCACGACACGAGGGTTCCTCCATGATGCCGACCAAAAAATATCTGAGCCTGCTCCTCGCGTCGTCCCTGACGCTTTCGGCCTGCGCGAGCACCGGCGGCCAGGACCAGGGCGGCTGCTCCGGAGCCGCCACCACCACCGAGGAGCGGCAGCTCTGCGCCGACAACGAGGTGTTCAATCAGACGATCTGGGGCGGTGTCGCCCAGGGTGCGCTGATCGGCGCCGGCATCGCCGGCCTCGGCTGCGCCCTGTTCGGCGGCCGGACCAAGAACTGCCTGATCGCGGCCGGCGCCGGGGCGGCGGTGGGCGGAGCCGTCGGCGGCCTCGACGGCTACAGCAAGGCCAAGGAGGAGGAGGCGACCAAACAGAACATCCGCAAGGTCGATGCCATCGCCAACGATCTCAGGACCGAAAACGCCAGGCTGGCCGCCTCCCTGGCCAACGCCCGCACCGTGGTCAAGACCGACCGCGCCCGGCTGGCCCAGTTGCAGCGGCAGGTCGCCGCCGGTCAAACCAGTCTGGCCCAGGCCCGGGCCGAACGCGACCGGGTCCAAAAGCACAAGGAAACGCTGGACAGCATGATCGCCAACCTGGAAAAAAGACAGGACGACTACATCACGGCCAAGAACACCTCCGGCGAAAGCTCCAGGGACTATGAGGCCCAGGCGGCCCAGCTCAGCCGGCAGATCGCAGACCTCAAGAGCCAGCGTGACGCCCTCAGCGCCACCCTGAACAAATCATTGCCCGTGTCATGAGGCCCCCGATGTCCACCGCCCGTCATCGCCTGATCGCCGTCTGCTGCCTGCCGCTGCTCCTTGGGGCCTGTGGCGCCATCTCGACCTACAACAATGCGTCGACGCGCATCGCCCAGGCCAAGCAGGACGAGGCCAGCGCCCAGGACCGGCTCGACCGCACCCAACGGGAGCATGCGCAGCTCTCGGCGGACGAGGCCGCGATGCGGCTGCAGCGCGCCGCGCTCAGCGACTCGGTCGCCAGCACCCGCAACCGGGTCCGGCAGTTGCAGGCCAAGGTGCGCTCGGCCCAGAACGCGACCGGGGCGCAGCAGCAGCAGGCGAAGCAGCTGAGCGACCGGCTGAACGCCCTGCAGGCCCGGATCGATCAGAGCGAAACCGCCGCGCCCGGTCGGACCAGCGTCGCGGAGCAGCAGCGCGACCTTGACCGCATGGAGCAGGAGAAACACCAGATCGAGCAGCAGATTCGATCCCTCAGCGCCGCGCTCTGAGCCATGACCGGCCCGAACACAAGCGCTCGGGGCGGCGCGCCTTCGGCCCTCCTGATCGCGCTCTGGGGCGTGGTCGTGGTGCTGGCGGCGCTGGCCGGAGCGCGGCTGGCCGGGCGTCTGCCCCACGTCCTGCCGGTGCTGGCCCTGCCGCTCGACGATGAAGGGCGGCTGGAACTGGTTGTCGCCGCCCGGCGCGCCCAGCTGGCTGACTGTGCCACGCCGGCGGCGGCCCGGCTGCCGGTGCCCCCCCCCGGCCAGCCACCGGTGCCGCTCGCCGCCACGCCGCCGCCGCTGTCGCCGCCGGCCTCACCGCCGCAGGCCGGCGCCATCACGCCGGCACCGCTGACCGAACTGGCCCGCCACCTTGAGCGCAGCACCGTGCTGGTGCTGACCGAGGGCGGCAGCGGCAGCGGCTTCTTCATCGCCCCCGATCTGATCGCCACCAACCGCCATGTCATCGAACATCAGGCCGACCGGCGGGTCCTGGTGACCTCCAAGCGTCTCGGACAGGTGGTCTGGGGGCAGGTGGTGGCCCAGACCCGCGGCTCGGGCGATGCCGGGGCGCCGGATTTCGCGGTCATCCGCATCCCCGCGGTGGCCAACGCCGAGCCGCTGGCCTTCGCGGCCGGGGTGGGCAAGCTGCAAAAGGTTGTGGTCGCCGGCTATCCCGGTCTGGTCATCGGTCAGGATGCCGGCTTCCGGCGGCTGCTGTCGGGGGACCGCTCGGCCGCGCCCGACCTCAGCCTGACCGAAGGTTCGGTGTCGGCGGCCCAGACCTCGGCTTTTGGTCTGACCCAGATCGTCCACTCGGCGATCGTGCTCACCGGCAATTCGGGCGGGCCGCTGGTCGATGCCTGCGGCCGGCTGGTCGGGGTCAACACCTTCATCGCCGTCGATCAGGCCCAGTCGGGGCACGTCAACTATGCTCTCTCGGCGGGCGATCTCGCGACATTCCTCGCGGGCGCCTCGATCCGCGTCACCCCCGATGCCCGGATTTGCAACTGAGGATACCGGCGATGACCGAGGCCCTGACCCTCACCCCCGAGCCGCTGCCGCCCGACCGCCTGATCGACGGCCAGCCGGTCGCCGCCGGCTTCGAGCGCCTTCAGACCACCCTGGCCGGACGGCTCAGCGCCGGTCACGCCGCCCTGTTCGCCCGGCCGGAGCGGCTGGCGGGCGGTCTTGGCTGGCACCTCCGCACGCCGGGCCCGGCGGTGCCGCTGGCCAGCCTCGATCTCACGCGGCGGACCCAGGTGGTGCAGCGGGTCGAGGCGATGCTGCGCGACGTGCGGACACTGGGCGACCGCCTCCAGGCTGAGGGCGCCGAAGGCCGGCGGCTCGGCCGCCAGCTGCGGGCGATCGCCCGGCTGCCGCCCGGCCAGCAGATCTGGCTGGCCGGCGACCAGCCGGTGATCGTCGGCTGGAGCCTTGAGACTTCCGAGAGACCGGCCGGCACCGATGGCGTGCGCGGCCTCGGCGGTCCGGCTGCGCCGGAGCCGGCGCCGGCGCCACCGCCGGCCCGCGCCGCCGGCCGGCCGCGGCTGGGTGTCATCCTGCCGGCGGCACTGGCGTTGGCGTTGCTCGCGCTGCTGCTGGCGCCGGGGCTGCCCTGGCCGGCCGGCGACGGCGGGCATCTGGCCGCGCTCGGGCTGGAACTGGCCAAACTCGAAGCCGCGGCCGCGAAATGCGCGCCGCCCCCCACCCCTTAGACCAGCGGGACGAGGCGTCATGCGCACGGGCAGCACCCTTCTGATCCAACCGCCGGACGGCCTGGAGCCGTTGGGCGCCTTCAACCAGCCGGTCTACAAGCATCACAGCCAGATCCGCGCCGCGTTGTCGTCGCGGCTGGGACCGGATTTCGCCAATGTCTTCGCCCGTCCCGATATCGATCCCGCCGGCCAGCAGATCGGCTGGATTGCGGCGGTCCCGGGTGAGCCGCGGCGCTGGATCGATCTGCCGCCGGCGGAACAGGCCCGGCTGGAGCCGGTCAAGCAGGCGTTTCACGCCCGGCTCGCCGCCTATCAGCAGGAGCTGTCCGAGGCCGACGAGGCCTCGCCCAACTTCAACTTTTCGCGGGTACTCGGACAGGCGTTGCGGGTTCCGGGACCCGAATATCTCTATTTTGTCGACGACAAGCCGGTGATGGCCTTCTGGGGCTTCAAGCGGGTCGGCATCGCCGACGGCATCGAGCCCCTGCTGCTGCCGCCCCAGCCGATCCGGCTGCAAGCCCCGCCGGCCGCTGAGGCGGCGCTGAAGGCTGCCGCGGCGCTGCGGCCCCGGCCCTGGTGTCGACGCTGGTGGTGGTTGCTGTTGCTGCTGCTCTTGCTGCTCCTGCTTGCGCTCTGGTGGTGGCTGATGCCGGCTCTCGGACCCCGGCCGCTGGTGCTGGCGCCCTGGCTGCCCGGGGCGCCCGAGAGCCTGGCCCCGCCTCCGGACAGTCGGGGGCCGCTCTTGCCCGACCGCCCGGCGGCCCAGCTCCCCGAAACCGTGGTGCCGGGGCGGCCCGGCGTGGCCATCGGTCCCGGCGGCGTCGTCGAGGGCGGCCGGGTCGTGGTTGGTCCGGGCGGTGCCCTCGTTCCCGGCCCGGAGTTGCCGGTCCCGGCGGTGCCGCCGGGCGGCGCCGACAGCCCGGCCCTTCAGCCCGGGACGCCGCCGGTCACGCCGCTCTCCCCGGGCGCCGATCCCGCGACGCCCGAGCATGCCCCGGTCCGGCCGGATGCCGCGCCGCCGACTGCCGCCGACCCGACCGTCCCGCCCGGTGCGCGGCCGCCCGGACTCATCCCTCCCGGGACGTTGCCGCCCGGAACCTTGCCGCCCGGCGCCCTGCCGCCGGCCGACCGCGGACCGCCGCCGGGCAAGCCCCTGGCCCTGCCGGACAACGCCAGGCCCGGCCCCGCCGGTTTCATGGAGGGCCAGTGGCACAGCCGCTCGGGTCTGCGCGATTCCCAGAACCGGCCGCTGGAGCAGAGCTATGAGTTCGACAAGTCCGGCCAGGGTCAGGTCGTGATCCGGGGCCAGAACGGCCGCGAGTGCCGGGCCAAGGTCGAGGCCATCACCGGTCCCGACGGCAAGCTGGTGATCACCGAAGGCAAGACTCTGATCTGCAATGACGGCAGCACCATGGCCGGAGCCACCACCACTTGCGCCAAGGGCGCCGACGGCAAGGTCGCCTGCCAGGGCACCAACAGCAGCAATGGCAGCCACTTCCAGGTGAGGATGGACCAGGGTGGCCGCTAGGCGGAGCACGGCATGAGCGGACAGCGCCTCAGCGCGGCCCCGATCGACGGGCTGGAGGCGCTGGCCGCCTTCAACAAGCCGGTGTTCGAGGCCGAGCCGGAGCTGGTGGCGCTGGTTCGGCAGCGTCTGGGCGCGGCGGCGGCCGATGTCTTCGCCCGGCCCGAGCGGGTCGGCGATCAGCTGGTCTGGACCACCGGGCTGAGCGGCCCGGCCCGCCGCTGGACCGAGCTGCCGGCGGCCGAGCGGGCGCGCCTGGAGCCCCGGCGCCTCCAGACCGGCGAGGCGCTGACCGGGCTGGCCCTGACGCTGGCCCGCAGCGGCCCCAACACCCGGCCGGGCACCCTCGGCCAGATTCTCCACACCGCGCTCGAGGTGCCGGGGCCGGAGCATCTCTTTGTCCTCGGCGATGCCCTGGTGCTGACCTTCTGGGGCTTTCGCGCCATCGGCACCGGCCGCTTCGATCCCTTCGCCGCCGCCCCGCCCGAGACTCTGCCGCCCCCGCCGCCCCCGGGCCGCCGCGGCCGGGGCTGGCTGGTGGCGCTGCTCGCCCTCTTGCTGTCCGGACTGCTGGCGTGGTGGCTGTGGCCGCGGCCGGAGCCCGACCGGCCGCCTTCGCCGCCGCCAGCGGTCTCGGCTGAACCGCCGGCCCCGCCGTCCGCGCCGCCGAAGGCCGAGCCGCCGCCATCCGCGCCCGAACCACCGCCACCTCCTCCTCCTCCGCCGCCGCCGCCGGCCGATCTGCCCAAGGAGCGCTGGGAGCGCAAGGACCTCGCGATGCTCGAGGGCTGCTGGACCCTGGGCAAGGACTACATCGCGCCTTATGCCATGGAGGCCCGGCCCGGTCAGGCGGTCGGCGATCAGCGCTACTTTGCCGAGCGGCTCTGCTTTGACGGCGCCGGCAAGGGCACGCTCGACAAGCACAGCGTCATCCTCTCCGGACCGATGAAAGGCCGCTCGGTCGATTGCCGCCTGCCCCTGACCGCGACCTTCGACCCGTCGGGGGCGCTGGTCGCGACCATGAAGCGGCGGCGCTGCACCGGGAACTTCACGGCCCGCCAGGACACCTACCGCTGTGAGCGTCAGGACGACGGCACCGCGATCTGCAACGGCATGATTGCCGGCGAGCGGGAGCTGTGGTTTCGTCGCGAGGGCCACCAGGGGGAGACGCCATGACCGGACAGCAGCTGATCGCGGCGCCGATCGATGGCCTGGAGGCGCTGGCCGCCTTCAACAAGCCATGCCTATCCGGTTGACACATACACCCACTAGGGATAGAGTTTGTTCA
>JBAXPR010000136.1:0-8392 GCA_037132135.1 Rhodospirillaceae bacterium
ACCCCGGCCTTCGTCGGCAGCCACACCACCGGCTACGACAACATGATGAAGGGCATCCTGACCTACTTCTGGGAAGGCCAGGAGCGGGTTCCCAATGCCAGCATCAACATCATCCCCGGCTTTGACGGCTACAGTGTCGGCAACAACCGGGAACTGAAGCGCATTCTCGACCTGATGGGGATCGAATACACGATCCTCTCCGATACCTCTGACGTCTACGACACGCCGTCGGATGGCGATTACCAGATGTATTCTGGCGGCACCACCATCGCCGCCACCAGGGCCGCGCTCAACGCCAAGGCGACGATTTCGCTGCAATCCGAATGCTCGGTCAAGACTCTCGAATACATCGCCGGCAAGGGCCAGCAGGTCTGTTCATTCTCCTATCCGGTCGGAGTCAAGGCCACCGACGCCCTGCTGATGAAACTCTCGGAACTGACCGGCAAGCCGATCCCCGAGGCGCTGAAGCTGGAACGGGGCCGGGTGGTCGATGCCTACGCCGACTCGATGAACCATCTCCACGGCAAGAGCTTCGCGGTATTCGGCGACCCCGACTTCGTGACCGCGATGTCGCGCTTCCTGACCGAGGTCGGCGCTGAACCGACCCATCTGCTGGCCACCAACGGCAATAAGGCCTGGGTCGCGGCCCTCGAGACCGAAATCAAGGCTTCGCCGTTCGGCGGTCAGGCCAAGGTCTGGGGCGGTAAGGATCTGTGGGCGATGCGCTCGCTGCTGGCGACCGAACCCGCCGACTTCCTGATCGGCAACAGCCACGGCAAGTATCTCGAAAAGGATCTGGGCGTGCCGCTGATCCGGCTGACCTTCCCGATCTTCGACCGTCATCATCACCATCGCTTCCCGACCATCGGCTATCAGGGCGCGCTGCAGGTGCTGGTCAAGATTCTCGACAAGGTGCTCGACGAACTCGACATCAAGACCGCCAAAACCGGCATCAGCTACGATCTGACCCGGTAACGAGTCTCGCTACCCTCCTCCGGCCGGGCCGGGGGAGGGCAGGAGAGGAGACGCGAGTCATGCTCAAACAAAAGCTGCAAGAGGTCTTCAACGAGCCGGGTTGTCCGACCAACCAGGCCAAGAGCACCGACGACCGTCGCAAGGGCTGCGCCCGCAAGACCCTGACTCCCGGGGCGGCGGCCGGCGGCTGCGCCTTCGACGGCGCCAAGGTGGCGTTGCAGCCAATTACCGATGCGGCTCATCTGGTGCATGGCCCTATCGCCTGCGAAGGCAATTCATGGGATAGCCGCCATTCGTTCAGCTCCGGTCCGATGCTCTACCGTATCGGCATGACCACGGATCTGCAGGAACTCGACATCATTCATGGCGGCGAGAAGAAGCTGTTCCGCGCCATCGGCGAAATCATCACCCGCTTCGATCCGCCCGCGGTCTTCGTCTATCAGACCTGCGTGCCGGCGCTGATCGGCGACGATCTGGTCAAGGTCTGCGCCCTGGCCGCCGAGACCTATGGCAAGCCGGTGATTCCGGTCAACGCCCCCGGCTTCGCGGGCTCCAAGAATCTCGGTAACAAACTGGGCGGCGAGGCGCTGCTCGACTATGTCATCGGCAGCCGCGAACCCGCGGTCACCACGCCCTGCGACATCAACGTGCTCGGCGAATATAATGTCGCCGGTGAGCTGTGGCAGGTCAAACCGCTGTTCGAACGACTTGGCATTCGCATTCTGGCCTCGATCACCGGCGACGGCCGCTATGCCGAAGTCTGTACCGCCCACCGGGCGCGGCTCAACATGATGGTCTGCTCCCAGGCCCTGATCACGCTGGCGCGCAAGATGGAGGAGCGCTGGGGCATCCCCTATTTCGAGGGCTCGTTTTATGGCATCGGCGACACCTCGGAGGCGCTGCGCACCATCGCGCGCATGCTGGTCGGGGGCGGCGCCCCGGCCGACCTCACCGGCCGCACCGAAACCCTGATTGCCGCCGAAGAGGCGCGGGCCTGGGCGCGACTGGCCGCCTTCCGCCCGGCCCTCGAGGGCAAGCGGGTGCTGCTCTACACCGGCGGCGTCAAGTCGTGGTCGGTGATCTCGGCGCTTCAGGAGGTCGGCATGACCGTGATCGGCACCTCGGTCCGGAAATCGACCGAAGACGACAAGGCCAAGGCCCGGGCGCTGCTCGGCCCCGACGCCCTGCTGTTCGACCAGATCGCACCCCGCGAGATGTACCGCATGCTCGCCGAGGGCGAGGCCGACATCCTGATGTCGGGCGGACGCACCCAGTTCGTCGCCCTCAAGGCCAAGGTGCCCTGGCTCGACATCAATCAGGAGCGCCACCATCCCTTCGCCGGCTATGGCGGCATGGTCAATCTGGTGCGCGGCATTCATCGCGAGCTGACCAATCCGGTGTGGGCGGCGGTGCGCCGGCCGCCGCCGTGGGCGACCACCCCCATCGAGGCGGGAGTCCAGCCATGACCGTGCAGCCGCTCCACCCCCGCAAGGCCGCCGCGATCAATCCGCTCAAGATGAGCGCGCCGCTGGGGGCGGCGATGGCGTTTCTTGGCCTCGAGTCGTGCCTGCCGCTGTTCCATGGCAGCCAGGGCTGCACCGCCTTCGCCCTCGTGGCCCTGGTCCGGCATTTCCGCGAGGCGATTCCGCTCCAGACCACGGCGATGAACGAGCTGTCGACCATTCTTGGCGGCGCCGATCATGTCGAACAGGCGATCGGCACCATCTTCGAACGCGCCCGGCCGCGGGTGATCGGCCTTTGCACCACCGGTTTGACCGAGACCCGGGGCGAGGACATGGTCGGCGATCTGAAACTGATGCGCGCCCGCCACCCCGAATGGTCCGACCTCGCCGTGGTCTTCGCCCCGACCCCGGACTACATCGGCGGCATGCAGGAAGGCTGGGGCAGCGCGGTGACCGCGATGATCGAGACCCTGGTTCCCGAACGGCGCTGCACTCCGGTGGCCAAGGCCCGGATCAACATTCTGGCGGGCTGCCACCTGACCCCGGGCGATCTCGAGGAACTGCGCGAGATCGTCGAGGCCTGCGGCCTGGAGCCGATCATCCTGCCCGATCTCTCCGGATCCCTCGACGGCCACGTCGCCGAAGGCTACATCCCGCACAGCCTCGGCGGCACCGGGCTTGACCAGATCCGGGCGATGGGCCGCTCGATCCACACCCTGGTGGTGGGCGAACACATGCGCGCCGCCGCCGAGGCGCTGCACCGGCGTACCGGCGTCGCCTTCACACTGCTGCCCCACCTGACCGGGCTCGAGGCCAGTGACCGCCTGATCGCGCTCCTGAGCGGGCTCAGCCGGGAGCCGGTGCCCGAGCGCCTCCGCCGCCGGCGCAGCCAGTTGCTCGATGCCATGCTCGACGGCCACATTCCCTTCGCCGGCAAGCGCGTGGCCATCGCCGCCGAACCGGATCTGCTGCTGGCGCTGGGCACGCTCTTTTCCGACCTCGGGGCCACGCTCCAGGTCGCGGTGACCACCGGTGCCGCCCCTGGCCTGCCGGCGCTGGCCGCCCGCCGGCTGCTGGTCGGCGATCTCGACGATCTCGAGCGCGACGCCCCGGGCTGCGACCTCCTGGTGACCAACGCCCAGGGCGCGGAGACCGCCCGCCGCACCGGCATTCCGCTCTTTCGCGCCGGCTTTCCGCTCTTTGATCGCCTGGGTGCGGCGCACCGGGTCAGCGTCGGCTATCGGGGCAGCCGCGACCTGATTTTCGAGATCGGCAACATCCTGATCGACCGCAACCACCCCGACCAGACCCGGGAGGAGGACGATGACCGCACCATCGATCCGCAGGCTGCGGCTGGTTGAGGCCGCCCCGACCACCCCATCCGCCGCTTATCCCGCTGGAGGCCGCATGAAAATCGCCATCGCCACCCAGGACCTGAAAACGGTCGACGCCCACTTCGCCGGCGCCCGCACCCTCGCGATCTATGAGGTGACCACCGAGGGCTCGCGCATGCTGGAGGCAATCCGCTTCGAGAGCACCAGCAACGAGGACGGCCACCACGTCGAGGATGCCGACGACCGCATCGGCCCCCGGCTGGCCGCGATCGCCGGCTGTCAGCTGCTGTTCGTGCGCGCCATCGGCGGGCCGGCGGCGGCCCGGGTGGTCAACGCCCGCATCCATCCGATCAAGGTCACCATCGACGAGCCGATTGGCGAGGTGCTGGCGCGCTGCCAGACCATGCTGAAGGGCAACCCGCCGCCCTGGCTGCGTAAAGTGCTGCAAGCCGGCAGCGAGGCGCTGTCGGGCGCGCCCGCCTGAGCCGACCATCCACCCCCTTCCTGCCGGGAACCCCCATGACCGCCGCCCCGCCCCCACCCCCGCCGACTGCCGCCCCTGACGGGCTGATCGATGACGACGCCGATTTCGAAGCGCTCAAGAGCCCGTTCGTCCAGACCCTGATCCGGGTGATTCGCGCCCATGACGCCCACGGCGCCTGGGACAACAAGAACGATCAGATGCTGCTGCGCAGCTTCATCGTGACCAAAGAACAGCGTAAGCAGCTGCCGATCATCGGCGATCCCGATCCGCGCACCCTGATGCGCCTCGATCAGTTCTACGCCGCCGTCGGTCTCGCGATCGAAAACCGCACCGGTCTGATCGCCCAGCCGCTGATCAAGCTGTCCCACGAGGGCTGGGGCCGGGTGGTGCTGATTGCGGGCAAGCTGGTGGTGATCAGCCGTTCGCTGCGCGACGTCCACCGCTTCGGCTTCCCCACCCTGGCCAAACTGGCCGAGGACGGCGCCAAGCTGGTCGAACAGGGCGTGCTGAGTGTCGAAGCCTATCCCGAGGCCGCGCGCGCCTGAGCGCGCCCGCCGCTGTCCCACCGAAAGGAAATCCGATGTCCGGCCCCCTCACCCGCGATGGCTCGCCCTGGACTCCGAACTACCTCGAGAGCATCGACCCCATCACCTGCATCGGCTGCGGGCGCTGTTTCAAGGTCTGCGACCGCGGCATCATGGAATTGAAGGGAATCACCGAGGAGGGTGAGATCGTCGATTCCGACGATGACGATGCCTTCCGGCAGGTCATGAGCGTCGCCCGCAGCGGCGCCTGCATCGGCTGCAACGCCTGCGCCCTGGTGTGCGGCAAGAACGCCCAGACCCACGTCGCCGGCTGATCGCCAGCCAGGGGCCGCGGCCGGGTCGCGGCCCCTGGCCCAATAAAACGCGGCGGACCCTTCGGCCCGCCGCGTCTGGTCACGTCCTCTCGGATGCGCGGCTCAGCCTTCCAGCAGGAAGCGCCGGTTGAGCGGCAGCGGCGGCCGGGCGTTGTTCGAGAACAGCGCCGCGAACGCCTTGATCTGCTCGGGCGAGGCGGTGATGGTCTGGCGCAGGACGTTCCAGTGGACGAACTCCTGACACGCCGGAGTGGTCAGCGAGCCCTCGTAGCGGAAGCGGTCGAGCTTGGCCGGCAAAATCTTGTTGGGGTCGATGGTAAAGCTCGTCTTGATCTCGCCCTTCGCCTTGGGCATGTTGGCGAAGACTGGCTCCAGCACCTCGTTCTTGGCCCCGGCGACGATGAAGATGCCAAGGGCAATCGCCTGGTCCTTCTTCTCGTTGAGATGGACGAAATGCACTTCCATCTCCATCTGCTTGCCATCGAGCAGATGCTCGCTCGGGTGATGGAAGTGGAACTGAAGAAAGTTGAATTTTTCGCCGCCTTCTTCCGAAATCGTGCTGCCGGGCGGGGAGTTGACCTGAATGGTGTGGCCATTGTTGGTCACGGTGACCGGGTACGGCTTCCAGTCGATCACCAGCTTGGAAAGGCTGGCGTGAACCGGCTTGGCGAGGTTGACCGGCGACTGCTGGATGCCGATCGAACAGGTCTTGAACTCGGGCTTGAGTTCACCCCAATGCTCGGGCCCCTCTTCCCCTTCATAGGTCCAATGTTTTTCGTGGCCGTGCGGCTCGTCGGCGGATGCGCCGCGCGAAAGGCAAATCGGACACACGGCGGCGGCCGCCAAACCGGATAACACCGAGCGACGCTGCAATTGCATGAGAGACTCCCTTACCTAAAATGATTGGGTGTTCTGTGAAGAAAACATACCCGGCGGCGCAGCGCCCGCTCGAAACCGGGCCGCGCCGGGATGGTCCGCCAGACCTCGGCCCCCCCTCCGGCGCGACTCTTATGCCATAGCCCCCGGGCAAAAACCAACTGCCTCGGCAAACAAGATTGCAACCATTCCGGTTGCGCGCGATCCCTTGACGCAGCGGGCGTCGGGTAACCTACTGTCCGGGCAAGGGATGAGAGGCCGGGGCGGAGTGGAGTCATGACGCCGTCAAAAACCGATCAACCGCCGCGATTCGTTGTCCAGTGCGCCAAGGGCAAAGGCTGGAAGTCCCTTGTGGTCGAGGAGAGTCAGGCCCTGGGCGAGCGCGCCTTCCGGGAGGTGGTCAAGGTCAAGCCGCGCGGCTATTTCCGGCTGATCCGTCTCGATTACAACCCCGATTCAGACTACGGCGGCCAGGAATTCAACTGGAAGCTCCTGGCGCTGCACGATCCCCGCAAGGGCGCGGACGGGTCATCGCGCCGGGGCCGCCGCGACTCGGGACGGCGCCGGCCGGGGGAAAAGGTGCCGGTGCCGCTGACGCTCTACGGCCTCGCCATCCTGCTCGGGCTGGCGCTGGCGGTGGTGCTCTATCTGCTCTATGGGCCGCCGCTGACCTCTCTGTTCAAGCCGCCGCCGCCCGCCCCGGCGGCGCTGCCGGTGCCGCTGCGCCAGCCGCCGGCTTCCTCTCAACCGGGCAGGCCGTGAACCGCGGCCTGGGGCTTGAGGAGATCACGCAAGCGGGCCAGAGCCTGCTTTTCCAACTGACGCACCCGGTCCTTGGACAGGCCGAGTTCGCGGCCGATCGCCTCGAAGGTCTTGACCACGTCGCCCATATGGCGCTCGCGGATGATTGCGGCTTCGCGGGCCGGCAGCATCGCCAGCGCCTTTTCGATCAGGCCGACCCACAGCCGCGTCATGCCGGACGCGGCGACGATCTCTTCCGGAGTCGGCTGATCGGCCGCCAGCCGGTCGGCAAAGCTGCCGGAAGCGCCATCGCCCGGGCGCGATGACGGCATCGGCGCATCGAGCGGCTGATCCTTGCCCGCGACCCGGCGCGCCAGCCCCGCGACCTCGGCCGGCGGCAGGCGGAACCGGCGGGCCAACCGGCCCAGCACGTCCTCGGCCAGATGCTCGCCGAAATGGCCGGCCGGCCGCGACTCCGCGCCCTGGCGCTTCAGGCTGAAGAAGAGCGCCTTGTGCGCGGCGGTTTTTCCGACTCGGACCAGGGACCACGAACGCACGATGTAATCCTGAATCGCCGCCCGGATCCACCACATCGCGTAGGTGGCCAGGCGGGCGTTATGATCGGGATTGAATTTGCGCACGGCATGAATGAGCCCGAGCGTGCCCTCCTGAATCAAATCGTTGACCGGCAGGCCGAGTCGGCCATAGCGCCGCGCCACCGCATTGACCACCCTAAGGTGGCTGACGATCAGACGCTCGGCGGCAGCGGCATCACCGGCAGCGGCCAGCAGCGCCAGTTGCCGTTCCTCGTCGGGGGTGAGGAAGGGCTGATGGCGGCCAGGGCGCAAGGGGACGGGGGCGGTGGGGGCGACTGTGGGCACCGTCGTGAACTGAAGACTGCGAATCCGTGCCCGCAGCATGGCACGCCGGGTCAATCAGTCAACTCTTTGCCGTCACCGCCGGGATGAGCCGCGTTCGTGCGGCGATCTGCCGCGGCCGAACGGCGGTCGACCGACTCGAGAGGCGCCAGCACGGCCAGCGACCGCCCGCACGGCGCTCCGGCGCCGCCAAGCGGAACACGAAGCGCCACCGTCCCGATCGCGGTGGTCCGGGGTAGCCGGCGATGAAATCAGGGAATCTTCACGCCCTGTTAAGGCCTTGTCGGATTCGGTCGAAAAAGGCGGTCGGGGGGGCGAATTTTCGCCGACTTGACTCCGCGCGGTGCCGGGAGGATAGTGCACGACCGGCACGGGTAAACCCTGACGTGGTCAGGTGGAATTCCCGCAGCCGGTCATCTGTTCCAGGGATAGTGGTCCAGATGGCGGGGAGTCACCATTCGTTGTCGGCGGGGTCAGGGGACCCGGTCCGGCGCCCCTGAGTTAGCCTATGCTGCGGCGCACACAAAAAATCGTTGACGCCAAAATCGCCGTTTGCATATTATTAACTCAGATGTGTTGCGGTGCGACGAAGCTCAGGAACAGCCTTCGGACAGCGATCCTCACGGACCAGCGACGGGACGGCAAGGGGATACGGTCGGCGCCTCGTAACATCCTTATGCGGCTTTATTGAGGAAATCCAACCATGGCAAAACCGACCGCCTACCCGTTCTTCGAAATGGACGTTTCCAAGGTTCTCGCCGAGTTCAAGCTGCCCGGCGTCG
>JBAXPR010000137.1:0-8311 GCA_037132135.1 Rhodospirillaceae bacterium
GCGGCTGCGCCATTGGCTGCCGATGCCGTCGTGGCTGGCCGGGGATGCCGCGGGTTCGGCGCTGGCAGGCTTGGTGCGGCCTCTCTGGAGCGGCGCCGGGCCGGTGGGCTGGCGCGGCTACGCCCTGGGACTGGCCCTGGGCTTCCTGCCCTGCGGACTGGTTTACAGCGCCCTGGCGGCGGCGGCGGCGACCCGGCAGCCGCTGGCCGGGGCGGCGGGTCTGCTGGCGTTCGCGGCCGGCACCGTGCCGGCGCTGGTGGCGGTGGGACTGGCCGGGCATGCCGCCGGCCGCAGATGGCGGGGCGCGCTGCTTCGGATCACTCCGCTGGTGATGATCGGCAATGCCGGATTTCTGGCCTGGCTGGCCTGGCGGCTGGCCGGGAGTTGAGGCCAAAAAAACGGGGCGCTCCCGGCCCGGAACGCCCCGCAGGCACCACGGTCTTGCGGTGCCGGTTAGTTGTGGCTCTGGGTGCCCAGCGGATCGCAGGTCAGGATGACGATGCCGATGTTGAGCCAGGCCAGCACGGTGAAGACCAGAACGGTGATCGCCGGGTCGATGAACAGCGTGACGATGATGGCGACCAGCGCCAACAGGCCGCCGAGAATTCCGAAGGTTTCGAACTTACTGCCAAACATCGGGTGAGCCTCCTTGCCCTATTGCGAATTATCAATCCAGGGGAACTGCGAATGACGATGTCAATATGAGATAACCCGAAAAGGTTATCAAATCATTTATGTCAGAGCAGCTCCCGACCATCCGCTGTCAATACTGCCATGCAGGCCACGAAGTTTTTCCGCGTGGCCAAGTATGGCGGCTGATGGCAGGATACTGCCGCGTTCAACTGTGAGGTCCGCCCAACATGAGTCACGACTCAGCCGCTGCCGTGGAACAGCCGTCGCTCTACGCCGCGCACCAGAAGGTCCAGCCCAAGTCGGTCAAGGGGCCTCACCGCCGGGTTAAGTGGGCGGTGCTGATCGTGATGCTGATCGGCTATTACGTAATGCCGTGGCTGCGCTGGGACCGGGGGCCGGGGATTTCCGATCAGGCGGTGTTGTTCGACTTCGACGGCCGCCGTTTCTTCATGTTCAACATCGAGATTTGGCCGCAGCAGATTTACTATATCACGTTTCTGCTGATTCTTGCCGCGGTGGTGCTGTTTCTGACCACGGCGTTGTGGGGGCGGCTGTGGTGTGGTTATGCCTGCCCGCAGACCCTCTGGACCGACCTTTACATGCTGGTCGAGCGCTGGATCGAGGGGGACCGCAACGAGCGCATCCGCCGCGACCGGGCGCCGATGACCGCAAGCACCTTCTTTCTCAAGCTCGGCAAGCACGTGGTCTGGCTGCTGATCGCGCTGACCACCGGCGGCTGGTTCATCTTCTATTTCTACGATGCGCCAACTCTGGTCCACGACATCACCTCGGGGGCGGTTTCGGGCACCACGGTGGCCATCATCGGCATCCTGACCATGATGACCTATTTCCTCGCCGGCTTCCTTCGCGAGCACACCTGTACCTATATGTGTCCGTGGCCGCGCTTTCAGTCGGCGATGCAGGACGAGGAGAGCCTGATCGTCACCTATCGCGCCTGGCGCGGCGAGGGGCGGGGGCCGTTGCGCAAGTCGGTGAGCTGGGAGCAGCGCAAGGCCCAGGGCCTCGGCGACTGCATCGATTGCGGCGTCTGCCAGCAGGTCTGCCCGACCGGCATCGACATCCGCGACGGCTCGCAGTTGCAGTGCATCGGCTGCGCCCTCTGCATCGATGCCTGCAACGACATCATGAAGCGGATCGGCCGGCCCAAGGGTCTGATCGCCTTCGATACCCACAATGCGCAGGTCGCCTGCGCCTCGGGCAAGGCGCCGCAGTACCGCCTGCTCCGTCCGCGCACCGTTCTTTATATGGCGCTGCTGCTGGCGATCGGGGTGTTCATGGTCACCCTTTATTCCGAGCGGGCACTGGTCCATGTCAGCCTGCTGCGCGACCGGGCGCCGCTGTTCGTCCGGCTCACCGGCGGCGAGATCATGAACGGCTTCACCTTCAAGATCTCCAACCTCACCCGCGAGGCTCACCAATACACCGTGACCCTCGAAGGCATTCCGGGTGCCCGGATGGTTTCCTCGGGCGTCGATGAAACCCCGGTCACCACCCTTCATCTCGCCGCGGTCCCCGATGCCGTCGCCACCTTCCGGGTGACGGTGCGGGCGCCCAAAGATGTGCTGGCTGGCGCCTCGACGCCGCTGCGCTTCGTGGTGATGTCGGAAACCGCGTCGATCAACGACAAGTACGACACCAGTTTCATGGGTCCCCAATAGACTTGAGAGGCATTATGCCATGACACTGTTTTCCCCCAAGACCGCCGTCCGCCGTCCCCGCCAGCCCGGCTGGTATATTCCCTGGCTGCTCGCGGCGCCCTTCCTGGTCGTGTTCGCGGCCAACGGCACGCTGGTCCACTATGCACTGTCGTCGTTCAGCGGCCTGACCTCGGAGCATGCCTCCGACGAGGGCGCACACTATAATCTGGCTCTGGCTGCGGCCAAGGCCCAAGCCGATCGGGGCTGGCAGGTCAAGGTGACCTTTACCAGCGCCGGCGGCCTCCGCGGCCGGCTCGACCTCGATCTCAGGGACCGGGCCGGGCAACCGCTGACCGGGGCCGAGGTCTCGGTCGGCTTCGTGCGGCCGACCAAATCGGGCGCCGACAGCCGCACCAGGCTGGTCGAAGACGGCGGCGGACGGTATGGCGCCGAAGTGGTGGTGCCGCTGCCCGGGGTCTGGGACCTCCGGCTCGAGGTCACCCACGCCACCGGCAATTATCAGAAGGTCGAGCGGGTGTGGCTGAAGGGGTAACGGCCGCGCTCTGCGCCCATTGCGGCCTGACGCCGGCCGCGGGCGCGAGCCAGGATCGCGACGGGAAATGGTTCTGCTGCCCCGGCTGTGCCGGGGCTTATGCCTTGGTGCGCGGTCTCGGCCTCGGCGGCTATTATGCCCGGCGGGTGCTGGACCCGGCGGCCAAACCGCTGCGCCCCGACGAGGCCGCGACCGCGACCGACTATTCGGCCCAGGTCCACAGTGAAGCCGACGGCAGCGCCGGGCTCTATATGATGGTCGACGGGCTGCAGTGCGGCGCCTGCGTCTGGCTGATCGAGGCGGTGCTGGCGCGCCAGCCCGGGGTGATCGAGGGCCGGCTCAACATGACCACCCGGCGGCTGCGGCTGCGCTGGCGCACCGATGTTACCGACGTCAATACCCTGGTCGGCACCGTGGCCCGGCTCGGCTACCGGCTGGCGCCCTTTGACCCCCGGCGCCTGGCCCATGGCGACACCGTGGTCGAGCAGGAACTGCTGCGTGCGCTGGCGGTGGCCGGCTTCGCCGCCGCCAACGTCATGCTGCTGTCGGTGGCCATTTGGGCCGGCTATTCCCAGGGCATGGGGCCGGCGACGCGCTCGCTGATGTATTGGTTCTCGGCCCTGATCGGGCTGCCGGCGATTGTCTACGCTCTGCAACCGTTTCTGCGCTCGGCGCTGCGCGCGCTGATGGCGGGGCGGACCAATATGGATGTGCCGATCTCGATCGGGGTTATCCTGACCACGATCATGAGTTTGGCCGAAACCATCCGCGGCGGCGAGCACGCCTATTTCGACAGCGCGATCTCGCTGCTGTTCTTTCTGCTGATCGGCCGTTATCTCGACCAGCGGGCGCGGGGCCGGGCCCGCTCGGCGGCCGAGCATCTGCTCTCCCTTGGCGCCGCGGCGGTGACGGTGATCCGCGAGGGCGGACAGCTCGCGATCCTGCCGCCCGGGGAGGTCCGGGTCGGCATGATGGTGCTGGTCACCGCCGGCGAGCGGGTGCCGGTCGACGGCCGTATCGCCTCGGGCCTCTCGGATCTCGACACCAGCCTGATCACCGGCGAGAGCACGCCGGTCACGGTCGGTCCGGGAGAGAAGATTTTTGCCGGCACGCTCAATCTCTCGGCGCCGCTGCATCTTGAGGTCGAGGCGGTCGGCGAGGGCACGCTGCTCGCGGAAATCGTGCGCCTGATGGAGGTGGCCGGGCAGGGCAGGGCCCGCCACGTCGCGATCGCCGACCGGGTGTCGCGGCTCTATGCGCCGGTGGTTCATCTTGCCGCGCTTCTGACCTTTCTCGGCTGGGTTTTCGTCGGCGGCATGGCTTGGCAGCCGGCGCTGCTGATCGCGGTCTCGGTACTGATCATCACCTGTCCCTGCGCGCTGGCGCTGGCCGTGCCCGCGGTGCAGGTGATCGCGTCGGGTCATCTTCTGCGCCGGGGGATTCTTCTGAAATCGGCGACGGCGCTGGAGCGGCTGGCCCGGGTCGATACCGTGGCCTTCGACAAGACCGGCACGCTCACCCTCGGCCTGCCCGAGCTGGCTCCGGCTGACGCCGGGCCCGAGGCGCTGCATCTTGCCGCCGGACTCGCCGCCGCCAGTCGTCATCCCCTGGCCCGCGCCCTGGTGCGGGCGGTGCCCGGGGTTGCGGTGCTGGCCGGGGTGCGCGAGATCGCCGGCGCCGGGCTGATTCTCGACACGCCCGAGGGCGAGATCCGCCTCGGTCATCGCCGGTTCGCCGGTGCCGAGGGTGCCGAGGGTGCTGCCCCTGGCCCGGAACTGTGGCTGGCCCGGCCGGGGCTGCCGCCGGTGCGCTTCTCCTTTCTCGACCGGCCGCGCGCTGACGCCGGGGCGGTGGTGGGCATGCTCGGAGCCGCCGGCTATCGCATCGTGCTGCTCTCGGGCGATCGTGCTCCGGTCGCGGCGGCGGTCGCGGGCCGGCTCGGCATCACCGAGTGGCACGCCGATCTCACGCCCGCGGCCAAGACCGCGCATCTTGCGGCGCTGGCCGCCGCCGGGCGGACGGTGCTGATGGTCGGCGATGGTCTCAACGATGCCCCGGCGCTGACCGCAGCCGCGGTCTCGATGTCGCCCTCGAGCGCGGTCGATGTCAGCCAGACCGCCGCCGATGCCGTGTTCCAGGGCCAGCGGCTGGCGCCGGTGATCGAGGCGCTGGCGGTGGCGCGCCGGGCCGAAGCGCTGGTGCATCAGAACTTCGCCCTGGCTCTTCTCTATAATCTGGTCACTGTGCCGCTGGCGGTCTGTGGACTGGTCACACCGCTGATCGCCGCGGTGTCGATGTCGACCTCGTCGGTGCTGGTGATCATCAACGCTTTGCGCCTGAGCCGCACCGGCGGCGAAGGGGGACAACGGAATGTCGGAACTGGTCTACCTGATGTGCGCGGCCCTGGGACTCGGGCTGTTCGGCCTGATCGCCTTCCTCTGGGCGCTGCGGAGCGGGCAGTTTGACGACCTGGACGGCGCCGCCAATCGCGTCCTCTTCGACGACGACGATCTGCCGGCGCCGGGCGGCGAAGCGGAAAAAGATATTGAAAATAAACGCTGATTCTGCTATCCACAGCGCGTCTGCTACTATCAACCGTCGATGAATGCCGCATGCCGGTTCCCACCCTGGGGCAGGGGGGTAAACCGGCAGCAACGATAAAGGTCGGGCCGCATGCGTGGGGGCAGCGGATGCCTGTCAAGATATGACCGCAGGTCCGGACGGCGCATCGCGTCGCTGGCCGCGGTCCTGGTGTGTCTGCTTGGCTGGTTGCCCCTGCCGGTGGCGCTGGCCGCCGGGCATGCTGCCGCGGGTCTGACCCCGATTTGCAGCACTGAAGGCGTCAAGACGGTTCTCATCGTGGACTCGGGAACCGGGGCCGGGCAGAGGGACAGTGGCCATTGCCCACTGTGCTGGGGACAGGCGCCCGAGCCGGCGCCGCTGGCGCCGGCCACCTCGGCCGCGCTGTTCGTCGTCGAGGTCGGTCCCGGCGACTTTCCGGTGCGCGAGGACATCATTCCGCGCGTGCTCTTCCGGTTCCAGATCCGAAGTCGCGCCCCACCGGCCTGGGCATGAGGCCGGCCCGCCGACAATCGTCCCCGCCCGATGGGGGCGCTACCCGCACCGACTGATCCGGTGCCCGCCCAGGCGGTCGGGGCTGATCCCCTTGTTTCACGACCAAGATGAAAGGTGCGCTCGCCACCGGCGGTGGCTGGCGACTATTGCCATTTTAAATAGTTTGTTAATCATGCCTATCCACCATTGAGAATTATCAATCGTCAAAATACCTTGATTACTCGCCAATTCTCACGTTAGATAGGCCCGTATAACTTGTCTTGCTCACGTCCGAGCACGGGTCACCAAGCGCAGTCGTTCCCTCGGGTCTGAACAGGGCGACGGCGCGCAGCGGCGAAAGGGGCGGTCGGCGTTCTCCCGGTTCAGCATGCCGCCGGGGCAATGTTCGCTGACTTCATCAAAGGAGATGTGAATGACGGAACTGGCAGCGACACCGGGATCGGCACCCCAAACCGGGCAATATGCGGACAAATACATCCGCTATTTTTCGGTTGCGACGGTGTTCTGGGTCATCATTGGGATGACTATGGGTGTCTATATTGCGTCGGAGCTGGCGTTTCCGGCGCTAAATCTTGGTCTGGAGTGGACCAGTTTCGGGCGGCTTCGCCCGGTGCATACCTCCGGCGTCGTGTTCGCCTTTGGCGGCAGCGCCCTGTTCGCGACCTCGTTCTACGTCGTGCAACGGACCTGCCGGGCGCGAGTCTGGGGCGGCGAAGCGGTGATGGGCTTCCTGTTCTGGGGCTATCAGGCGTTCATCGTCATGGCCGCTCTCGGCTATGTTCTGGGCGTCACCCAGGGCAAGGAATATGCCGAGCCGGAATGGTATGCCGATCTCTGGTTGACCGTCGTTTGGGTCACCTATATCGCGGCCTTCATCGGCACGCTGGTGAAGCGCAAGGAACCCCACATCTATGTGGCCAACTGGTTCTTCCTCGGCTTCATGGTCACGGTGGCGATCCTGCACCTCGGCAACAACGTCAACGTGCCGGTGTCGTTCTTCGGCGCCAAGAGCTACACGGTGGTGTCAGGTGTTCAGAGCGCGATGGTGCAGTGGTGGTACGGCCATAATGCGGTCGGCTTCTTCCTGACCGCCGGTTTCCTTGGCATCATGTATTACTTCGTGCCCAAGCAAGCCCAGCGCCCGGTCTATTCCTACCGCCTGTCGATCGTGCACTTCTGGTCCCTGTTGTTCATGTACATCTGGGCCGGCCCGCACCATCTCCACTACACGTCTCTGCCCGACTGGACCCAGACCCTTGGCATGACCTTCTCGGTGATGCTGTGGATGCCGTCCTGGGGCGGCATGTTCAATGGCATCATGACCCTCTCCGGGGCCTGGGATAAGATCCGCACCGACCCGATCATCCGCTTCCTGGTGACCTCGATCGCGTTCTACGGCATGAGCACCTTCGAAGGGCCGCTGATGGCGGTGAAGCCGGTCAATGCCCTCTCGCACTACACCGACTGGACCGTCGGCCACGTGCACTCCGGTGCGCTCGGCTGGGTCGCGTTCGTCAGCTTTGGCGCGCTTTATCACATGATTCCCAAGCTGTGGAAGCGGGAGCGGCTTTACTCGCTGCGCCTGGTCAGCCTCCACTTCTGGTTGGCGACGATCGGCATCATTCTGTACATCTGCGCCATGTGGGTGTCGGGCATCATGCAGGGTCTGATGTGGCGTGCCTATGACGCCCAGGGCTTCCTCCAGTATTCGTTCGTGGAAACGGTCGCGGCGATGCATCCGTTCTACGAAATCCGCGCTTTGGGTGGCCTCTTCTACCTCAGCGGCGCGCTCATCATGGCCTACAACGTTTACCGGACCATCAAGGGCGATGTGCGGACTGAAAAGCCGTATGTCTCCTCGCCGGTAGCCGTGGCCGCTTGAGGATGGAGGACCGAACTCATGGCTCACGATAAAGACACGATCCACCATAAGATCGAAAAGAACGTCGTTCTGATGTTCATCCTCGTCCTGATCACGGTTTCGATCGGTGGCATGGTGCAGATTCTGCCCCTGTTCACCATCGAATCGACGATCGAGAAGGTCGATGGCATGCGCCCGTACTCTCCTCTGGAGCTGGCCGGGTGGAATATCTACGTCCGCGAGGGCTGCTACCTCTGCCACAGCCAGCAGATCCGTCCGTTCCGTGACGAAGTGGAACGCTACGGTCACTACTCGCTGGCGGCCGAAAGCATGTATGACCATCCCTTCCAGTGGGGGTCCAAGCGGACCGGTCCCGATCTCGCCCGGGTCGGCGGCAAATACTCCAATGAATGGCATACCGCCCATCTGGTCAATCCGCGCGCGGTGGTACCGGAATCGGTGATGCCGACCTATCCGTGGATGAAGTCCCGGCCCCTGAAGTTCGACGACGTCCAGGATCACATGAAGACC
>JBAXPR010000138.1:0-8302 GCA_037132135.1 Rhodospirillaceae bacterium
CGAATCCCACGAAACTAGGGTTGATTGGCCGCGCCGGTATGCGCCAGCGGCTGACCCGGAAGCGGAGGTGACTGGCCGCAGCTTATCTCACGCCTCGATCACGAAAGACAACGGACAAGCTGGGAGCCCGCAGCCGACGTCTGGCCGCGAGCTCCCACGATGGGGCCGGATCACGAAGCCTCTCCCGGCAGTTAGGACGAGACGGCACGAGGGGTAGACAGGGTCAGATGGCGTCGTTTCCGCGTTCACCGGTGCGGATGCGCACAACCTCTTCGACCGGACTGATGAAGATTTTACCGTCGCCGATTCGACCGGTCTGGGCCGCGTGCTGGATGGCTTCGATCGCCCGTTCGACCAGACCGTCTTCCATCACCACTTCGACTTTGACCTTGGGCAAAAAGTCGACGACATATTCGGCGCCGCGGTAAAGTTCGGTGTGGCCTTTCTGCCGGCCAAAACCTTTTGCCTCGGTGACCGTGATGCCCTTGATCCCGACCTCGTGGAGGGCTTCCTTCACTTCGTCGAGCTTGAACGGTTTAATGATCGCTTCAACCTTTTTCATCGGCTCACCCAAATGACTAAGTTCAACCAAGAGGCGTTTGCCGCCGGCTACCAGTTTGCATGCACGGCGCGTGCCAACGGTGTTGCACGGCCCGTGCCATTACTGGCCATACCCGATATCGTGTTCACATTGCCACCTTCGCCCGACCGGTGCCATTGCTTTTTGCAGGCAATGGCCCGTCATTTAAGCGACATGATTAAATAGTGAGCATATCTGCCGACCCAACCGCCATCGCGGCCGGAGGGTGGTGCGGATGTTCGCCAATTCTCCAACGACTCCGCTTGACGGGCCGCGTTGGTTAGGGCATATGACGCCATCCCTGAGGCGGTGGTAGCTCAGTTGGTAGAGCTCTCGGTTGTGGTCCGAGTGGTCGTGGGTTCGAGTCCCATCCATCGCCCCATCATTCCCGTGCCGGAATGATCATCAGCGCCAGGGACCTGCCCGCCGAATACGGCTGCCCCGGGGATGTCACCGCCAGAACCGAGAGGGCGAACGCTTCAAGTTCTACCCTTTGTCTTAGAGCTTTCAATTTTACGAAAATTTAGATATATAGAGTCCTCAGAACCGCAAGCGGATATCCGTCGGGTTGGGAGGGGCTGATGATCACGGTGTTGTCGCGACTGACGATTCGGACCAGGGTGCTCCTGGCCGCACTGTTGCCGGTGCTGGGACTGCTTTGGTTCGCCGGCGATGTCGTGGTCGAGAAGCAGCGGACGGTCAGTGCACTGGCCGCGGTCGACACCCTGGCCACCGTGGTCAACGACATCAGCGCCCTGGTCCACGAACTGCAAAAAGAGCGGGGCATGTCGGGGGTGTTCGTCGCCTCCAGGGGCCAGAAGTTCGCCTCGGAACTGGCCGGCCAGCGTCAGTCCACCGAACCGGCCTTGCGTGCCCTCGCCACCGCGCTGGCCGGATTCGAGGCCAGGAGTTATGGCGCGGTCCTCACTGGCAAGATTACCGCGGCCGGGGCGGCGACCGCCCGGCTTGCCGCTCACCGCAGCGCGGTCGACGGTCTGACGCTGAACGCCAACGCCGCCACCGGCTATTATACCGAGACCATCGCCCGGCTGCTGGACATCGTGCCGGTGATGGCGGACCTGAGCACCGACGTCCGCATCACCGAGGCGATCTTCGCCTACGACACCTATATGCAGGCCAAGGAGCGGGCCGGCCAGGAGCGCGCCGCCGGCGCCGCCGGCTTTGCCGCCGGCAAGCTGGATCTGCTTCAGCTGCAGCGCTTCCAGGCCGTGCGCGCCGAACAGGAGACCTATCTGCGGGTCTTCGCCGGCCTTGCCACCCCCGGGCAGCTGGCGCTGCACCAAAAGACCGTCGACGGCCCGATCAACGACGAGGTCAACCGCCTGCGTGCCATCGCCATCGAGAGCTACACCAGCGGTTCGACCGGCGGTGTCGAGCCCGGGGTCTGGTTTGCCCGCACCACCGAGCGGATCAACCTCTTCCATACCGTCGAAATCAAGCTGGGAGAGCAGGTCCGGTCGCTGGTGGCCGGCTTGCGCGAAGGCGCCCGCTCGGACTTCATCTATTCGCTGCTGTTCGTGGCCGCGGTGCTGGCGGTGACCGGCCTCGTGGTCGTGCTGGCGGTGTTCAGCGTCGGCCGCTCGCTGTCGGGGCTGACCGGGGTCATGACCGTGCTGGCCGCCGGCGACACCACGATCGGAATTCCCGACACCGGCCTTGAGACCGAGATCGGCCAGATGGCGCGGGCGGTCCAGATCTTCAAGGACAATTCCCTCGAGATGGAGCGCCTGCGCCGGGAGCAGGAGGACGCCAAGCGCCGGGCCTCCGAGGAGCGCCGGCAGGCGATGGCCGAAATGGCCGATGCCTTTGAGGTCAGCGTGATGGGTGTGGTCAATCAGGTCGCCTCGGCCGCCGACCAGATGCGCACCACCGCCGGCGCGATGTCCTCGGTTGCCGGGCAGGCCAGCCATCAGGCCGCGACGATGGCGGCGGCGGTGGAGGAAACCTCGTCCAACATCCAGACCGTGGCCTCGGCGGCCGATCAGCTCAGCGCCTCGATTTCCGAGATCAGCCAGCGGGTCAGCGAATCCTCGCGCATGTCGCAGCATGCCGTTGAAGAGGCCAACCAGGCCGATCAGAGGGTTCGCGGTCTGGCCGAATCCTCGCGCAAGATCGGCGAGGTGGTGCAGTTGATCAACGATATCGCCGCCCAGACCAACCTGCTGGCGCTCAACGCCACCATCGAGGCGGCACGGGCGGGCGAGGCGGGCAAGGGCTTCGCCGTGGTTGCCTCCGAGGTCAAGAATCTGGCCAGCCAGAGCGCCAAGGCGACCGAGGATATCGCGGCCCAGATCGGCGACGTCCAGGCTGCCACCGGCGAGGCGGTCGAGGTCATCCACCGCATCTCGGGGACGATCGATCAGCTCAGCGGCATCGCCGCCACCATCGCCGCCGCGGTCGAGGAGCAGAGCGCCGCCACCCGCGAGATCGCCCGCAACGTCCAGCAGGCGGCCTCGGGGGCCGGCGAGGTCACCAGCAACATCGCCGGCGTGTCCCGCGCCGTCGCCGAGGCCGAAAGCTCTGCCGGGCTGGTGCTGGGCGCGGCCAGCGATCTTGCCGCCGGCTCGGGCACCCTCCGCGCCGAAGTCACCGGCTTCCTCGGCCGCCTGCGCCGCCGCTGAGCCGGCGGGCGGTGGTGGTGGCGGTGGTTGATTTCAGGCCGCGGTCTGGCCTAAAAGCGCGTCTTTGGCGTCTTGAATGAGCTGCTGAGGATGTTCTGGTCATGACCGCACCGGTGCCGCGCCCTGGAATTCTCGAAATCGCCCCCTACATCGGCGGCGAGGGCAAGTCGGAGGGCAGCCACCGCCTGATCCGGCTGGCCTCCAACGAAGGCGGGCTCGGCCCGAGCCCGCGCGCCGCCGCCGCCTATCAGGCGCTGGCCGGCGAGTTGCACCGCTATCCCGACGGCGGCGGCGCCGCGCTGACCGAGGCGCTGGCCGCGCGCCACCGGCTGGAGGCCGGGCAGATCGTGCTCGGGGCCGGCTCCGACGAACTGCTCAGTCTGGTCACCCGCGCCTATGCCGGACCGGGCGACGAGGTGCTGTATCCCCAATACGGCTTCCTGATGTACCCGATCGCCGCCCGCACCGTGGGCGCGACGCCGGTGACCGCGCCCGAAACCAACCTCACCGCCAGTGTCGATGCCCTGCTGGCGGCGGTGACCGCGAAGACCCGCCTGCTCTTTTTGGCTAACCCCAACAATCCGACCGGCAGCTGCCTGCCGGCCGCGGAGCTGCGCCGCCTCCATGCCGGACTGCCCGGCCACGTCGTGCTGGTGATCGACGCCGCCTATGCCGAGTTCGTCACCGCCGCCGATTACACGGCGGGACAGGACCTCGTGCAGGGCGCCGACAACGTCGTGATGGCGCGCACCTTCTCGAAGGCCTACGCGCTGGCCGCGCTGCGGCTGGGCTGGGCTTATGCCTCACCGGCGATCGCCGGGGTGCTGCACCGGGTGCGCGGTCCCTTCAACGTCAATGCCGCGGCGCAGGCCGCCGGCATCGCCGCCCTGGAGGACGAGCCCTTTCTCGAGACCGCCCGCCGGCACAACGAGGTCTGCCGCGACTGGTTCGCCGGCCGGCTGGGGGCGCTCGGGCTCCGGGTTCATCCCAGCGCCGGCAACTTCGTGCTGGTCGATTTCAGCGCCTGGGGCGAGGCCGAGGCGGTGCGGCTTTATCTCAAGGATCGCGGCATCCTGGTCCGCCAGATGGGGGGCTACAAGCTGCCCCACTGCCTGCGCATCACCATCGGCCGCACCGACGAGATGCACGAGGTCGCGGAGGCGCTGGCGGGCTATCGTGAAACCATCGCCTAGCGCGGATCGCAAAGGCATGCGCTGGCCCCTTGACCCGCCGCCGGTCTTTCCCCACCTTTGGCCGGCGGCGGGCGCACGGGATCGGGCGGATCGGGAGGCGGAAATGCGGACAGGACGGATACTGGGCGGCGTGATCGGTCTGGTGCTGCTGGTGCTGGCTCTGCCGGCGGCGGCGTTTTCCCTTGGCGGCGCCGATGGCTTCACCATTGCGCCGATGCTGGAAAAGGTGACGCCGGCGGTGGTCAACATCGCGGTCAAATCCCACACCACGGTTCATAATCCGCTGTTGCAGGATCCGTTCTTCCGCCAGTTCTTCAACATGCCCGACGTGCCCGAGCAGCGGGTCCAGATGAGCGCCGGCTCGGGGGTGATCATTGATTCCGGGCGCGGTCTGGTGGTCAGCAACCACCACGTGGTCAAGGGCGCCGACGAGATCATGGTCACGCTCAAGGACCGGCGGCGCTTCCGGGCCCGGCTGGTCGGCGCCGACCCCGGCACCGACATCGCCCTGCTGCGCATCGACGCCGACAACCTCACCGCGCTGCCGATCGGCGATTCCGAACAGCTCCGGGTCGGCGACTTCGTGGCCGCGATCGGTAATCCCTTCGGACTCGGCCAGACCGTCACCGCCGGCATCGTCAGCGCGCTCGGCCGCAGCGGTCTGCGGATCGAGGGCTACGAGAACTTCATCCAGACCGACGCCTCGATCAATCCCGGCAATTCCGGTGGCGCGCTGGTCAATTTTCAGGGCCAGCTGATTGGCATCAACACCGCGATCATCGGCCCCTCGGGCGGCAATGTCGGTATCGGGTTCGCCGTGCCCAGCGCCATGGTCAAGGCGGTGGTGCGCCAGCTGGCCGAAGCCGGCGAGGTGCGGCGCGGCCGGCTTGGCGTCGAAATCCAGGACCTGACCCCCGATCTCGCTGACAGCTTCGATACGCCGTCCGGTGCGGGCAGCGCCATTGAGGGCGCTCTGATCTCCAAGGTGCTGAGCGGTTCGCCCGCGGCGGTGGCCGGCCTGCGGCCCGGCGACATCGTCACCGGCATCGACGGCCAGCCGGTGCGCACCGCCGGCGATCTGCGCAACCGCGTCGGCCTGTTGCCGGTCGGCACCGAGGTTCGGCTGGAGGTGCTGCGCGGCGGCGGCCGCCAGTTGCTGGTGGCGCGGATCGGCCGCTAGGGCATGGCCGGCGGCGGCGACACGGCGCTGGCGGTCCGGCAGCGGGCGGAACAGCTGGCGGCGCGGCTGCCGCCGCTGCTGGTCGCGGCCCACCGAATCGCGGCGACGGTTGCTGCCGGTGTCCACGGCCGCCGCCGGGCCGGGCGCGGCGACGGTTTCTGGCAGTTCCGTCGATATCAAAGCGGTGACGCCGCGGCGCTGATCGACTGGCGTCAGTCGGCGCGCACCCAGCCGCTCTATGTCCGGGAGACCGAGCGCGAGGCGGCGCAGTCGGTCTGGCTGTGGGCCGACCGCTCGGGCTCGATGGACTATCGCTCGGCGGCGGCCCTGCCCGGGGCCAAGCGCGAGCATGCCGAGCTGCTGCTGCTGGCGCTCGGGGTGCTGCTGGTCCGGGCCGGCGAGCGGGTGGCGCTGCTGGGCGGCGGTCAGCGGCCGGGGGCCGGGGCGCCGGCCCTGGAGGGGCTGGCGCTGGCGCTGCCCGAGCGCACCGCCGGCCTGCCCGAGCCCGAGGCGCTGCCCCGCCATGCCCGGTTGGTGCTGGTCGGGGACCTGCTGTCGCCGCTGGCCGAGACCGGACAGCTGATCGGGCGTTTTTCCGCCCGGGGGGTGCGCGGGCATCTGCTCCAGGTGCTTGATCCGGCCGAGGAGACGCTGCCTTTTTCGGGCCGGGTCGCCTTTAGCGGTTTTGAAGGCGAGGAAACGCTGCTGGTGCCCCGGGTCGAGACGGTGCGCGCCGCCTATCACGCCCGGCTCGCCGGCCATCGCGCCGGCCTTGCCGCGCTGGCCCGCGACGCCGGCTGGAGCTTCGCCGTCCACCGCACCGACCGTCCGCCCCAAGCCGCGCTGCTGGCCCTGGTCACCGTGCTCGGCCAGCCCTGACCGGGGCCGGCCCGCCAGGGGCGGGGCATCAGGTTTTCATGCCGATGGCGGTTTCGATCATCTGGTCGCCGGTCGAGATCACCTTGGAGTTCGACGAATAGGCCCGCTGGGCGGTGATCAGCTTGGTCAGTTCGGTGGCCACGTCGACATTCGAGCTTTCCTTGGCATTAGGCGCGATGGTGCCACCGTTGCCGGCATCGCCGGGCCAGCTGTAGGTCGGATCGCCGGCCCCCTTGGGGTTGGCGCCGAAGGTGGCCCCGGTAATCCTTTCAAGCAATTCTGGCCTTGGAAAGGTCGCCAGCGGAATACGATAGGGGGTTACCGAGACCCCATTGGTGTACTTGAAGACGACATAGCCATCTTTATTGACGCTGGCACTGGAAAAATTGCCATCCGCGTGACCGTCTGCGTCCCGGATGCCGCGGATTTCGATTGCCGCACCGGAAAACTGGGTCGAATCCATGGCCGGATTACCAAAGCCCAGGGTCATCGTCTGGGGCCAGGTGATATCGAGGGTCCCCTGGTCCGCGAGCAGCTTGCCGTCGGTTCCGAAGCTCAGCGTGCGGGGAAACGGCCCCGGTGCGGCCGGATAGCGGGGGTCCGAGGTAAAGGCGAGGCCGGTTGGCGCGGTGTCAGTGCGCGGTGTCCAGTACTGGACATCATGGGTCACGGAGTTTGTGCTTTTTCCTTCGATCATGGTCCAGGTGTTTGAATTGCTGATCAGGTCTCCGTTTGGTCCGGGAACCGGCGTTCCGGTTTGATCGGTTATGGTGTCGCCGGCGGCCCAGGTTTTTCGCATCGTGTATTCGAGCGTGCAGGGTTGACCGGTTTCGTTGAAATAGGACAGGGACAGGGTCTGATCGGAGGGGTCGCTGGGCGGATTGCAGAGCGGGCCCGAGGCCGTCGTCGCTGTCGTCGGCCACGGTACCGCGACCTGGGACCAGTCGGTCGGCACAACCGGGGCGGTTGCGGGGAAGTTGACATTGATGCTGAGGCTGGTGGTTGGGGTTCCGGGTAAGGTTCCATAAACTGCGGGATCGCGGTTGACCGCCACCAGTCCACCGGCCGAGGGGGTGTCGGTAAATATGCCGCTGAATTTTTCGGTCTCCTGGATCGCCATCAGGGCCTGACCCTGAGAATTCACCATATAATAGTTGGCGTCGACCTGGAAATCGGCGGCGCGGGTAAAGCGGGTGTCGGTGCCCAGAGACTCGGTGGTGCCGGAAAAGGTGGTTTCGGTGACCGGCACGAAGCCCTCGCCGCCCGAGACGGCGAAGGAGGTTGGATTGTCGGATCCGGAGATGGTTCCGGTAACATTGTTGCGGTAGATCGGGATCGCCCGCACCGAAACCGGTGCCTTGTAACTGGGCGACGGCCCCATCATCAGGTCCTTGAAGCCGCGATCGACGCGTTTGAATCCCACCGTGCCGACATTGGCCAGATTTTCCGAGATGCTGGCGACCTGATTGGAAAACGCGGTCATGCCGTTGAGCCCGGACCCTATGGCTCCTTCAATCGTCATCGTAGCCTCCCTTAGCGAGCAGCCGCTAACAAGCAACCGCCATGCCAGCCGTCGTCCCAAAAAATTCGTTTTTAAATCAATGCTATAGCCGCAAGCGCCCCGGCGTCCCGGCGGTCGGCGCGGCAATCCTTTCCGCCGCCGCCCCGCCCGCCCGGCAGCTTCTGCCCCCCAACCGCCCCCAGTGTGAGAAGGGGGTTCCATGCCGCGCGGAGCTGAGGTATGCTGCGGCCATCGCGGACCCGTAGCTCAGTTGGATAGAGCGCTGCCCTCCGAAGGCAGAGGTCGCCGATTCGAATTCGGCCGGAT
>JBAXPR010000139.1:0-8289 GCA_037132135.1 Rhodospirillaceae bacterium
GGCTGAAGCCTTTCCCGCCTGAAGGCGGGGGTTTGGACCTGAAAAGGGGACTATAAAATCAACGACCGCTTCCGGCTGTTCGAACAGACGCTTCGCGCCGGGCAGGGCCTGGCCGGCGGCAGCATCGTCCCGGCCGACTGGCGGCGCTTTGCCGCCGCCCTCGAGCTGCGGCATCAGGGGCCCGGCGTTCGGGCGCTGGCCCTGATCCGGCCGCCGGCCGCGGCCCTGATCGAGCCCGAGGGCGCCGGGGCCGACCCCGTCGCCTCGCCGGCCCGGCGCGCCGCCCTCGAGCGCAGCCTTGCCAGCGGCGCCCCCGCGCTGAGCGAGCCCGAAGCCTCGGCGGGGGCCGGTCCGGCCGGCACCGAGTTCCTGATGGCGCTGCCGGTCTGGCGCGACGGCCAGCCGACCCCCGGGCGGCCGGCGGCCGGCTGGGTGGGGCTGATCTTCGATCTTGCGGAGCTGATGCGCGGCATCGCCCTGCAGCATCCCGAGATCGACATCGACCTTTATGCCGCCGGGCGGGCCGACCCCGGCCATCTCATCTACGACAGCCAGCCCGACAACGGTCATGCCAATGCCGGGCCGGGCGGCGCCCCGCTGTACCAGCGCGCGGCGCTGCTGCCGGCGGGCGGACAGCTCTGGCTGCTGTCGCTGCGCTCGACCCTGGCCTTCGAGGCCACGGCCGCCAGCGGCGAACCGACCGCAGTGCTGGGCGCCGGGTTGGCGCTCAGCCTGCTGCTGGCGGCGGTGATCGGCCTGCTTCAGAACAGCCGCGCCCGGGCGCTGGCGCTGGCCGCGCATCGGGCCGGCGCCCTTGAAGAGAGCGAGACCCGCTCCCGCCGGATCATCGACTCGACCCTCGAGGGCTATTGGGAACTCGACGGCGCCGGCCGCACCGTCAGCGTCAACGACTCGCTGTGCCGCCTGCTCGGCCATGCCCCCGAGGAGATGATCGCCCGGCCGCCCGATGCCTTCACCGCCGAGCCGGCACGGGGCGAAATCGCCGCCCTGTTCGCCGCCAGTCCGTCCCGGCCCCAGCGCAGCGTCGAGATCATGCTGCGCCATCGCGCCGGCGCGCCGGTCCCGACCCGCTTCAACATCACCGCCTTCGTCGATGCCGACGGCCGGGTTTCGGGGGTCTTCGCCCTGATCTCCGACATCTCGGCCGAGCGGCGGCGCGCCCAGGAGCTGCTCGAAGGCCGCGAGCGCCTGCGCCAGATCATCGGCGCCGTCCCCTTCGCGATGCTGATCACCCGGCCGTCCGAGCCGGCGATTCTCCATGCCAACCCCCGGGCGATCGCACTGTTCGGCCTCGCCGATGACCATGACGCCGTCGGTTCGGACGAGCTGTTCTGGCTCGATGCCGCGGATCGCCGCCACTTCATCGAGACGGTCTGGCGGGATGGCCGGGTCGACAGCCGGGAACTGCGCCTGCGCCGCCACGACGGCAACAGCTTCTGGGCGATCCTCTCGGCCCAGCTGTTCGTCTATGACGGCGACACCGCGCTGCTGATCGGCATCCAGGATTCCGACCGCCTGCGCCAGACCGAGGCGGCACTGGCCGCCGCCGAAGCCCGGGCGCGGACGATCATCGACAACGCCGGCATCGGCATCGTTCTGACCGACCTTGAAGGCCGCCTGATCGAGGTCAACCCGGCCTTCGCCCGGCTGATCGGCCGCGATGCCGCCGGTCTGATCGGCACGCCCTGGGTCGATCTCACCCACCCCGAGGATCGCGCCCGCAACCTCGAGCTGCTGACCCGGTTGATCTCCGGCGGCGTCGAGCGCTACGAGATGGACAAGCGCATCCTCACCGCCGGCGGCGATACGGTCTGGGTGGCAAGCGTGGTCACCCGCGTCCGTGGCCCCGACGGCCGGCCGGCGATGATCGTGGCCATGATCGAGGACATCACCGCCCGCATCCGCACCGAGCACTCGCTGCGCACCCTCTGGCGGGCTCTCGACGCCGCACCGATCTCGGTGATCATCACCACCATCGATGGCGAGATCGAATATGCCAATCCCCAGACCGAGCGCGTCACCGGCTTCAGCCAGGCCGAGCTGATCGGCCAGAACCCGCGCATCTTCCAGTCCGGCCATACCCCGGTCGGCGACTATGAGCGGATGTGGGAAACCATCCTGGCGGGCGAGGTCTGGCATGAGGACCGGCTCAACCGCCGCCGCGACGGCACCCTGTTCTGGGAAGCGGCCTGGGTCGCGCCGGTGCGCGACGCCCAGGGCGGCATCGCCCACTTCGTCGGCCTCAAGCAGGACATCTCGCAGCGCCGGTACACCGAGGAGGCCCTGCGGGCGAGCGAGCAGCGCTTCCGTCAGCTGTTCGAGAACAACCGGGCGGTCCAGCTGCTGATCGACCCCGCCTCGGGCGCCATCGTCGACGCCAACGCCGCCGCTCTCGGCTATTATGGCTATCCCCGCGCTGAGCTGCTGGCCATGACCGTGTTCCGGCTCAACGTCCGCCCCCCCGATCAGGTGCTGGCGGCGATGGCCCTGGCCCAGTCCGGCAGTCAGGACACCTTCTATTTCCAGCACCGGCTGGCCTCGGGCGAAATCCGCGAGGTCGAGGTCCATTCGGGGCCGATCACAGTCGACGGCAGCCCGCTGCTGTGCTCGATCATCCACGATGTCACCCGGCGCAAGGAAGCCGAGGCCGCGGTGGTGCGGGCGCGCGAGGAGGCCGAGGCGGCCAACCGCGCCAAGTCGCGCTTTCTCGCCACCATGAGCCACGAGCTGCGCACGCCGCTCAACACCATCCTCGGCTTCTCCGAGATCATCCGCGATCACCTGATGGGGCCTGACGCACTGCCGCGCTACGCCGAATATGCCGGCGACATCCACGAGAGCGGCTGCCACCTGCTGGCCCTGATCAGCGATATCCTCGACATCGCCAAGATCGAATCGGGCCGGCTGCAGATCGAGCCGGTGCCGCTCGACCTGAGGGCGACGATCGAGGCGGTAGTGCGGCTGGTCAGAGTGCGCGCCGCCGAGACCGGGCTGGAGATCCTGGTCGAGCTGCCCGTCCCGCCACCCGAACTGGTCGCCGACCCGCGCGCGGTCAAACAGATTCTGTTCAACCTGCTGTCCAACGCGATCAAATTCACCCCGGCGGGCGGGCGGATCACCCTCTCGGCCAGCGCCGCCGAACCGGCCGCGGCCGGGGCGGGTGACGCGGACGCGGTCCGGCTTGCGATCAGCGACACCGGCATCGGCATCCCGGCCGACCAGCTGGAGCGGGTGCTGAGGCCGTTCGAGCAGATCGACAACCGTTACAACCGGTCCGGCGGCGGCACCGGCCTGGGACTGGCCCTGGTCAAGGCGCTGACCGAACTCCATGGCGGCCGCCTCGGCATCACCAGCGCCGTCGGCACCGGCACCACCGTCACCGTCACCCTGCCCGCGGGCCGAAAGACCGCGGCGCCAGCCTCATGAGACCGGAGCCCCGATGAGAACCATCCTCTTGATGATCGTTCTGGCCTGTACCCTGGTCGGCGGCGACGCCGCGGCGCAGCAAAACGCCGATCTCTTCAAGACCCTGCCCTGGGGCGCCTCCGTCGAATCGGTCAGAAAATATTTCACCCTGATCGGGCCGGTCGACATCGGCGGCAAGGTCAACGTCTACACTTCGCCGGACAACCCGTTCGGCGATCTTTACGGCGACCTGATCCTGAATTTCCACGCCGGCAAGCTGACCCGGTTCCGGGTGTTTCTGGGCGATCACGATTCCGGCGACCGATTCCGCGCGGTCCTGAAGGTGATGCACGGAGCCTCGGCCTGGAACGAGATTTATCTCAAGCTCGGCAGCGTCGAAATCCCGCTGCTGGTCAAACCGGTGACCGATCCCTTCAAGCCGCCGCCGCCACCGCCCAAAACCTTCACCGAGGCCAAATCGATGTGGATCGAAAGCCCGATTTCCGACGAGGCGGTGTACATCTTCAAGCAGAGCCGGCAGCTGCGCGAGATGATGAAGAGCCTGATCGCCAAGAACACCAAGCTGCGCGGCGCCCTGATCACGCTGCACAAGGGCTTCGTCGCCGCAACCTTCGCCCCGGCCCGCGATCTGATCCAGGAGCTGGACCAGACCGGCGATGAAAGCCGCGACACCCTGATCCCCAAGGGTCCCGAGAGCAAGGACCTGGAGTTGCTGATGCCGCTGGCGCCGAAATGACCCGGCCCCCCGGCCTGGGCGACGCCCCGATCGTCGATACCCCCCGGCTGCGCTGCGACGGCCGGGAGGAGGCGGAGGTCACGACCTTCCGCTTCGCCGGTGCGATTCTGGCCGAGGACTGGCGCGCCATTCGCGCGCTCTACAGCCCGCTCACCGGCATCAGCGGCGGCGGCTGCCTGCTCGACCTTCTGGCGGTGACCGGGTTCGACTCGACGCTCTATTCGCTGCTGGTCTGGACGCGGCTGACCCGGGAGCGGCACGGCACCCGTTTCGCCGTGCTCGCCGGCCCGGCGGTCCGGCATCGCCTCAGCCACGCCGGGATCGGCCGCTGGCTGGCGCTCTCATCCGACCGGGCCGCGGCGCGGGCGGCCCTGCTCGAGCCGGTGGAGGCGGGCCGAGGCTAGACCGTCAGGTCGAGCTTGCTGCCCCGGCCACTGGTCGCCGCGGCCTGGGGTGGGCGGCTGGGCGCCGCCGGCTGGCTGGGCGGCTGACGGTGTTCGATGTTGCCGCCGGCCGGCGGAGTCGGTGCCGCCGGTTTTTGCGGCGTGATGACCGGAGTCGGGCCGTATCCGGAAACGCTTGAAATCGCCATCGCACCCTCCGTCGGTGAACCGACCAGTAACAACCAGACCGCTTTGGTTTGATTTTTAACTATAGCATCAAGCGGTGAATAAATCCACTCTATTCATCGGGCCTGCCGACAAAGAAAACGGATCGGCGCCACGGCTCCGGCGCCGCGGCGCAAATAAGAATAAAATTTTCGGCTTCTTGACTGACATCCTGACGTGCTCTGTCCTGATCATCGGCGTCTCCGGCCAAGACGTGATCTTGATCGGATCAGCCCCGACCGAGACTCTCGGCCGCGGCATCATGGGCGCGAAGGCGGCTGCGGGCGGCGGCGGCGCTGGAAACGGCATAGCAGTAGGCGCAGCCCTGGCTGCAGCTGTCGTAGGCCCCGATATCGCGGGACTCGAAACAGGCGCAGCCCGGCCGGTTGCCCTTGCGCCGGGCCGCGATCGGCCGCCCCGCGACCTCCGACAGGCGGACGGCGTCGATGCAGACCGCGGGACCGGTGCCGGGAATGCCGGTCAGGCCGGGCTGGGTGCACAGGGTCAGCGCCATGCCGTGGCCGGCGGCGATCCCGGCGAGCCGGGCGACGAGGTCGCGCTTTTCGTCGCCGGGCGGGTCACGCCAGGAAAAGCCGTGGGCGCGGGCGGCGGCGTCAAGCGCGCGCGCGGTCTTGCGGTAGGGCTGGGCGACGCTGACCACCACCTCGTCGCAGGCGCCTTCAAGCGCGCGGGCAAGGCCGGCGAAATTGCTCTCGTGCCAGCCGGCCGGGGTCAGGCTGGAAAAGAGAATCGGGTCATAGCGCCAGACCAGCGCCCGCGGCCCCCAGCGCGCCCGGAGCGCCCGCATCTGGGCCACCGCCCGCTCGGCCGCGATCGTCGAGCGTTCGAGCGCGCGGGGATAGCCGGTGGCGGTGACCTGGAGGGTAAAGGGCTGGCCGAGCGCCGCCACCGCCTGGAGCGCCTCCGCGAACGGCTCGAGGTTGCGGCTCCAGAACACGAAGCCCTCGACATCGGCCGCAAGCAGGCTGATCCGCGCCGGCGGCCCGCCATGGGGATTGACCACCCCCACCCAGCCGGCGGCGAGGCGGTTCATGAACCAGCGGCCGTAAAAGGCCGGAATATCGGTACGATAGCTGGCTGAAACGATCATCGGACCGGGGGCTGTCGAAAAAATCTCACCCCTAAGGGCGATTTTGTGGTGCGGCGGTGGTTGCGCCGCAAAGGGTAGCTGCTTATATCTGCCCCGAACAGAGGGTAACCCCACACCCCACCACGCATCGATCGGGGATCGTGGCGGTGCCGGTGGCCGGGCCGCCGCGGATTCGCCAACAAGCAAGAGGCAGGACATGAGCAAAGTCATTGGCATCGATCTCGGCACCACCAACAGCTGCGTCGCCGTGATGGAAGGCTCACAGTCGAAGGTCATCGAAAACGCGGAAGGCGTGCGCACGACACCGTCGATGGTGGCCTTCACCCAGGGCGGCGAGCGTCTGGTCGGCCAGCCGGCCAAGCGTCAGGCGGTGACCAATCCGGAAAACACCCTCTTTGCCATCAAGCGCCTGATCGGCCGGCGCTACGACGATCCGATCACCAACAAGGACAAGGCCCTCGTCCCCTACAAGATCATTTCGGGCGACAACGGCGACGCCTGGGTCGAGGCCCACGGCAAGCGCTACAGCCCGAGCCAGGTCAGCGCCTTCATTCTCCAGAAGATGAAGGAAACCGCCGAGAACTATCTCGGTGAGAAGGTGACCCAGGCGGTGATCACCGTCCCGGCCTATTTCAACGACAGCCAGCGTCAGGCGACCAAGGACGCGGGCAAGATCGCCGGCCTTGAAGTGCTGCGCATCATCAACGAGCCGACCGCGGCGGCCCTCGCCTACGGCATGGAGAAGAAGGGCGCCGGCACCATCGCGGTGTTCGATCTCGGCGGCGGCACCTTTGACATCTCGGTGCTGGAAATCGGCGACGGCGTTTTTGAGGTCAAGTCGACCAACGGCGACACCTTCCTCGGCGGCGAGGATTTCGACGCCAAGATCATCGACTATCTCGCCGACGAGTTCGCCAAGGAGCAGGGCATCGATCTGCGCCGCGACAAGCTCGCGCTGCAGCGCCTGAAAGAAGCGTCGGAAAAAGCCAAGTGCGAGCTGTCCTCGGCGACTCAGACCGAAGTCAACCTGCCCTTCATCACCGCCGACCAGACCGGGCCGAAGCATCTCAACATCAAGCTGACCCGGGCCAAGCTGGAAGCGCTGGTCGATGAACTGGTCCGGCGCACCGTCGAGCCCTGCCGCGCCGCGCTGCGCGATGCCGGCCTCAAGGCCTCGGAAATCGACGAGGTGATCCTGGTCGGCGGCATGACCCGCATGCCCAAGGTGATCGAGACCGTCAAACAGTTCTTCGGCCGCGAGCCCAACCGCTCAGTCAACCCCGACGAGGTGGTGGCGATCGGTGCCGCGATCCAGGGCGGCGTGCTCAAGGGCGACGTCAAGGACGTGCTGCTGCTCGACGTCACGCCGCTCAGCCTGGGCATCGAGACCCTGGGTGGCGTCTTCACCCGCCTGATCGACCGCAACACCACCATCCCGACCAAGAAGAGCCAGGTCTTCTCGACCGCCGAGGACAATCAGAACGCGGTGACCATCCGCGTCTTCCAGGGCGAGCGCGAGATGGCGGCGGACAACAAGATGCTGGGTCAGTTCGATCTGGTCGGCATTCCGCCGGCGCCGCGCGGCGTGCCCCAGGTCGAGGTCACCTTCGACATCGACGCCAACGGCATCGTCAATGTCGGGGCCAAGGACAAGGCGACCAACAAGGAACAGCAGATCCGCATCCAGGCCTCGGGCGGCCTCTCGGACGCCGACATCCAGAAGATGGTCAAGGACGCCGAATTGCACGCCGCCGAGGACCGCAAGAAGCGCGAGGCGGTCGATGCCCGCAACCACGCCGACGCCCTGATCCACACCACCGAGCGCACGATCAAGGAAGCCGGTGACAAAGTGTCGGCGGCCGACAAGGCGGCGGCCGAGAAGGGCATCGCGGATCTTCGCGCCGTGCTCGACAGCGGCGACGCCGCTGTGATCAAGGCCAAGACCGAGTCGCTGGCTCAGGTGTCGATGAAACTGGGCGAAGCGATGTACAAGGCCGGCGCCGGCGGCGAGGCCGCGCCCGGAGCCGAGGCCGGGGCCAAGCCCGATTCGGGCGTGGTCGACGCCGATTTCGAAGAAGTCGACGACAAGCCGAAAAAGTCGTAAACGTCACGGGGACCCGGGGGCCATCGGCCCCTGGCAGGGGTCAAGGGGGCGAGGCCCCCTTGTCTTGCTTCTGAGGCGCGCACAGACCCATGGCGAAAACCGACTACTACGAACTGCTCGGATGTCCGAAGACGGCCAGCGCCGATGAGCTGAAGAAGGCTTATCGCAAGCTGGCGATGCAGTTCCACCCCGACCGCAATCCGGGGAACAAGGACGCCGAGCACAAGTTCAAGGAAATCAACGAAGCCTACGACGTGCTGCGCGACGAGCAGAAGCGCGCCGC
>JBAXPR010000140.1:0-8232 GCA_037132135.1 Rhodospirillaceae bacterium
AGCAGGTGGGAGAGTTCGGCCAGCACGTCGGAGACGTCGAGCACCCGCGGCTGCAGGGTCTGCTGGCGCGAGAAGGCCAGCAACTGGCGGACCAGATTGGCGGCACGGTTGGCGTTCTGCTTGATCTGCATGATGTCGGCGAAGGACTGGTCGCCGGGCTTGTGACGCAGCAGCAGAAGATCGCAAAACCCGATCATCGCGGTCAGCAGATTGTTGAAATCGTGAGCGACGCCGCCGGCCAGCTGGCCTACCGCCTGCATCTTCTGGGACTGGGCGAACTGCACCTCGAGCTTCTTCTGCTCGGTGGTGTCGATGAAATGGAGGATCAGCACCGCGCGGTCGCCGCCGCCCAGCCGGCGCGCGAACAGCTGGGCGACCAGTTCGCGCTCGCCAAGCAGCGCCACTTCCATCGGCGCCGCGAGATCGTCGCCGCGCGCCGCCGCGGCCAGCCGGGCCATGACCTCGGCCCGGCGGTCGGCCTTGAGCAGGCCGGCGATCGAGCGCCCGAGCAGCTCCGACAAGGGATGGCCGATCATCGAGAGGAAGCTGAGGTTGCACTCGGCAAGCACGCCCTCATGATCGACCAGGGCGATGCCAATCGGCGCATCCTCGAAGAAGCGTTGAAAGCGCTGCTCGGACAGCCGCAGCGCCTCTTGCCATTCCCGCTCGGGCGTGAGATCGCGCACCACCGAGCGGGTATGCACCGCCAGCCCGTCCTCGCCCCGGACCAGGGTCTGCACCACCGCGGCCTGAAAGCGCCGGCCCTGAAAGCCGAGCATGCGCAGCTCGCCGCTCTGCTCCGGCCCGCCGGCCTCAAAGAGGTCGTAGGGTGCGGCGGCGGTCGGGGCCTCGGCGAGAATGTCGTGAACCCGCCGGCCGCTGTCGACCAGATCCCGGGGTGTACAACCCAGCCAGCGGGCCAGGGTGGCATTGACGAAGAGGAAGCGGCCGGTCTCGTCGGCGGAATAAAAGCCGACCGGAGCCTGATCCATGAAGTCGAGCAGCTTGGCCTGTTCGCGCCGGGCGGTCTGTTCGATCTCGCGGCGGTCGGTGACGTCTTCGAGCGACCACTGCACCACCCCGGCCCAGGGCGCCAGCGGCTGCCCGATCACCCGCAGCCAGCGCAGCCGGCCCTCGCGGTCGGCCAGCGGCAGTTCGGCCCCGACGGCGGTGCCGGCGCGCACCCGCTTGCCCAGTTCGCGGGCCTCGTCACTGGCCTCAAGGTGGCGCTCCAGAGCCTCCACCGGGTCGCCGCCGAGCGGGTCGATCAGGCGACGGAACTCGGCGTTGACAAACAGGGTCTTGCCATCGCCGTCGGCGACCAGCCGCCCGACCGACTGGCTGTCGAAGCCGGCCAGCAGCACCTGATGCTGCCAGGCCATGATCCGCCACCCGCGCACCAGCGCCACCGCACCGAGCAGCCCGGCCAGGACGACCAGCCCCTGCCCGAGCGCGATCAGCGTCTCGACCTCCCGCATCCAGCCCAGCCAGCAGACCAGCAGCCCGGACCCGGCCAGACCCGGAACCCAGCTGCGCGCCCCCACCAGCATCCTGCGCACTGTCTCAAAGATCGCCGCCACCCGCGCCCCTTATCGTGGACCCGCTCCAGGCGCCGCCCCGCCCTGTGCCGAACGAGATTACACCGCCGAGCCGGTAACGGGAATGGTAGAGAGGGGCGGCCGCCGGTCGATTTTCCCTCACTCCGCCAGGACCACGCTCTCGCGTTCATAGAGCCGGGTCGACCAGCAAAAGACCAGCGCGGCGAAGGCCAGGGTGACCAGGGCCGAAACCAGGGCATGGAGCGGCTCGACGTCGGCCCCGGCGATCATGCGGGTGAACATCACCATCTGGCCGAACACCGGGATCGCGGCGCTCCAGAGCTGGGGAACGAGCGGACTGAAGGCCGAGGCCAGACCCGGCAGCGCCGGCACCAGCGGCAAGAGGCCGAGATAGATCTGCGCCTCCTTCATGCTGCGGGCGAGCGCGGCAACCGCGAGTTGCAGCGTTACCGCCAGAACCATCACCGGCAACGCCAGCACGAAGATCAGCAGGAAGATGCCGGTGCCCGGCGGCGACTCGATGCCGGGCACGCTGGCGGCGAGCAGCCCGAGCACCAGCCGGAACGCGGTGAGATTGACCACCACGGTGGCCAGGGTGAAGAGGAAGGCGGCGGTGGCCTTGCCGAGCAGCACTTCCCAGCGCCGCAGCGGCGCGGTCAGCAGCGGCTCCAGGGTGCCGCGCTCGCGCTCGCCGACCGTGGTGTCGAGCGCGAGATAGACCGCGCCGAGAAAGATCATGAAGACCACCAGCGGCGGCACCAGATTGTAAAACAGCATGCCCATGTTGAAGCGGCGGCCGACGTGAACGCGCTCGATCTCCACCGGTTGGAGCAGCGCCGGGTCGAGGCCGCGCTCGACCAACTGGCGCCGCGCCCGTTCACGACCATAGCCGTTGATCAGGTCGGCGACGATGCCGGCGTTGCTGGCGCTGACCACGTTGTTGGCATCGAACAGCAACCGTACCGTGAAGTGAGCCTGGGTCACCGCCTCGACCGGAATATCCAGCACCAGGGCGTCGCGGCTGACCTGTCCTGGTACCCCGGCCTCGGCGGGCGCCACCAGAATCACCCGGTTGCGGCTGAGATGCTGGGCCAGGTCCGGAGCGTAGGTCATGCCGCTGGCGGCAAGCGTGATCGGGCGCGCCCCCGGGGCCACCCGCAACGACGAGGCCGAGACCTGAAGCAGCATCCCGACCACCAGCGGCCCGAGCAGGGGGTAGACCAGCGCCAGCCACAGACTGCGGCGATCGCGGAGATGATCGAGCATCTCCTTGTCGAGGACCACCCGCACCCGCCGCCACCACGGCCAGACCATGCCCCTCGGAGCGATCCCGGCCATCACGCCGCCTCCCAAAAGCCGGGCTGGCCGGCGGCATGGGCCTCGAGGGCCTGAACGAAGACCTCTTCGAGGTCGTCGCAACCGATCCAGGCCCTTAGCGCATCGGGACTGCCGGTGGCCACCGCCCGGCCGCGATCGATGATCACCAGGCGGTCGCACAGCGCCCCGACCTCGCTCATCAGATGGCTGGAGAGCAGAATGCAATGGCCGGCATCGCGCATCGCCCGCAACAACCGCCGCACCGCCCGGGTGCTGACGACGTCGAGGCCGTTGGTCGGCTCGTCGAGGATCAGGTTCGACGGCTCGTGGACCAGCGCCCGCCCCAGCGCCACCTTCAACTCCTGACCGCGGGAAAAACCGCGGGCGCGGCGGTCGGCGATGCCGTCCATCTCCAGCAACTCGATCAGGCTGTCGATCCGGGCCTCCAGCGCCGCGCCGCCGAGACCGTGCAGCGCGCCGAAATAGCGGATGTGCTCGCGGGCGGTCAAACGCGGATAGAGACCGCGGACATCGGGCAGCGCCCCGATCCGCCGCTGCGCCTCCAGCCGTTCGGTGACGACGTCGTGGCCGTCGACCAGCACCCGGCCGGCGTCGGGGCGCATCAGCCCGAACACCACCCGGAAGGTGGTCGATTTGCCAGCGCCATTGGGGCCGATCAGACCGGTAATCTCGCCGTCGCGCGCCTCCAGCGCCAGGCCGCGCACCGCCTGAACCTTGCCGAACGCCTTGGTGAGGCCGGTAATCTCGATCATGGCGGCAACTATAGCCACCCTTGCCGGGCCGGGCCAACCCCCGAGTTCGTCCGGCACGGCCCGGCGCCCCGAAAACCGTTGAAAGTGCTGCACTGCGATATTGAAAAATCGCTCGTGTTCTTCGTTGCCCGGGCCAATCGTTGCGAGTATGAAGGCGCCAGGGGCACGCTCCTGGGGCGCCGCGGGGTGTGGGTTTTCCGCCGGCGCCGCGAGCTGTCCGTCAGGTTCCGATCGATCCGAATTACCTACTCATCTGGGAGAAAACTCCATGGCTCGTCTGGCATTGGTTACTGGTGGCGCCCGCGGTCTCGGCGCGGCGATTTCCGTTGCTTTGAAGGACGCCGGCTACCGCGTCATCGCCAACGACGTGAACGAAGAGTCCGCCAAGGAATTCACCACCAAGACCGGGATCCCGGTCGCGATCTTCGACGTCAGCAACTTTGAGTCGACCAAGGCCGGCATCGCCAAGATCGTCGCCGAGAACGGCCCGATCGAAGTCCTGGTCAACAACGCCGGCATCACCCGTGACGCCCCGCTGCACAAGATGACCCCCGAGAACTGGAATGCGGTGATCAACGTCAACCTGACGTCGATGTTCAACACCACCCGCAACGTCATCGAGGGCATGCGCACCGCCGGCTTCGGCCGGATCGTCAACATCTCCTCGGTCAACGGTCAGGTCGGCCAGTTCGGTCAGACCAACTACTCGGCGGCCAAGGCCGGCGTGCTGGGTTTCACCAAGGCCGTCGCCCACGAGGGCGCCGCCAAGGGCATCACCTCTAACGCCATCTGCCCCGGCTACATCAACACCGAGATGGTGGCCAAGATCGCGCCGGACGTGCTGAAGACCATCGTCGCCAAGGTTCCGACCGGCCGTCTCGGCGAGCCCTCCGAAATCGCCCGCACCGTGGTGTTCCTGGCCGCCGATGAGGCGCAGTACCTCAACGGCGCCATCCTGTCGGTCAATGGCGCACTGGCGATGTGCGGCTGATTTCCGCAGGATCGTCCGTTCGTCCGCGTTTGTCGGGGGGGCCTGCAGACCGCGGGCTCCCCCGATGCTTTTTGAGAGCCGGGTCCGAGTCGCAGCGGGCTTGCTGCGACATCTTGCGGCAAGCCATTTCGCTGCGGCTCCCCTTATTTTTGCCGACCGTCAGGCATGGGTCCGCAAGCCTTGCCGGTGGTCGGGCATCCTCGGGGTGGAACGCATGTCAAGTGCGGGAACAGCGACGCCGCCGGCGCCGTCGGCCAGGATCAGACAGGAATTCGCCTGGCTGATTGGTGCCAGCTTGGCCGGACTCGCCGCCATCGCCCTGGTCCTTTGCGCCGTGCAGTACCACCGGGAGCGGGTGACCACCTTGCGGGTGCTGGAGGCCTCGACCGCCGAGCGCGCGGCACTGCTCGACGGCCTGCTGGCCGCCGCCGCCGCCCCGGTCACCGCCCTCCGCACCGCGGCCGAAGCCGCCGGGCGCGCCCCGGCCGCGGCCGATCTCGCCCGCCTGCTGTCCCTGCTCCCCGCGCTCTCGGCGCTTGATTTCCGCCCCGAGACCGCCGGCGAAGCCGCTGCCCCGCCGCCGCACCGCCCGCGCTGGTCGCCGGTCTACCACGATCAGGGCGAGGGCCGGCTGCGCGTCGGCTATACCGAACCGGTGCTCCGCGAGGGCCGGGTGCTCGGCGTCATCGCCGCCGAAATCGGCCTCGGCTTCCTGCACCGGGCGGTCGACATGCCCGATTACAGCGGCCAGCGGCTGGTGCTGGCCGACCGCTCCCGCCATGTCGTCGCCGACTCGCGGGTCGGGCCGGCGCAGGGCAAGACGCCGTCCCTGGCGCTGGGCGAAGTGCTGCCGCCGGCGCTGGTCCCCGACGAGGCGTTTGGCACCGACCCGGCGGCGGCGTCGCTTCAGTTCGCCTCACCGGGCTACACCGTGCTGGCGGCACCGCTGACTGCGGCACCCTGGGTTCTGGTCTGTCTGGTTCCCGAGGGGGCGCTGTTTCTCCGCGTGGTGCCCTGGCTGAGCATGACCCTGGCGCTGGTGGTGGTGGTGTTTGTGGTGCTGACCGGCGCTCATTTTTATATGTCGCGGCGCTTCATTCAGCCGGCCCTGACCCTGGTGCGGCTGGTCGCGGCCGAGAGCAGCGGCGACGTCCTGCCGCCCCAGCGCCTGCCCGCGTTGTGGCAACCGCTGGTCGGCCGAGTCGCGGGCGCCTTCTCGGCGATCCGCATCCAGCTGGCCCGCGCGCTCGGCGATGCCGAACACCTTTGCCGCCTGATGGGCCAGCAGACCGAGGATCTGACCCGGACCGGTGCCGCCCTGGCGCAGGAAACCAGCCAGCGCCGGATGCTCGACAGCCTGCTGGCCGGCGCCCCGGCCGCCCTGATGGTGCTGGACCGCGAGAGCCGGATCCTGATCTTCAACCGCTACTGCGAGGCCGTCTCGGGGATCAGCGCCGCGCAGGCGCTCGGCCGCCGGCCCTGGGAGTTTCTGGTGCCGCCCGATCAGGCGGATCTGGCCCGGGTCCAGATCGCGACCGCACTCCGCGATGACGGGCCGATCCGCGGCGAACTGTCCTGGCTGAGCCCGGGCGGGCCGCCCCGGCGCCTGCTCTGGTCGCTGACCGCTCTGGCCGGGGAAACCGGCGAAACCGCGTTTGTGGTCGCGATCGGCACCGAGCCGCCGGACCCGGTCTGAAGACTTGGCTCATTAGCGAAGGATCTGTTGCTTTTGGTCAATAAAGCGGCGTTACTGCGTCTTTGGATGCGTATGCGCCAAGCCGCTCCGGACGGGGACGATCAATCATGACGCAAGCCGACCCCCACCATTCAAAGCTGATGGAAAGAATCGCCGCTGATGCCGGTCAGCTAAGTGTCGGCTTGTCTGAAGTCATCGATGTGGTTGAGGATCTATCCGGTCATGTCAACCGTCAGGGCGAACAGTTCAACGCTTTGAAGCAGTCGGCCGGCGACGTGGCCAGGATTTCGAGTCGTATCGCCGGCAGCGCCGATCAGGCGCGCAGCGTGATTGGTCAGGCCCGGGTCACCGTCGAAAATTCGCAAAGCCGGGTCCAGTCCTCGCTGCACGAAATCCGTGAACTCGCCGCCACCGTCACCGGCATGGAACAGCAGCTCTCGGGCCTCCGCGAGGCCCTGGCCCGGGTGGCCAAGGTGGCGAAGGAAATCAACTCGATCGCCGGCCAGACCAATCTTCTGGCCCTCAATGCCACCATCGAGGCGGCACGGGCCGGCACCGCCGGACGCGGCTTCGCCGTCGTCGCGGGCGAGGTCAAGGCCCTGTCGCGCAAGACCGCCGAAGCCACCGCCGAGATCGACGCCACGCTGCGCGCCCTCAATGAGCAGGCGCAAAAACTGATCAGTGAAAGTACGGCCGGCAGCGCCAAGGCTGCTGCTGCCGCCGAGAGCACCGATGCCATCGCCGCGGTGATGAACACCGTCGGCACGGCGATGAATGAGGTCGACGCCCAGGCCCAGGGCATCAGCCGCGACGCCACCGCGATCGATACCGGCGTCAGCGCCATCGATGGCCGGCTCGCCGACATGTCCACGGGCGTACTCCAGACCAGCAGCCGGCTGAAGAGCGCCCATCAACGGGTTTTCCACGTCCGGGATCTCGGCGAAAGCCTGATCGGCACCACAGCCGAACTCAACGTCGAGACCGCCGACAGTCCCTATATCCGGGCCGCCGAGGAAACCGGGGCCAAGGTCACCGCGGCCTTCGAAGCCGGCCTCGCCCGGGGCGACCTGACCGAGGCCGACCTGTTCGACGAAACATATCGCGAGGTGCCCGGCAGCAACCCGGCCCAGTACCTGACCCGCTACACCGAGTTCTGCGACCGGGTGCTGCCGGCGATTCAAGATCCGGTGGCCGTGAGCCTCAGGAATATCGGCGCGGTCTGCGCCGTCGATCGCAATGGCTACATGCCGAGCCATCAACCGGCCTATTCCAAGCCCCAGGGGCCGGACCCGGTGTGGAACGCCGCCAACTGCCGTAACCGCATCAAGTTCAGTGATCGGACCGCGATGGCGGCCTCGCAGAACCGCAAGCCGATTCTGCTCCAGACCTTCAATCGGAAGTTGGGCGACCGTACGGTGACGATGAAGGATGCCAGCGTGCCGGTGATTGTGCGCGGCCGTCACTGGGGTGCGCTGAGAGTGGTCTTCTCGACCTGAACCCGCCCTTGGCATAATTGGCGAACAGGTAACGAGTCTCATCTCGCGGTCCGCGCCAGCCGGCGCCGCTTTGCTCGCGTCTCGCCGGCGGCCTCAGATGCTCAATGATTATTGATTCACCACATCGACGCCCCGCGCAAGTCGCGGCGGCGCAAGTAAAGCGATATTCGGCGCCCCCGTGCGGCCGCCTGCGGGTTGAGAGAAAAGATACGAGAGAATCTCGACAATCGATAAAATTTGAAGTTGACGCGCTAACCATAGCAATATTTAAATTGGTTAACGCATGGTCTTTGATATAATTAATAATCATATCCGGACCGGCCAGAGGCAGTCCGTAGTTTAGCATTCAGCAGTTCTCATTATGGCGAGAAAGAGCTTTCGCGCCGAGTCGGGATGTGAT
>JBAXPR010000141.1:0-8132 GCA_037132135.1 Rhodospirillaceae bacterium
TTTGAACAAACTCTATCCCTAGTGGGTGTATGTGTCAACCGGATAGGCATGGCTCGATCCTCCGTATTGTCCGCGACCCCGGCATGCACGGATCGGTCGCTGGGCGTTCAGGGCGCAGGGCCAAGAGGGCTCTGCAACAGGTCAGAGTCGCCGTTTGCCATGACCGCGTCCGGTTGTCAAAAGTAAAGTGTGGCCGCCGCCGCCGCCCCTCGCCGCCCGGCCCATTTTGGCGGAATGCCGGCGGTCCTGAAAATCGTGGAGGATGAGCGACGCTGCGGTATTGATCCCCGGCCCGACTGTTGTATAAGGACCTCTGGGCTGGTGTAGGGAGACGTCCGATGGATCTGGGTTTTCTATCTGTTCCGCTGACCATGGCGGCAATGGCGTTCGGTTTCGCCGTCGTGACCGACACCCAGTCCGTGGTCATCGACAAGATCACCCTCCCGGCCGCGGTGGCCTCGGCCACCAACGGCTACACCCCCGAGGTGGTACTCAAGCATCTGGCCGATGAGATGCATGAGATCGAGCGGCAGGCTCAGTCCCGTGCGGAGGCGCGCAAGCTTCAGCTATCCGGGCACAAGAGTGCGGTCTCGGTCCTCGCGGACTTCATGAAAGTGACGCCGCTGATGCGCGTCGCCCAGGAAACTGCCGGGTTGATCCCCTTCAAGTTCACCGGCGACATCATCGTGTCGGGCGGCGACCTCAAGATGGTGCTCCGCGGTCACGGTTCGCACCAGAAGTCGCGCCACATCGTGGTCAAGGCGCCGCCGGACCAGCTCGACCAGCTGATCCGCCTCACCGCCTACGAGGCGATGCGGCTGATCGATCCCTACATCGTCGCCGCCTACCAGTTCCGCAAGGATTTCAAGAGCCGCGACTACACCCGGACCCTGGAAATCATCCAGAGTGAGCTTGGGGATTCGGAAAAGAAGCTGAGCACCAACCGCAAGTGGCTCTATAACTTGTGGGGCATGGTGCTTTATCAGCAGGCCGACCGGGCCGGGGCGATCGAAAAGTTCCAGGCCGCGCTGGCCATCGACCCGAATTTTGCTTCGCCGATGCTGAACTGGGGGGTAGTGCTGACCCGTCAGGGCCATAATCAGGAGGCGATCGAGCGCTTTCGCGCCGTGATCTCCAACCGCCGGACCGACGCTTCGGAGGCGACCCTCGCCGCCACCAACAGCGAGTGGGGCTTTGCCCTGGCCCTGCTTGGCCAGTATGAGCAGGCCTTCGCCAAGTTCCGGCAGGCCGTCTCGATCGACCCGGGCTTCGCCGACGTCTATTCCAGCTGGGCCGAAGTGCTGAGTGCGCTTGGCCGCGCCGACGAGGCGGCAACCATGACCGAACGCTCGGTGAAGCTGGCGCCGACCGAGGTAATTTATACCGAGAACCTCGTCGGACCGGTCCAGAACCTGCCCGCGACCGCCTCGGTGATCAATTGAACCGCCGCGCCGCCTAGGGAGTCCGACCCATGTTGCAATTGCGCTTACTGATGGTTCCGGTGTTCACCGGGCTGGCCGCGTTCACCCTGGCCATCTTCAACAACGTCGATGCGGTGAATTTCGAGTCTCTGAACGTTCCGGGCTCGGCGGTCGGCAACAGCGGCATCACCGCAGATTTCCTGATCAAGACTCTGGTCGACCGCATGGAGGATATCGAGGCCCAGGCGCAGTCCCGCGCCGACGCCACGCCGGTGGTGGTTCAGGACGATGGCGGCTCGGCTGCGGTGCTCGGCCAGTATTTCGGTCTGACGCCGTTGCTGCACGTCGTGCAGACCAGCTTCGGCCTCATTCCCCATTCCTTCTCGGGCGAGATCGTCGTCCAGGGCAAGGAGATGGAAATGGTGCTGCGCGGCCAGGACAACAGTCATCGCGAGTCTCTGATCCGCACCAGCGCGGCGGTCGGCGACATCGACACCCTGGTCACCAAGACCGCGTACGAACTGATGCGGGTGGTCGATCCGACCCTGCTCGCCTCCTATCAGTTCAAGAAGGACTACCTCACCCGCGACTTCACCGGCACTGAGGAGGTGATCCGGCGGGCGCTGGCTGCCGACGAGGTGAGGCATCACAAGTGGGTGATGAACTTGTGGGGGATCGTGCTCTACCAGGAGGCCGATTTCGAGGGCGCGATCGACAAGTTCCGTCAGGCCGCCGAACTCGACCCCTCGTTTACCTCGCCGGTGCTCAACTGGGGCGTGGTGCTGCTCCGCCAGGGCAAGCGCGATGAGGCGATCACGAAATTCCAGCAGGTGATCCAACTGTGGCGCCGGGGTGGCCATGCAGATGTCCTGGCGGCGGCCTACACCGAATGGGGCTTTGCCCTCGCCCTGATGGGCCGGACCCGGGACGCCGAAGCCAAGTTCAAGCAGGCTGCGGCCACCGATCCCACCTTCTCCGATGTCTACTCGGCCTGGGCCGAGGTGCTGGCCGCCGACGGCCGCGGCGACGAGGCCCAGGCGATGACCGTCAAGGCGCTCAAGCTGACCCCGGTGGAAAAAGTCTTTACCGACAATCTGGTCGGTCGGATCAAGGAACTGCCGGCCGCCGCCAGCGGCGTCAGCGGCTGAAGGATCGGGTCTGGCCCGCCCGGGCAGGGCAGGGCCGGGGGTTCGCCGGTCGCCGTCCCCACGGGAGCCTCTCTTGCGATCGTCCGTGATCGCAAGAGAGGCTCCCGTTTTTTTGGCCCGCCCGGGCCGGAGTCCCGCTTCTACCGGCTGGCGCTGGGGAAGAGATGGCGGATCTGGCGCAGGACGTCGGCGGCGCGCTCCTCGTCGGTGCGGTTGGCGCGGGCAATGTAGTGGTCTGCGAGGGCGCGACCGATCCGGGGCAGCGCGTCGGGGCTGGCCTGGAACAGCCGCTGCAGGGCCTCGTGATCAAGCTCGCAGAGCAGAGTCGGGGTGCGGCTGCGCACGGTGCTGCCATGGGCCTCGCCCAGCAGTGCCACCGAGGCGTCGAAGATGTCGCCCGGGCGCAGCATCGCCGGCAGGGCCGCGCGCCCGGTCGAGCGGCGGGTGACGTCGGCCGAGAGTAACCCTTCGAGCACCAGATAGAGCACGGAACCGGCCTCGCCGGCCTGGGCCACGACCCGGTTCGGCATCTCGACCCGGAGGGTGGCGAGGCTGCCGAGCAGGGCGAGATCGTCAGGCGCCAGGGTTTGAAACAGCCGGGTGGCGCCAATCAGGGTGGCCAGCCGCTTGGGGTCGGGCAACTGGTTGCCGCTCTCGCCGGTGCTGCCGCCGCTGGTGCCGGTGGCGCCGAGGTCGATGCGGGACGAGGCCGGTTCCAGGCCGGCCAGCGCCAGATGCGCCAGCACGTTTTGCAGGATCGCCGGCGGGGCATCGACCAGGAAGCGCCACTCCGCCTTGAAATAGATCGCGTATTCGACCCCTTCCAGCTTGATCGCCTTGACCTCGACCCAGGGCGAGGGTGTGTCGGGGCCGGCGAGCTTGATCATCGCTTCGAGGGCCGCGGCCTGAAGAATGCGCATCGCCCGGGTCTCGGGCACCCGGGCGTCGATGATCACCGTGGCCCAGCGATAGCTGGCCGGCTCGGGCTGGCTGTAGTTGGTGATGGTGCAGGAGCTGAACTTGCTGTTGGGCAGAATCACGACGTCGCCCATGAAGTCCTTGATCCGGGCGGTGCGCCAGCTGATTTCGAGCAACTGGCCGCTGATCTTGGTGTCGCCCGATTTGTGCAGCTGGATGAACTCGCCGATTCGGACCGCGCGGTCGATGTTGAGCGCGATCCCGGCGAAGACATCCTGCAGCAGTTCCTTCAGGGCCATGCCGAGCACGAGGCCGGCGACCCCGGAGGCCGCCCACAGCACGGTCAGATCCTGATCAAAGACGATGCCGGCGCAGGCCGAGGTCGCGATCAGGAAGATCACCAGACCCGAGATCTGGCTCAGCAGCTTGGGCACCGGGGCGCCGGTGGCCGAGGCGATGATGCCGTCGAAGATGACATAGCGGATGATCCGCTGCACCAGGATGGCCAGCGACAGGAAGGCGGCGACCCCCAGCACATATTTCAGGGCCTTGCGCGTGCTGTCCACCGCCGCGAGACCGAAGGTCTGATAGGTGTCGCCGCCGACATAGAAGAAGGTGAAGATGCCGACCGAGATCAGCAGCGGCAGTAGAAGCTTGCCGAGGGTATCCCGCAACGGGGTTTTCATGGCGGTCGCTCTCAGGCGGTGCGGATGCGGTCGGTTTCAGTCTTGAGGTCCCGGGCCATGCTGGTAAGCGAGGCCATGGTCGCCGAGATCTCCTCGGCGGCGCCGGCTGTGGTCTGCCCGACCATGTGCAGATGCATCACCCGTTCCTTCAGCACCTGGGCCATGGCGTTCTGTTCGTCGATGGCGGCGGCGATCGCCTGGACCGTCTCGCCGCTTTCCCGCGAGGTGCCGACGATGTGGTCGATCGAGGTCCGGGCCTCGCCGGCCGCGGCGACCCCGGACTTGACGCTTTCGGTGGTCTCGTCGACCAGAATGCGGATGTCGCGGGTGGCCACCGCGACCTCTTCGGCCAGGGTGGTGATCTTGTGGGCGATCAGGCCGAAGCCGCGGCCGTGGTCGCCGGCCCGCACCGCCTCGAGGCCGGCGTTGAGGGCCAGGACATAGGTCTTGTCGGCGATCGCGGCAATGAGATCGCTGATCTGGCTGATCCGGGTGTTTTTGGCCGCGATGCTGTCCACGGCATCGGTGAGGCGGGTCAGTTTCGCGCGGCCGTCCTCGGCGGTGGCGGCGGCGCTGCGGCCGAGCACACTGCCACGGTCGGCGCTGCGGGCGATTTCGGCGATCGCGGCCACCGTCTGCTCGATGGCGCTGGAGACATCGGCCAGCGTCGTCATCTGGCTGGCGGCCTGACGCGAGACATCGACCGCGGCGGCGGTGGTCTCGTTGGCGGAATTGGCCACATCCTGGGTCGAGCGGCCGACCGATTGCAGCACGGCGCGCAACTGTGCCACCGCCTTGTTGAGGTTGACCTTGATCGCGGCGAAATCGCCCTGATAGGAGCCGGTGATCGAACCCGTGAGATCGCCGCCGGCCATCGCGGTGGCGAAGCCCGAGATTTCGTCGAGCAGCGTCACCAGGGCGTCGAGGCTGCGGTTGACGTTGCCCTTGAGGGCGCGGAGATCCCCTTCATAGGCTCCGGTCATGCGACCGCGGACATCGCCCGAGGCCAGCCTGGCCATCACGCCGGCGACCTCGAACAGCGGTGCGGTCAGCACTTCGAGAAGGTCGTTGACCCCCTGGACCAGCTGCGCGAACTCGCCCTGATGCTGGGTCGATTCGGCCCGCACCGAGAGCGCGCCGACCCGGGCGGCTTCGATCATGTCGCGCAGATCCTTGGCCACCGCCTTGAGGGTGCGCGCGATCTCGGCGGTTGCCCGCACCATCTGGCCGGTTTCGTCGCGGCTGCCGTCGTCGCGGACCTCGATATTCAGCTCGCCCCTGGCCATGCGCTCGATCAGGCCGCAGACGTAGGTCAGGGGTTGGGTGATCGAGCGGATGATCGCGATGCCGATGCCGAGGCCGGCGACCAGCGCCCCGAGGATCAGCGCGATCATCCGCTGGCGCGACAGGGCGTAGAGCGCCTGATTCTCGTCGTAGGCCTGCTTGGCCACCCGGAGCTGGACCTCGATCAGGGCCGAGAAGCGGTCGGATACCGGGTCGATCGCGGGATAGAGCGATTTGGTCGCGAACTCGGCGAGTTGGGCGGCAGTGCCGGTTTCGAGGATCACCCGCACCCGGGCGGTGTCGCGGTCTGCGATCTCCATCAGTGGCGTGATCTGACTGACCAGGAGCTTTTCCTCGTCGACCAGGAAGGTCGCGAGGTAGTCGTGCCACTTTTTCTTGATGGTGGCACCGGCGGTGTCGATGTTCTTGATCGCGGCGGCATTGGACAGGCTGCCGTTGCGGGCCTTGTGCACGGTGTCGACGATGTTGACCGCATACATGTCGGCGATCACCTTGAGGTCGCGCAGCGGCACCACCCGGTCATTATAGACGGTGTCGAGCGCGGCGTCGCCAGCCTGCATGCCGCGAAGGCCGATCAGCCCGACCAGCACCAGCAACGCCCCCAGCAGCGCCACCAGGATGAACAGTTTCACGCCGATTTTGAGGTTCTTGAGCATCGAGACCTTCCCGCAAGCAGTCAATTTTCAGCAGCCGTCGAGCCAGTCGGTTCGGGCGGCCCGGAGGAGTCCGGCGATCACCGGGTCGCGCGGCCGGTCGAAGGCGTCGTCCCGCACCAGGAAATCGCAGGCGCCGCAGGCGATGCGCACGGATCGAAACAGGCTGTGCGCCGGCCAGGGCAGCAGCGGCAGCGGCTGCCACTCGGGCAGAAACGCCGAGGGGCCGAGGTCCGGCGCGCGCAGGGCCAGCGGGCGCCGGCCCGGCCGCCGCAGCACCATCGTCCGCCCGCTGTCGGCGCCGCTGCCGGGCAGGCCCAGCAGGAAGGCGGGATCCAGCAGCGGCCAGCCGGCCCGGCCGCGCCGCGCCGAAAGCCGTCCCGGATGGTCGCCGCCCAGGATTTCGGCGATCACCGCGCCGGAAAAAACACAGCGGAACGGCCCGAGCCCGAGGGCGAGCCGGCCCCGCTCGGCGGCGCGTCGCTCGGGCGGCGCCAGTGGCGGGTCGTCCGCGGTCTCGTCCTCGGCGCCGCAGTCCGGGCGGGGCCGGCCGCTGGTGACGTCGGCGGGGTCGATGACTTCGATCAGGCCGCGACCGGCATCCAGCAGCCAGACCGCCCGGGTCCGGCCATGACGGAGGCGGCGGACCCGGGCCGCGGACGCCGAGACCAGCCCGTCGACCCCGGCCACGGTCAGCACGCTGCGGCGGCCCCCGATCCGGACCACCACCGCCCAGGCGTCCTCGTCCAGCGCCGGGTTCGCCGCCCCGCTCAGCCAGGCCGCCAGCGACCAGCCGGGCAGGATGTCGCCGTCGAGGGTAACGATGCGTTCGCCGCCGTCCCCGCGGCGGGTCGGGCGGCTGCCCTGGTGGCGGTCGATCCGTTCGATGTTGCGGGCGGCCAGGGCCAGGGTCAGGCCGCCGCTCCTGACGATCAGCGCGTCGATCGGCGGGTCCCCGTCGCCGCTCTCGGCGATGGCGCAGGGGGGCTCGGCGTGCGGTTCGGCCGGGGCGAGGCCGGCGGTCAGGGTCTCGATCTCGGCCAGACCGGACGCCGGGGCCTCGGCGACGGCGGGAACCGTGGCGGCCTCGGCGAAGGAGACGCTGTCGACGCGCAGCCGCAGCGGTCCCGCGCTGGTGTCGACCAGCATGGCATAGCCGCCGCCACGGGCATCGCCGCCCAGGGCCTGACCGAGGTCGAACTGGGGTGTGATCAGACCGTCGGCCTCGACAAGCCCCTCGTAGGCCGGTGGCGAGAAGGGCACCGCCGCCGCCACGGTCGCCCGCGTGATCCCGCGAACCGCCACCGCGGGCAGAGAGCGCAACCGTCCAGCGCTCGAATACAGTACCACACCCGGCCGGTCGGCGCCGAACCCGCTGACGGTCTGATTATCCACGCGCGGCATTCCACTTTCAGTCCGAAGCGGGCAGAGAAGAGCGAGCGTCCTGCCAACAGCCCACAAGTGTTGAGATGCAACAGCGCCGACACCCTGTCAATGCCGGTGTGGCCAGGATGCGGTGAATTCAGGGCCGGCCTCCACGCCATCGATTTCATTTCGTTTCAGGGGAAAGCATTTCGCCGTTTGCCGGTTGGGCCGGGAAAAGGACTGGCGAAGGCCCGGCACCCGCTCTATCCTCCAGACTGGATACACAGCAGCCACGACGGCGCACCAGGATGGTGAGACGTCTTACCGGGGCCGACCATGACGGTCATTGTCATTATCGACGACAGTCAGATGAACATCCTGATGATGAGAAAGGCGCTGTCGTCCTCGTTGATCGCGTCCCAGGACGTGGTGTAAGAGCGGGCGACCGCCTGGGTCACCGCCGGCGTTGGTTGCCGGGTGTCACGCAGCGGCGATGGCCGACAGCGCATCAGGATTGTCGCTCAACGGCATGATGGTTTCCAGCGTCATATAGCGGCGTTGGATGGCCCATTCATCGGTTTGTTCCATGCCTATCCGGTTAAGACATACACCCACTACATGTGGGATGTATCCAGT
>JBAXPR010000142.1:0-8114 GCA_037132135.1 Rhodospirillaceae bacterium
ATTGGTAGCGGAGGAGGGATTTGAACCCCCGACACAAGGATTATGATTCCTCTGCTCTGACCAGCTGAGCTACTCCGCCGCAAAGTCAGGGGGCGGATTCTAGGAAACCCTGGGCCGTTTGTCAAGCTGAAGTCTCGGCGATCCAGCCGCCGCCGAGCAAACGGTCGTCGCGGTAGGCGACGCAGGCCTGACCGGGGGCGACGCCGTACTGGGGCGCGGCCAGGGTCACCTCGGCCTCGCCGGGGCCGCCGAGGGCGTGAAGCCGCGCCGCCACCGCCGGCTGGGCCGAGCGCAGCTTGACCGTCACCGCCAGCCCTTGGGGCGGCGGCGGGGCATCGTCGAGCCAGTTGAGGTCGGTGATGCGGATGCGCGTCCGGGCCAGCGCCGGCCGGGGGCCGACCACCACCCGGCGGCGCGGGGCATCGAGGCCGACCACGAACAGCGGCTCGTTGCTCTCGCCGCCGCGGGCGCTGAGCCCGAGGCCCTTGCGCTGGCCGACGGTGTAATGGACGATGCCATTGTGCCGGCCCAGCACCCGGCCGTCGACGTCGACGATCTCGCCCGGCGCCGTCGCCTCGGGCCGGCGGCCGGTGACCAGCGCGGCATAGGAGCCGTCGGGCACGAAGCAGATATCCTGGCTGTCGGGCTTGGCCGCGACCTCGAGGCCGAAGCGGCGGGCCAGCGCCCGGGTCGCGCTCTTGTCGAGGCCGCCGAGAGGAAAGCGCAGGAAGGCCAGCTGTTCGCGGGTGGTCGCGAAGAGGAAATAGCTCTGGTCGCGGCCGGCTTCGGCGCCCCGGTGCAGCTCGGGGCCGGCGGCGCCCTCCAGGCGGCGGACATAATGGCCGGTGGCCATCGCATCGGCGCCGAGGTCGCGGGCGGTGGCCAGGAGATCGCGGAACTTGATGCGCTGGTTACAGCGGACGCAGGGGATCGGTGTCTCGCCCCGCAGGTAACCGGCGACGAAATCATCGATCACCGCCTCGGTGAAGCGCGACTCGAAGTCCAGCACATAATGGGGAATGCCCAGACGCTCGGCGACCCGCTGGGCGTCGTAAATGTCCTGACCGGCGCAGCAGGCGCCCTTGCGTCCGATCGCCACCCCGTGATCGTAGAGCTGGAGCGTGATGCCGACGACATCATAGCCCTGGTCAGCCAGCAACGCCGCCGTTACCGACGAATCGACTCCACCCGACATCGCGACGACGACCCGGGTCGCCGCCCGTGGCTTGTCAAATCCCAGAGCATCCATAATTCCGGACAACCTGCAGGCCGATTGCGGCGTGACAGCGCCTCCGGCGCCAGCAGGCCCCGGGACTCCCCACCGCTGCGGGGGACGCCATCGCAGCGACCGTCCCGCACTCCGACCGGCGGTGGTTACCGGTCGGCGTAAATTTCCAGCTCCCGCCGCAGGCTTTTGGCTTCCTGACGCAAGGCCGACAGTCTGGCCAGATCCGGTGCCGGGCGCTTCTGCTCGGCCTCGATCTGATCCTCCAGCTGGCGTTCCTCCTGACGGATGATGCTGAACAGCGCGTTTCGTAACATTGCCATGGTCATCCTCCCAAGAACAACCATGGACGTTAATTCAAGAGTGCGGCAATTTCAACACCAATCCAAAATATTTGTGTGCGCAATCGGCATGGCCGCTCCCGCACTGCAGCAATGATGAACGGCGCTTAAGCTTGATGTCATGATCCGAGGGCCTGTTTTTGCAATGCGGTAAGATCGGAAATTCCTTTGCGGGCCAAGGCCAGTAGCTCAAGAAACTGAGTCTCGCTGAACGGGCGTTCTTCGGCGGTGCCCTGGATCTCGACGATACCGCCGCTGCCGGTCAGAACGAAATTGGCGTCGGCCTGGGCGGCGACATCCTCGCTGTAGTCGAGGTCGAGCACGGTCTCGCCATTGACGATGCCGCAGGAAACGGCAGCCACCGAGTCGATCAGCGGCAGGGTCTGAATGGCCTTGATCCGCATCAGGTGCTTGAAGGCCTGATAGAGAGCGACGTAACCGCCGGTGATCGCGGCGGTGCGGGTGCCGCCATCGGCCTGGAGGACATCGCAGTCGATCTTGATCTGGATTTCGCCGAGCGCCTTACGGTCGACCACGGCGCGCAGCGCCCGGCCGATCAGGCGCTGAATCTCCTGGGTCCGGCCCGACTGCTTGCCCCGGGCCGCCTCGCGGTCGGTGCGGCTGTGGGTCGAGCGCGGCAGCATGCCGTATTCGGCGGTGACCCAGCCGAGCCCGGTGTTGCGCAGGAAGGGGGGCACCCGCTCGTCGACGCTGGCGGTGCACAGAACGTGGGTTTCGCCAAAGCGGACCAGACACGAGCCTTCGGCGTACCTGGAAAAGCCCGGCTCGAGGCTGATGGCGCGGAGGGTATCGCGGGTCCGGCCCGAGGAGCGCAAGGCGGTGGTCATGTCGATGTCATCCGATTGGTGCGAAGGGGCGGCGACCCTACCCCTGCGCCGCCGCGGCCGTCCAGTGCTGAAACCGGCGTCGACGCGGTTTTGGCGCCGGTTCCGATCATAAGAGGATCGAAATCGGCGCCAAAGGCTTGATAGTCCTCTTTTCAGGTCCAAACCCCCGCCTTCAGGCGGGAAAGGCTTCAGCCCTCGCTCTTGACACCGCCCTGTCTCAGCGCTACAGGCGGGGCTCGCCTATCGCCTGTAGCGCTGAGACAGGGGCAGCTGGGCGTCAATCTTCTCTCCTCATACCAACAGATAAAAAGGCTATTGCTCTTTAGAGTAACTTCCCGGCTTCCAGCCTAGACACAAACCTACCAGCTTCAGCTGGTAGTGGTTTAGATCAGGGTAATGTCACGCCGGGGGCGGTGTCGCGATCCGCGTCAGCGGTTGGCGTAGGTCACGGGGACGTACCAGCCCGGCGGCAGGGCCGGACGGTGCTGCGGCACGCGATGGTCGGCCTGGACGCGGTGGTCGGTCTGGTTTTCGACCGGCCGCGGCGTTGCACGGGCCGCAGCCACCGGCGAGCGGGACGGCCGGGGCGCCGGGGCGACGTCGACGAAGACCTCCTGAACCGTGCTGCGGGCGGCGGGAACCGGCCGCGGCGTCGGCACCACCGGCGGTTCGACCGGCAGGCTGGCGACTTCGAGCAGCGCCGGCGGCACGCCCGCCACCGCCATCGGCCGGGTCGGCAACGGGCCGTCGGGCAGCGAGCCATCGATCTTGGGCGCGATCGCCGCGACATAACGCTGGGTTTCCAGCGGCAGCGGCCGGTGCCGGCGGACACAGCTCTCATAGCGGCCCGGGCCGGCATTGTAGGCGGCCAGGAAGCCGGGCGAGCCGTAAAGGTCATACATCTCGCGGAGATACGCGGTGCCGGCGATGATGTTGTCGTGGGGATTGTAGGGGTCGTTGCCCAGCTTGTGGGCGGCACGGAGATAATTCCAGGTCGCGGGCATCAGCTGCATCAGGCCCATGGCGCCCTTGGGGCTGCTGACATGGGCGCGGCCGCCGCTCTCCTGGTGAATCACCGCATTGATCCAGGTCACCGGCATGTTGAATCGCGCCGAAGCTTCGCGAATCGAGGATTCGACACTGGCCGCGGCGCCGGTACCGCTGGTGACGGCCTGGGGGGAGGGGGTTCCGGCGCATCCCCCCAACAACCAGGGGGTGGAGAAAGCCGTGAGCATGAGGATCAGGCGCAGGCAGCCGCGGTAAGAGCGGTTCTCTCGCGTCATTTATCCTATCTCCCCAAAGCCAGTCAATTCCCTAAAGCTCATTGTAATGAACCAGTTGGCTCATCCGCTTCATGGCTTCTAGGAAGATAACCGGATAAACTCGAATTTGTATACAAAAAAAATGCGGCTTCGCACCATTTTTTTGTGGGATTGCGAAGGCGGGGGCGGCGCGCGGCGGCTCAAAAAAAGTATTTGATAACAAAGGCGTTTCCGGTAAGGTATTTCAATACCGTACCGCAAGACTTTGTCGGAACAGTCAGTTTCCCGTTGACAGGGGGCGGCCCCGGGCCGTACAACCCCGGCCCTGAACGGGGGCGCCGCAGGGCGTCCCGATGCCGTCGGGGGCTTCAGACCCGAACGCGACAGACCGTCGAGAGCAACAGACCGTCGAGAGCAACGATGAAAACCTTCAACCTCAAACCGTCGGAGATCGAGAAGAAGTGGCTTCTTGTCGATGCCGACGGCCTGGTCCTGGGGCGGCTGGCCAGCATTCTGGCCGTCATCCTGCGGGGCAAGCACAAAGCGACCTACACGCCTTATCTTGATTGCGGCGATAACATCATCGTGATCAATGCCGAAAAGGTGCGCCTGACCGGAAACAAGCGCAAGGACGACATGTTCTATTGGCACACCGGTTATCCGGGCGGCATCAAGGGTCGGTCCAAGGGCCAGATTCTCGACGGCCGCTACCCCGAGCGGGTGCTGATCAAGGCGGTCGAACGCATGGTGCCGCGCGGTCCGCTCGGCCGGGCGCAGATGAGCAACCTCCGGGTCTATGCCGGGGCCGCTCATCCCCATGAAGCCCAGCAACCGCAAGTGCTCGACGTCGCGTCGCGCAATCCCAAGAACAAGAGGAGCGCGTAAAGCCCATGGCCGGCGCAACCCTTACCCTGTCCAGCCTCAAGGATCTCGGTGCTCCCGCAGCCCCGACCTCTGGCGCTGTCGCCCCCAAGTCCGAGCTTCCCGAGCCCAAGATCGACGCTCAGGGCCGGGCCTACGCCACCGGCAAGCGCAAGGACGCGGTCGCCCGCGTCTGGATCAAGCCCGGCAAAGGCACCGTGACCATCAATGGCCGGGACGGCGCGGTCTATTTCGCCCGTCCGGTGCTGCGGATGATCGTCAGCCAGCCCTTCGGTATCGTCGAGCGGGTCGGCCAGTATGATGTGGTGGCCACCGTCGTCGGCGGCGGCCTTTCGGGCCAGGCCGGTGCCGTTCGTCATGGCATCTCCAAGGCCCTGACCTACTTCGAGCCGCCGCTGCGCGCGCCCCTCAAGGCCGCCGGCTTCCTGACCCGCGACAGCCGCGTCGTCGAACGCAAGAAGTACGGCCGGGCCAAGGCCCGCCGCAGCTTCCAGTTCTCGAAGCGCTGAGTTTACGACCGGAAAGACCGCGGCCGCCGGCCGGCCGCGGTTCTCTCCTGGCTCCCATCCGCGGGCTCTGCTAGTTTGGGCGGATACTTGGGATGCATCGGACGCGCCGCCATGGCCACCGGATACGAAGCCGATTTTTATGCCTGGAGCCATGAGCAGGCGGCCTTGCTGCGGGCTGGCCGGCTTGACGCTGTCGACATCGACCACCTCGCCGAGGAGATCGAGAGCATGGGCCGGGCTGAAAAGCGCGAGTTGGTCAACCGGTTGGTCGTGCTGATCCTTCACCTGCTGAAATGGCGCTTTCAGCCTGCTCTGCGCGGCAACCGCTGGCGCCTCGGCGTCGAGGAGCAGCGCTACCGCCTCGCCGATTACCTGGACGACAGCCCTAGCCTGAAGGCGCGGCTGCCGGAGGCGATTCGGGATGCCCACCGGCTGGCCCTGGTCGACGCCGAACGCGAAACCGGCCTTGCCCGTGAGACCTTTCCCGTCCTCTGCCCCTGGTCGTTCGAGCAGATGATCGCCGCCAGTTTCTGGCCCGACCAGGACTGACTTTTCGTTGAATCCCCTTCATTCCTCCGCGTCTTCGTGAGTCTGCCATGCCCATCCCGACCATCCGCATCGCCATACTCGGCGCCTCCGGCTACACAGGTACAGAACTGCTGCGCCTGTTGCTTTGCCACCCCGCCGCCGAGATCCGGGCGCTGACCGCCGAGCGGCAGGCCGGCAAGCCGATGGCCGAGATTTTTCCCCAGCTGGCGCCGTTCAAGCTGCCCGACACGGTCAAGATCGCGGCCGTCGACTGGTCGGAGATCGACTTCGTGTTCTGCGCCCTGCCGCACGGCACCACGCAGGAGGTGATCGCCGGGTTGCCGGCGGCCGTGCGGGTGGTGGATCTGTCGGCCGATTTCCGGCTCAGCGACCCCGCCGTTTACGCCGAGTGGTATGGCGGACCGCACCGGGCGGTCGCGTTGCAGCGGACGGCGGTTTACGGCCTGACCGAACACGCGCGGCCGGCGATTCGCGCCGCGCGGCTGGTGGCCAACCCCGGCTGCTATCCCACCGCCTCGATGTTGCCGCTGATTCCGCTGCTGAAGGCCGGGCAGATCGATCCGGGCAGCCTGATCATCGACGCCAAGTCGGGGGTGTCGGGCGCCGGACGCGACGCCAAGCAGGCCAATCTCTTCTGCGAGATCAGCGAGGGCATGGCCGCCTATGGCGTCGGCCGTCACCGCCACATGCCCGAGATGGAGCAGGAACTGGCGCTGGCCGCCGGCGGCCCGGTATCGCTGTCCTTCACGCCGCACCTCATCCCGATGAACCGGGGCGAGTTGATCACCACCTATGTCCGCCTGATCAACGGCGCGACCGTGGACGGCCTGCGCGACACCTTGACCGCCGCGTATCGGGACGAGCCGTTCCTTTCGGTGGTGCCGGCCGGCGTCGCGCCCCAGACCCGGCATGTCCGCGGCTCCAACCGGCTCCATATCGGCGTCTTTGCCGATCACCGGCCCGGCCATGCCATCGTGATCTCGGTGCTCGACAATCTGGTCAAGGGCGCCTCGGGACAGGCGGTCCAGAACATGAATGTCATGTTGGGCCTGCCCGAGACCATGGGTCTTGAGCAGGTCGCCCTTTTCCCGTGACGGAGGCGCGAAAGCCATGAGCGGCGTCATTCTGCCCTACAAGGGCATTCTGCCCACCCTCCACGAGACCGCCTTCATCGCTCCCACGGCGGTGGTTACCGGCGATACCGTGATCGGCGAGGACACCGGCATCTGGTTCGGCTGCGTGTTGCGCGGCGACGTCAACGTCATCCGGATCGGCAAGCGCACCAACATCCAGGATGGCACGATCATCCATGTCGCCAGCCGCGGCCAGGGCACCTATATCGGCGACGATATCACGGTCGGGCATATGGCGATTCTCCATGCCTGCACCCTGGAAAGCGGCTGCTTCGTCGGCATGAAGGCCTGCGTGATGGATGGCGCCTGCATCGAAAGCGGCGCGATGGTCGCAGCGGGCGCCCTGGTGACGCCGGGAAAACGGGTGAAAAGCGGCCAGCTCTGGGCCGGTAGTCCGGCCCGCTATCTGCGCGACCTCACGCCCGAGGAGGTCGCCTTCTTCCCCGAATCGGCCAGCCACTATGCCGCCCTGGCCCGGGACTATCGGCTGGCCTGAGCCCCGGCCGGGCGAACCGGCGGTGGTGACCGGGACTCCCTGCGGCATTACGCCGCGGGCCGAAGGCGCGCGCCGCTAGCGCCGGGTTCGGGCCGTCTGTTGATAATTCTCAATCCGCGCGCTATTCGATGGTCACGATGGCATCTTGCCGGATTGCCCCATCATGGGGAAGCCAAGATCATCGCCGGTCCGGGCCGGACAATCGGAAACCGCGAAGCGGCCGGAAGGGGAGACGAAGATGTCGGTGTCGTTGGCAAGGTTTTCCATCAGTCAGCGAATGGCGCTGGTCAATTTCATTTCTATGCTCCTGCTCAGCGTCGGTGTCCTGATCGTGATCGGGCAGATTCTTTCCCAGGATTTGGAACGCCAAGCCATTGACCGCCAAAAGCTGTGTATGGAGATTGCGTGGGCTGCCCTGCAGGAGAAGGGGGCGGAGTTCTCTCTTTTCGATGGAAAGCTGCGAGCCGGGAATACCACTCTTAATGAAAACTACGCCCTGGTCGACACCATCAAGAAGTTAACCGGCGGCACCGCCACCATCTTCCAGGGCGACACCCGCGTTGCCACCAACGTGCTGAAGCCGGACGGCTCGCGGGCGGTGGGCACCCGGCTGGCCCAGGGTCCGGCTTACGACGCCGTGCTGGGCCGGGGCGCCTCCTATCGCGGCATGGTCCAGATCTTGGGCGAGGATTATTACGCCGCCTACGATCCGATCAAGGATCGGGCCGGGGCGACGATCGGCGTGCTCTATGTCGGTATCAAGAAAAGTCTGATCTTCCAGACCTTCAACGACAACATGCGCCTTGCCGGCTTTGGGTATTTGCTCAGCCCCCCGCGTTCGGTGGCGGACCAATCTGTGGAGTGATCGC
>JBAXPR010000143.1:0-8092 GCA_037132135.1 Rhodospirillaceae bacterium
TGCAGGCGGTGAGGTCGGCGTGGAGGACGCCGGGGGCGGAGCGGGCCAGCACCTGCCGGCCGAGCCCGGTCAGCGACAGGCCGGGCGTCGGCGAGGCGCCGAAGGTGGCGCGCGGGCCGAAACCCCAGGCGAGAATCATCGCGATCGCCTCGGGCACCGCGCTTTTCGCCGCCTCGAGCAGGGCCGCGTTGACCGGAATAGTGGCGGCGGCGCCGATCAGTCCGAGCGCCCGCACCCGGCCGGCGTAGCGGGCGGCGGTTTCCAGGGCGATCAGCGAGCCGAGCGAATGGCCGACCAGTGCCGCCTTGGCAACCCCGGCGGCGTCGAGGGCGGCGATCACCACCTCGGCGAAGCCGGCGACGCTGCTCGGCGCCGTTCCCCCCGAGCGGCCGTGGCCGGGCAGGTCGAGGGCGAGCACCGAACGGCCGTGGTGGGCGAACCAGCGGCTTTGCTGGGTCCACACCGTGTGATCCATGCCGGCGCCGTGGAGGAAGACCAGGGTGGGCAGGGCGGGGTCGAAGGGCTTGCCGCCGGTGGCGGCCCAGATCGTGCCGAAGGGGGTGGGAAGGTCGAGATGCATGATCGGGGGCGCCTTTCAGGTCTTCTGGGAGGCGCGGAGCGCCCGGTCCAGATCGGCGACGATGTCGGCGGCGCTCTCCAGCCCGACCGAGAGGCGCACCATGTCCTCGCCGACTCCGGCTGCCGCCAGTTGCCCGGCACTCATCTGCTGATGGGTGGTCGAGGCGGGATGAATCACCAGGGTCTTGGCATCGCCGACATTGGCGAGGTTGGAGGCGAGGCGCAGCGCCTCGATGAATTTCCGTCCCGCCGCGCGGCCGCCGCGAATGCCGAAGCTGACGATCGAGCCGGCGCCCCTGGGCAGCAGTCGCGCCGCCAGGGCGTGGTCGGGATGGCCGGGCAGGGTCGGGTGCAGCGCCCAGGCCACGGCGGGATTGCCGGAGAGGAACTCCAGCACCCGCGCGGTGTTGGCCACATGGCGTTCGATGCGCAGGGGCAGGGTTTCGATGCCCTGGAGCAGGTGGAAGGCGTTGGTCGGACTGAGGCAGGCGCCGAAATCGCGCAATCCCTCGGCGCGGGCGCGGCTAATGAAAGCGGCGGGGCCGAACTCTTCCGCGAAGATCAGGCCGTGATAGCCGGCGTAGGGCTGGCTGAGCGTCGGGAACTTGTCCGAGGCCGCCCAGTCGAAGCCGCCGCCATCGACGATCACGCCGCCGATGGCCACGCCGTGGCCGCCGATCCATTTGGTGGTCGAATGCATCACCAGATCGGCACCCAGCTCCAGCGGCCGGCACAGCACCGGCGAGGCGAAGGTGTTGTCGATCAGCAGCGGAATGCCCGCCTCATGGGCGATGGCGGCCAGCGCCGGGATATCGAGCACTTCGAGGCCGGGATTGCCGATGGTCTCGCCGAACACCAGCCGGGTCTCGGGCCGGATCGCCGCCTTGAGCCCGGCGAGATCGCGCGGCGGCACGAAGCTCGTGGTGATGCCAAAGCGGGGCAGGGTGTGGGCGAGCAGGTTGACCGAGCCGCCATAGATCGAGGCCGAGGCGACGATATGGCCGCCCGCCCCCATCAGGGTGGCGATCGCCAGATGCAGCGCCGCCTGGCCGCTGGATGTCGCCACCGCGCCGACGCCGCCTTCGAGCTGGGCCAGCCGCTCCTCCAGCACCGCCACCGTCGGGTTCGAGATGCGGGAATAGATGTGGCCCGGCCGCTCCAGATTGAAGAGAGAGGCCGCGTGGTCGGCGTCGCGGAATACATAGGAGGTGGTCTGGTAGATCGGCACCGCCCGCGCCCCGGTCACCGGATCGGGCTGCTGGCCGGCGTGCAGGCTGAGGGTTTCGATGCCGAAGGCGTCGGTGGCCATGGGGGCTCCTGGGATGGGTGGGCGCCGCGCCCGCGTCAGGAAATAACGATACATCAATGTATAATGTCAAGACAAGATACCACATATCTAGTAGATTTATGTTGACGGCCCGCCGTGGCTCTGCGATAACCAGGGACGATTGCAGACCGGAGCGAGGAAACCCGGAATGTCCGCTCTTTCGTGCCGAAAGGCCGATCCATCGATGGTTGCGGGTGCGTGTTTGCTCCCCTCCTCCATCATGGCGTGTTGCCGGTAGCCGCCGGCCCAGCCAGCCCTGGGTTCGATTTCCCACCAGCCGATCGGGCGCCGGCCGCGGCCGCGCCGAAAGGGGCCCCATGTCTGCACCTGATGCGTTTGCCATCGAGAGTCACGGCCGCTCCGCCGGCATCGTCGCCGCCGAGCGCGGCGGTTTCATGGTTTGCGCCGCCGAGCGCGCCGCCCGGCGGGTGCCGGCCGCGCACGACACGCGGCATCGGCACTGATTTCCGGACCAGGGGGAGGGGCAGGGTATGGCTGTGGCAGTACGGAAGGAGCGGTCCTTTGCGGCCGACTATTGGGCGCCGGGGCTGGAAACCCAGTCGCGCGCTGAGTGGCGGCGGCAGACGCTGGAGCTGTTGCAGGCCCATCTTCGCCATGCCTACCAGGGCTCGCCCTATTACCGGGCCTCGTTCGACGCCGCCGGGCTGCGGCCGGATCATCTCAGGAGCCTCGAGGATCTCCGCCGCTTCCCCGTCATCGACAAGAGTGTGCTGCGCGACCGGCAGTTGGCGGTGCCGCCGTTCGGGGACTTGGTGGCGGTGCCGGAGGAGGAGATCGTCTATATCTCGGCCTCCAGCGGCTCGACCGGCGTGCCCACCGCCTCGCCCTTCACCGCCCGCGACTTCGACGACTGGATCGATTACGAGGCCCGGCAGTTCTGGTCGAGCGGCCTGCGTCCGACCGACCGCTACGCCCATTCGCTGAATTTCTCGCTGTTCGTCGGTGGCCCCTGCGTGCTGGGGGCGCAGAAGCTGGGCGCGCTCAGCATCCACGCCGGCACACTGCCCTCGGAGCGGCTGCTGGCCATCCTGAAGCAGTTTCAGGCCACCGCGATCTGGACCACGCCCTCTTACGCCTGGTATCTCGGCGAAACCGCGGTCAAGGAGGGCATCGACCCCAAGCGCGATCTCGCGGTGCGCCGCATCTTCGTGGCCGGCGAGCCCGGCGGCTCGATTCCCGAGACCCGCGCCCGCATCGAGGCGCTGTGGGGCGCCGGGGTCTACGACTATTACGGCCTTTCGGACATCTTCGGCTCCTGCGCCGGCATGTGCGAGGAGAAGGACGGTCTGCACTGGGCCGAGGATCACATCCATGTCGAGGTGCTCGACCCCGAGAGCGGCGAACCGGTGCCCGAGGGCGAGCGCGGCGAGATGGTGCTGACGACGCTGCAAAAGGCGGCGCGGCCGATGATCCGCTTCCGCACCGGCGACATCGTTTCCGTCAACACCGAGCCCTGCCGCTGCGGCCGCACCTCGTTGCGGCTCAAGGGTATTCACGGCCGGCTCGACGACATGCTGATCATCAAGGGCGTCAACCTCTTTCCCAGCGACGTCGAGGCGGTGGCGCGCAAGGAGGCGGCGTTGACCGGCGAATACAAGCTGGTGGTCGAGCGGGTCAATCACCTCGACCGCCTGACCATCGAGGTCGAGCACGTCCACGGCTTCAACGGCGCGCTGGATGAACTGGCCGCCCACTTCGCCAAGCATGTCAAAGCCATCACCGGCGTGCACGCCGAGGTGCGGGTGCTGCCGCCCGACACCCTGCCGCGCGCCACCCACAAGGCCAGGCGGGTCGAAGACCGCCGCCAGGGCGTGTGGGCCTGACCCTTTTCAAGCCATGGAGAACGATCCGATGAAGCGCCTTATCACTCTGGTTCTGGCGGGTGTTTTCGCCGCCACTGCCCAGGCCGCCGAGCCGCTGAAGGTCGGCGTCTCCGCCGGTCCCTACGGCGAGATTCTCACCTTCGCCGCCGGCATCGCCGCCAAGGAAGGGCTGGAGATCAAGATCGTCGAGTTCAGCGACTACAACACGCCCGATGCCGCCCTGGCTCAGGGCGATCTCGACGCCAACAACTTCCAGCACCTGCCGTTCCTGCAGAACCAGATCGCCAAGCGTGGCTACGACATCGTCGCCGGCCCGAGCAGCATCGTGGTGCCGATGGGCATCTATTCGAAGACGGTGGCCAAGCTCGCCGAACTGCCCGAGGGCGCCACGGTGGCCATTCCCAACGACCCCTCCAACGGCGCCCGCGGCCTCTTCCTCCTGGCAAAGGCCGGGCTGATCACGCTGAAGGAGGGCGTTGACGTCTCGGCAACCGTGCTCGATGTCACCGGCAACCCGAAGAAACTCAAGATCGTCGAGCTGGACGCGGCGCAACTGCCGCGCTCGCTCGACGACGTTGCCGCCGCCACCGTCACCCTCAATTACGCCGTGCTTTCGGGGCTCGATCCAAAATCGGCGCTGCTGCTGGAGGACGAGACCTCGAAATGGGCGCTGGTCTGGGCGACCCGGCGCGACAACCAGAACGATCCCCGGATCAAGCGCTATATCGAGATCTACCGCTCCCAGCCGGTGAAGGCGTTCATCGAGACGCGCTTCAAGGGCACGATCCTGCCGACCTGGTGAGCGGCGATGATCGAGCTGCAAAAGGTCAGCAAGCTGTTCAGCGGTCGCGCCGGCTCCCAGCCGGTACGGGCGCTGGACGGCGTCGATCTCACGGTCGGCGCCGGCGAGGTGTTTGGCATCATCGGCCCGAGCGGTGCCGGCAAGAGCACGCTGATCCGGGTGGTCAATCTGCTGGAGCGGCCCGAGTCCGGGCGGGTGCTGGTGGGCGGCTCCGACATCACCGGTCTTACCGGCGAGCCGCTGCGGGCGGCCCGGCGCGGCATCGGCATGATCTTCCAGCACTTCAACCTGTTGTCGTCGCGCACGGTGTTCGGCAATGTCGCGCTGCCGCTGGAGCTGATCGGCACGCCAACCGCCGAGATCAAGCGCCGGGTCGGGGACCTGCTCGACCTCGTCGGCCTCGCCGACAAGCGCCGGCGCTACCCGGCCGAACTCAGCGGCGGCCAGAAGCAGCGCGTCGGCATCGCCCGCGCCCTGGCCACCGGCCCCAAGGTGCTGCTGTGCGACGAGGCGACTTCGGCGCTCGACCCCGAGACCACCCGCTCGATCCTGCGCCTGCTCGCCGACATCAACAAGCGCCTGGGCCTGACCATTCTCCTCATCACCCACGAGATGACCGTGGTCACCGAGATCTGCCGGCGGGTCGCGGTGATGGAGCATGGCCGGATCATCGAGACCGGCGACGTGCTCGACGTCTTCGTCCGCCCGCGCACGCCGACCGGCCGCGCCCTGGTCACCACCGCCACCGGCGGCGATCCGCCCGAGGTGGTGATGAAACGCCTGATTTCCCATCCGGTGCCGGGCGGCGGCATTGTCATCCGTATCGTGTTCCGGGGCGATCTGGCCGACCAGCCGGTGATCAGCCAGCTCAGCCGGCGTTTCGGCACCGACATGAATTTGCTGCACGGCCGCCTGGATGCCATCGACGACGCCTCGTTCGGGGTGCTGGTGGCGGAAGTCACCGGCCCGCCCGCCGGCATCCAGGCCACCATCGCGTACCTTCACTCCAACCGGCTCGATGTCGAGGTGCTGGGTTATGTCGCCCCAAGTCTGCGCGCTACTGGTTGACGCCACCGGCGAGACCCTGTTCATGGTCGGGGTCTCGGGCACCATCGCCACCCTCTTGGGCGTGCCGCTCGGGCTGGCGCTGGCGGTCAGCGGACGCGGCGAGCTGCTGCAATGCCTCGCCTTCAACCGCATCGCCGGGCTGGTGATCAACGCCACCCGGTCGACGCCGTTCATCATCCTGGTGGTGGCCATCATTCCCTTCACCCGGCTGGTGGCGGGAACCTCGATCGGCACCCGCGCCGCCATCGTGCCGCTGATCGTCGCGGCGACGCCGTTTATCGCCCGGGTGGTCGAAGCGGCGATCCGCGAGGTCGACCGCGGCCTGACCGAGGCGGCGGCGGCGATGGGAGCCACTCCGTTCCAGATCATCCGCAAGGTGCTGCTGCCCGAAGCCCTGCCGGCGATCATCCTCGGCCTCACTCTGGCTGCCGTCAGCCTGATCGGCTACTCGGCGATGGTGGGAGCGGTGGGGGGCGGCGGCCTCGGCGATCTCGGCATCCGCTACGGCTACCAGCGCTTCCTGCCCGACGTCATGGCCGCCGTGGTCCTGGTGCTGATCGTGCTGGTGCAGGCGGTGCAGTCGGGCGGCGAGGCGCTGGCCCGGCGGGTCAACAAACGCAACCTCATAACCTGACCGGCGCGATCGTTACACAGCCGGCCGGCTTCCCCGGGGCGGGGTGACCGGATTGCCTCGTCTCGCCTGCGCGTCACAAAAAGGACGACTCGTTCACGGGCATGATCGAAGCCGACGAACCCTTCTTATTGGAGAGCCGGCGCGACCGACCAAGGGCAAGTCTACCATATTCGTCACGCAGCCCGCCTTGAGACGCCGCTCCCCATCCGCCGCCCACTCTTCCGGCAGGTACAGCCGACAGGCCACCGGAAGGCTGGCTCCATGATTTACGATCGACAGCGAGACCGAATTCTCGCGCTTACCCAAACGGCCGCAATATTGCCGCATCACGCCGACCGAATGCCCCCCTGCCGATTCGTGAAGCTCCTTTCCTACCACATCACGTTAGGATAATATGATCACCCACTATATCATGCGGCTTTGTGACTCAGTAAGATTAGAGTTCCCTGACTTGAAACCCCTTGCACACCGCCATGCGCTCCAGTATAGATCGGGGCAGTCAAGGCCCCGTCCCCTTCGTCTAGAGGCCTAGGACACCGCCCTCTCACGGCGGTAACAGGGGTTCGAATCCCCTAGGGGACGCCAATCTTTTCAAGGGCTTAGGGCCGCTTTCGGGCGGCCATTAAGTTCTCATACGGAAATTATACGGAAAACCTGCCCCGGGATTACCACGGACAGGGCCGGACAATTAGAGCCGGATCGGTTGGCGATAGATAAGGGCGGCGACCTACCCGAGCCCCTCAGCCCGGCCCCATCCAACCCCTGATCCCTTTCTCTAGCTGCCCCCCCCTCTTCTCGGCCGCCGGCCGCGTGGCAAGGATCGCGTTGACCAGCTGCTCGAAGAGACGCAGGAAGGTCCGCATGTGCATGCCCTTCGGCCGCTCTGGCAGCGGCAGGTAGAGTCCGGGCTTCCCATCCAGCTTCCGCCGTATCCGGGTCGCCAGATCAATGCATCGGAAATGGGCCCGCGTTGTCTCTCTTTGCCGCTGTGACTCGTAGGTCAGCCCGAGGCATGACCGGCAACGAAAGCGCGCGCCGCTGTCGTAGAGGATAGCGACACGGCGATCACACCCCGGACACTGAAAATACCGTCTGTGCCCACCCAGATGACACGGAAACCAGGAGAGGCGAACACGCTCAGCAACGTCCACCCAGGGGCCATCGCCATGTCGATAGCGGTAGCTTAGAACGCAAGCGTGTTCCTCGGTATACAACGAGACGGCCGCCGCCTCGCCCAACGCATTTTTCCAGCGACGGTTTCCAGCCCAGCCCGGTTCCAGACATCCGTCTCGGTGCAGACGTCGGACATCAAGGCGCCGCTTGCTGTCGGCGGTGTCGTGTGTTGACCCACCTCGCGGGCCGGAGAAGAAACTGCCCATGCTAACACCCGATTGATTCGTCGAAACTAACTGCCTATAATCCTATGGTAGGATATTGGTCCGATTTTTGTCAATGTAAACGAATCGTCAGATTGGGGCGTGGGCTCGGTGGCCCGGTCCGGGGTGACCGCATCATGGTCATGCTGGTAGAGCCGGAGCTGCATGGCTGAGATCGCGGCCCGCCACCATGGGCAGGTGTTTATGGCTGGCGGCTCCGCCCGCCGACATGGCGAGACAGGAATGTCGGGATTTTAGCGGCCGATGTGTCGGCTGGATCGAAAAGTTTGCGGGCCGGCTCGAAGCCAGCGATTACGCTGGACGGCTCAAAGGCTGGTTTGATCACGGTGCTAACGAGACAAGAGATTACAGCGGCAGGCTGGTTGGGAGTGGCAACATGTTGGGCGCGTTGATAGTCCCCTTTTCAGGTCCAAACCCCCGCCTTCAGGCGGGAAAGGCTTC
>JBAXPR010000144.1:0-8090 GCA_037132135.1 Rhodospirillaceae bacterium
GCAGTATCTCGCCGCCCTCTTCGTCGTCGTCCTGCTCGACGTCGGCCTGCACTGACCGCCCGCATCGCCGCCGGGCGCCTCTCAGGGGCGCGGCGAGTCTGCCAGCCCGCCTCCGGTGTCGGGGCGGGTTGCCTTGGCCCTGGCCCGGGACGGTAAATTCTCCTACACTCGGCGTCTCGCCAGGGAACCGCAACGGGAGTCCCCCATGGTCCGCGCCGCCGCCCTTCTCCGCCTGCTGGGGCTGATCCTCTGTGCCGGGTTGATGCTGGGCGCAACCGCGCCGACGGCTTCCGCCCAGCGGCTGGATCTGCCGGGACTCGATGCCGACGCCCAGCGCTACGCCGGGACGCTCCGCGCCAAGTCGCCGCCCGCCGCCGACCAGAAGGTGATCGACGAGGCGCTCACTCTCGCTTCCCAGGCGCTGGCGGCCAAGGAGATGCTCAAGGCGGTTCAGGCCTTCGAGCGCGCCATTGCCGCCCGGGACGATCGCGCCGCGCTCTGGATGGCGCTGGCCCAGGCCCAGGCCGAACTGACTCCGCCGAGCCTGTCCCGCGCGCTCCAGGCCGGCTGGCTCGGCTACACCCGCGCCGAGCCGGGCAAGGAGCGTGTGGCCGACGGCCTCTGGCTGGCCAAGCTGCTCGACGGGCCGATGAACCGGCCCGCCGACGCCCTCGCCGCCTGGCGCGCCGTCCTCGGCGATGCCGTCGAGGCCCGTCTGCCGCTGCCCGAGGCCGAGCACCGTATCGCCGAATTGCGGCTGACCGTGGGTTTGACCCTCAAGACGGTTTCGGTCTCGGCCGACGAATATCCGGCCCGCATCTGCCTGCAGTTTTCCGATTCGCTCAAGACCGGCCGCGATCTCCATTACGAGGATTTCGTCCGTCTGACACCGGCGGTGCGGCTGACCGCGCAGGCCAGCGCCAAGGAGCTGTGCCTCTCGGGCTTCAGCCACGGCGCCAGCTATCAGCTGACGCTGCGCGAGGGCCTGCCCGGCGCCGAAGGTCTCAGCCTCAAGAAGGAGGAAACCAAGCGCGTCCAGGTGCCCGACCGCTCGCCCTCGGTGGCTTTCAAGGGCCAGTCCTTTCTTCTGGCCCGGGGCGATACCGGCGGCGTGCCGGTGCTGACGGTCAATCTCGATACCGTCGGGATCAAGGTCTACCGGGTCAACGACCGCAATCTCGTCACCCAGTTCAAGGAGGAAAATCTCAACCAGTCGTTGACCTCGTGGCGCGCCCAGGGCCTGAAGGCCAATGACGGCGAACTGGTCTGGGAGGGCCGGCTGGCGGTCAAGGGCGAGCGCAACAAGGAGGCGGTGACCGGCCTCGCCGTGCGTACGCTGATCCCCCAGCCCAGGCCCGGCCTTTATGCCGTGGTCGCCGAGCCGCTCGACGTGCCCGACGACGTCAAGCCCTGGCGCAAGGCCACTCAGTGGCTGATGATTTCGGACCTCGGCCTGACCACCACCCGCGGCGCCGACGGCATCCATGTCTTCGCCCGCTCGCTGGCCACCGCCAAGCCGGTGGCCGGGATCGACATCGCGCTTCTGGCCCGCAACAACGCCGAACTCGGCCGCGCCGCCAGCGACGCCGATGGCCACGTGCACTTCGCCGCCGCGCTGACCCGGGGCGAAGGCGGGCAGTCGCCGCTGCTGGTCACCGCCGGCGCCCGGGACGGCGACTTCGCCGCCCTCGACCTGACCCTGGCCGCGTTCGACCTCTCCGATCGCGGCGTCGGCGGCCGGGCGGCCCCGGGGCCGCTCGACGTCTATCTCTACAGTGATCGCGGCGTCTACCGGCCGGGCGAGACGGTCAATCTCACGGCGCTGCTGCGCGATGACCGGACCGCCGCCGTCGATCAATTTCCCCTCACCCTCAAGGTGCTGCGGCCGAGCGGCACCGAATACTGGTCGGGCACGCTCAAGCCGGCCGCGGCCGGCGGCTTCACCCTGCCGCTGGCGCTCAGTCGTACCGCGCCGCTCGGCGGCTGGTCGGTCCAGGCCTATGGCGACCCCAAGGGCGAGCCGATCGGCAAGCTGAGCTTCCAGGTCGAGGAGTTCGTGCCCGAGCGGCTGGCGGTCGACCTCACCGCCGCCCAGCCGCTGATCGAGCCGGGCAAGCCGTTTGCGGTCGGCATCTCGGCCCGCTTCCTTTACGGCCCGCCGGCCGCCGGTCTCGGCGGCACCGCCGCGGTAACCCTGGAGGAGGACCCGGATCCCTATCCCCAGTACAAGGGCTATCGCTTCGGTTTGGCCCAGGAGCAGGTGACGGCGCGGCTGACCGAGCCGGTGCCGCCGGTCACCGACGCCGAGGGCAAGGCGACGCTGGCGGTGGACCTGCCGCCCCGGCCCGACACCACCAAGCCGCTGCATGCGGTGATCCGGGTCGCGATCTCGGAGCCGGGCGGCCGTCCGAGCCGCAAGGCGATCACGGTACCGGTGCGCACCCAGCCTTACGCCCTCGGCATCGCCTCGCGCTCGGGCGCCGACCGGGTGGAGGAGGGCGCGCCGGCCGCCTTCCAGATCATCGCGGTCAACCCCGCGGGAGGCCGCGTCGCCAGATCCGGTCTGCATTGGGAGCTGGTGGCCGAGCATCGCGACTTTCAATGGTACTATGAGAGCGGCCGGTACAAATACCGCATCACCGAGCGCGATCAGTCGGTGCGTGCCGGCAGCCTCGCCGTACCCGCGGCCGGGCCGGCAGTGCAGGAACTTGGGGCGCTGCCCTGGGGCCGCTATCGGCTGGAAGTTTCGGACGTCGCCACCGGTGTGGCCAGTTCCTATCGCTTCACCTCGGGCTGGGAGGCCGGGCCGAACCTTGGCGATACCCCCGACACCGTCGAGGTCAGCGCCGACCGCCCGGCCTACAAGGCCGGCGAAACCGCGCGCGTCCACATCCAGCCGCCGTTCGCCGGCGAGGTGCTGCTGACCGTCGCCACCGACCGTCTCCATCAGACCCGCAGCCTCGCGGTGCCGGCGGGCGGCACCACCGTCGACGTGCCGGTCAGCGCCGACTGGGGGCCCGGTGCCTATGTCACCGCCACCGTCTACCGGCCGCCGGTGCGCGGCAAGGAACGGCTGCCGGTGCGCGCCATCGGCCTCGTCTGGCTGGGCCTGGAGACCGCCGATCGCACGCTTGCGGTGACCATCGATCTGCCCGAGAGGGTGCGGCCGCGCCAGACCCTGGAGGTGCCGGTCAGTGCCACCCCGGGCGCCGACGCCTATGTCACCCTGGCCGCCGTTGACGAGGGCATCCTGCAATTGACCGAGTTCGTCTCGCCCGACCCGGGCCGGCACTATTTCGGCAAGCGGGCGCTCGGATTAGACATCCGCGACGACTACGGCCGGCTGATCGATACCATCGACGGCCCGATGGGCGAACTGCGGCCCGGCGGCGATACCGGCGGACTGGCCGGCGGCCTGCCCAAGATTCCGATCACCGTGGTTTCGCTGTTTCAGGGGCCGGTCAAGCTCGATTCCGGGGGCAAAGCCCTGATCAAGCTTGAGATTCCAGACTTCAACGGCCAGTTGCGCCTGATGGCGGTGGCCTTCGACCGCACCCGGGTCGGCTCCCAGTCGGCCAAGCTGATCGTGCGCGATCCCCTGGTCGCCGATGCCTCGCTTCCCCGCTTCCTCGCCCCGGGCGACGACAGCCGCCTCACCGTCTCCCTGCATAACGTCGAGGCGCCGGCCGGGCGCTATCGGGTCTCGGTGCTGGGGCAGGGGCCGGTGCGGGTGACCCAGCCCGAGGGCGGCACGGTGGTCGAACTGGCCCGCGAGCAGCGGCAGAGCCTGGAATTGCCGGTCACCGGGGATGGCGCCGGCATCGGCGGCATCGTGCTGACCGTCGCCGGGCCGCTGGAGGGTCCGCCGGCGGTGGCGGTGCGCCAGGAGCTGGGGATCACGGTGCGGCCGTCGCGGCCGGTGGAGAGCGAGTTCGTCATCCGGCAGATTCCGCCCGGGCTCGAGACCACCCTTGATGCCGCCAGCCTCGCCGGCTATGTCCCCGGCACCGGCGGCCTCGCCGCCAGCTTCAGTTCCGGTCCGCCCTTCGACGTCGCCGGTCTGCTGGCCGCCCTCGACCGCTATCCTTATGGCTGCCTCGAACAGCTGGTCAGCCGGGCGCTGCCACTGCTGGCGGTGGGCGATGTCGCGCTCGCCCTCGGCGTCCGGCACAAGGCCGACGGCGGCCTCGACGCCCGGGTTGATCAGGCGATCTCCCAAGTGCTGGACAAGCAGCGCTTTGACGGCTCGTTCGGGCTGTGGAGTGCCTATAACGAGCCTTCGCCCTGGCTTACCGCCTATGCCATGGAGTTCCTGACCCGCGCCCGGGCGGCGAAGCATCCGGTGCCCGACACGCCTTATCTCGCCGGTCTGACTTGGCTGCGCCAGCATGCCATCGAGGGCGGCAGCGAGCCGGCCAGCCTCGCCAGCCGGGCTTATGCCCTCTATACCCTGGCCGAGGCCGGGGTGTTGACCGCGGGGCCGGTGCGCTACTTCGCCGATGCCTTCACGACCAGACTGCCGACGCCACTGGCCAAGGGGCAGCTCGGGGCGGCGCTGGCCAGGCTCGGCGACCATGACCGGGCCGAAGTGGCCTTCGCCGCGGCGCTGTCGCAACTGGTCCGCGAGCCCGGGCGCGACGACTACGGCTCGACGGTGCGCGATGCCGCCGCGCTGGTCCGCCTCACCACCGAGGCCGGCATGGCCGGCGGCGGCCGGCTGCTGGCGCTGCTCGACCGCATGCCGGCCAGCGCCGCGGCGGTGCGCGAGACTAACACCCAGGAGCAGGCGTGGCTGGTGCTGGCGGCGCAAACCCTGATGCGCGGCTCGGCGACCCTGGCGCTCAGCCGCGATGGCGCGCCGCTGGGCAAGGGCGATCCGGTGCGCCTGATTCCGGGCGCGGCCGAACTCGGGGCCGGGATCAAGGTCCGCAATGCCGGCAGCCAGCCGGTCTGGCAGGCGGTGACCACCTTTGGCGTGCCCCAGGTGGCGAAGCCGGCGGCGCGCGAGGGGCTGAAGATCAAGCGCTTTTTCTTCTGGCGCGACGGCAGCGCGGTCAATCTCGATCTGGTGAGACAGAACGACGTCTTCGTGGTGGTGCTCGAGGGTGAGGCCGCGACCAAGCTCTTCCATCAGGCGATCGTCAGCCAGCCGCTGGCCGCCGGCTGGGAACTGGAGGCCAAGAGCCTGGGGGCCGGCGGCGTCGGCGAACTGGGCTGGCTCAAGGGCCTCTCCGAGCCGGTGGCGGCCGAGCTTCGCGACGACCGCTATATCGCCGCGATCAATCTCAGCGAGGAGGCGCCGCAATTCAAGCTGGCCTTCCTGGTCCGCGCCGTTACCCCCGGCAGCTATGAGTTGCCCGGCGCCCGCCTCGAAGACATGTACAAGCCTCACTTCTTCGCCCGGCAGGCCACCGGCCGGATCACGGTGCTGCCGGCGGCACCATGAGCGGGCGGTGGCGGGTCGCGGTGGCGGTGGCCGCGCTGGTCGCCGCCGCTGTCGGGCTCGACCGCCTGCTGCCGCCGCCGCTGGGCCGTCTGGCCGATCTTTCGGTGACGGTGACCGACCGTGCCGGGCTGCCGCTGCGGGTGTTTACCAGTCGTGCCGGAACGTGGCGGCTGCCGGTGGCGGCGGCCGGGGTGTCGCCACTCTATCTCGCGATGCTGACCGCTTATGAGGACCGCCGCTTTTTCAGCCATGCCGGAGTCGATCCGCTGGCGGTGGCGCGGGCGGCGGCGCAGAACCTCGGCGCCGGCCGGGTGGTTTCGGGGGCTTCGACCCTGACCATGCAGGTGGCGCGCCTGCTTGAGCCGCACCGGCGTTCGTGGCCGGGCAAGCTGGGGGAGATGGTGCGGGCGCTGCAGTTGGAAGCTCGCACCGGCAAGGCGGCAATCCTCGACATGTACCTGACCCTGGCGCCGTTCGGTGGCGCCCTCGAGGGGGTGGCGGCGGCATCGCTGGCGTGGTTCGGCAAGGCGCCGCAAGAGCTTGGCCCGGCCGAGGCGGCGCTGCTGGTGGCGCTGCCCCAGGCGCCGGGACGGCTGCGCCCCGACCGGTTTCCCGAGGCTGCCCGGGCCGCCCGCGACAAGGTGCTGGCCCGGGCGGTTGCGGCCGGCGTGCTCCCGGCCCTGGCGGCGCGCGAGGCGATGGCCGAACCGGTGCCGACCCGCCAGCGGCCGTTTCCCGATCATGCGCCCCATCTCGCCGACAGCCTGCGCACCGGCCATCCTGGCGCCGCGACGGTGGTCAGCACTCTTGATGGCGGACTTCAGCGTCAGGCCGAGGCGCTGGCCCGGCGCGAACTGCCGGGGTTGGTCGAGCATGGCGGTCTCGCGATCCTGATCGCCGACAACGCCAGCCGCACTGTGCTGGCGGCGGTCGGCGCCCCCGACCCCCATGACGACAGCCGCAACGGCTGGGTCGACATGGTGCGGGCGGTGCGTTCGCCCGGTTCGGCGCTGAAACCCTTCATCTACGGCCTCGGCTTCGATGATCGGGTGATCCATCCAGAAACCCTGATCGCCGACGTCTCGACCCGATTCGGCGACTATGCTCCGGCCAATTTCGATCGCGGCTTTCACGGCGAACTGACGGTGCGCGAGGCGCTGCAACTGTCACTCAACGTTCCGGCAGTGCTGATCCTCGACCGGGTCGGTCCGGCGCGCTTCGCCGAGCGGCTGAAAAGCACCGGCATCCGGCTGGTCTATCCCCGGGGCCTGACCGAGCCGGGCCTGCCGATCGCGCTCGGCGGCGTTTCGGTCAATCTGCTCGACCTGACCACGCTTTATGTTGCGCTGGCCCGGGAGGGCGAGGTGGCGCCGCTGGCCTTCGAGCCCGGCGGCGCGGCGCCGGCGGCGGCGCGGCTGCTTTCGGCCAGCGCGGCGTGGCAGGTGCGGCGCATTCTTCAGGGCACGGCGCCGCCGCCCGGTCTGGTGCCGGCCGGGGAGATCAGCCGGCGGCCGGTGATCGCGCTCAAGACCGGGACCAGTTTCGGCTTTCGCGATGCCTGGGCCTTCGGCGTCGGTGCCCGCCACACCGTCGGCGTCTGGGTTGGCCGGCCCGACGGCACACCCAGTCCCGACCGCTACGGCCGCAACACCGCGGCGCCGCTGCTGTTTCGGGTGTTTGACCTCCTCGACGAGGGACCGGGGGGGGAATCCGCCGCCCCCGAGGCGCCGAGTCTCCGCGCCCCGGCGCTGCTGCGCCGGATCGAGGCGGGCGATCCCGAGCACCGGCCGCTGACCCTCAGCGACCCCGACCGGCTGCGGCTGGTGTTTCCGACCCCGGGGCTGGTGCTGGATCAGGACGATTTTGGCGACACGCCCCGGACGGCGGTGACCTTCAGCGCCGCCGGCGGCCAGCGGCCGCTGACCTGGATGGTCAATGGCCGGCCGCTGGCGGTCACCGGCAGCCGGCGCGAAGTCTCGTGGCGCCCCGAGGGTCCGGGTTTCGCCCGCGTGACCGTCATCGATGCCGAGGGCCGCAGCGCCAGCGCCGACTTCCAGGTCCGCTGATCCCGGGCCAATAAGCCACGGCCCGCACCAGGATGACCGGCACTGTCACAGGCGTGAGACCGGAGTCAGGTAATGATAATGAGGTGTCTTAGTGATTGCCGATTCTGATATCTAATATTTCGAGTGAATACTCTCGAAATTGGCGATGCCGGCCCAGCGTCACCGGGGTTTGAGCCATGCCGTCAATTTGACCCGGGCGGCATCCGGCCCTTTTTGATGCCAGTATTATCCGGATTTTTGGGAACATGGGGGTGAAATGCTTCTTATGGTCCGACATAATATCCGGATTGTGGGTAAATGTTTTTAGAGTCCGGTAAGCTTATATTTTAGTGGCTGTCGGCATTGTCAAATACTTCAATGCCGAACGATATAAATAGCCCCGGCATTTCTATAAATTTTGATGAAATTATCATGATATAATGAAAATTATCGTTTCAAATAATTTTTTGTTGCTATGATTGGCTTTTGTTGGCACGCTGCAGCTACGGCTGGCGGTGCGAATTTTATACTTCAGGACTTGATATGATGCATGCCTATCCGGTTGACACATACACCCACTAGGGATAGAGTTTGTTCAA
>JBAXPR010000145.1:0-7910 GCA_037132135.1 Rhodospirillaceae bacterium
TTAAACATTAAAACTGAATATGGTGTTTGTCAATATGTAATGTGAATTGGTTAGGTGTCAATTTTTTGACCCCAATCGGACACAATTTCGGGTTTAGTTGAAGCAATCTATGGTGGCGTATCTTTACGGTTTTCTTTACGTCGTTTAATTCATCCATAATATCAAATAGTTATGGTATGCTGTCTGATCCCCGAGTTCGCCAATGCCGATTACGTCGGCGCCGCGGATCTGCCCTGGCAGGGCACCCAGGCCAAGCGCTGGCTGGGCACGCTCTGGCTGCCCCACTCGGGCCTGAGCGTCGCGACCAATGTCCGCAGCTGCCATTGGTACCACAAGACCGCGATCGGCCACGCCTCGGGCTCCGACGTCCAGACCGACATCAGCTGGCACGGCGACCGCGCCGCCCACTTCGTCAACAACATGATGAGCCAGGGCGCGGCCCTGATCGACGCCGCCGGCGTCGTCACCCTGCGCTGCCTCGAATCCTGAGCCCCCGCGATTTCCGGAGCCCCGACCATGGCTTACCTGTCCAAGAATCTAAGTGTGCTGGCCTACGCCAACGGCTTCACCCTCTGGCACTACACCACCCCTGATGCCGCCACCACCGTCGATAGCGCCGGCTACTTCAACGCCGCCGCCGACATGGTCCGGGTCGGCGACATGATCCTGGCCAACACCGACACCGGCAGCACCTGCGCCACCGGCGTCTTCGTGGTGGCCGGCATCGCCGCCAGCGTCGTCGACGTGGCGAACCTGACGCCGTTCAACGCCAGCAATACCGATTGAGGACGCTGAAACACCGGGGCTGGCCCGGCCCGGTCGCCGGGCCAGCCCTGCTGGCAATGCTGTCCGCTCTTGGCAGCATCCCTTTGGGCGCGCCATGGCAGCTGTCTGCAATGTTTATCGGTATCCCGGGGCTCGCCATCGTCACGGCGCTGATTGATAGCGGCAGTAAAGGCGGAAAGGAAGAATAGCCGGGTCCGAACCAACGCTCTGATCGCTCGCCAAAGCCGCCCCTCGGGACGGCTTTTTTCGTTTCCGCACCTTCCCTCCCCCACTCGAAGGACTCCATCCCATGGCACTGACGGCTATCGGGCTCTGCAACCGCGCGCTGGTGAAACTCGGGGCGGCGCCGATCGGCGGCTTCGAGGATGGCACCGCCGAGGCCGAGACCGCGGGCGCGCTCTATGAGGCGACCCGCGATGGCCTCTTGTCGGCCCACCCCTGGAGCTTTGCCCGCCGGCAGGCGACGCTCGCCCGGCTGACCGAGGTTCCGGTCGCCGACTATGCCTATGGCTTCGCCCTGCCCGCCGATTTCCTGGCCGCGCTGTCGGCCGGTGGCTCGGGGGCCGGGCGAGGCCTAGTCAACCGCATTGCCGGCCAGAGCCTGCAGGCTGACAGCGAGGCCGTGATCCTGACCTATCTCGGCCGGGTTGATGAGGCCGGTTTTCCGCCCGTTTTCGCCGCCGCCCTGGCCGCCCGGCTGGCCGCCGAGTTCTGTCTGCCGCTGACCGAAAGCACGGCGCGGGCGAGCGCGCTCCACCAGCTCGCCGACCAGGAGTTCCGCCGCGCCCGCCTGATCGACGGCCAGCAGGACACCCGCACCGGCTTTGACCGCTATTCCCTGATCGAGGCTCGAAACTGATGCCGCTCTCCCGTCAGGATAAAACCAACTTCACCGGTGGGGAAATCTCGCCCGACCTGCTCGGCCGCGGCGATCTCCGGGCCTTCGACAACGGCGCCCGCACCCTGACCAACGTGTTCATCGACCCGACCGGTGGCCTCACCCGCCGGGCCGGGCTGGCCTATATCGACACCCTGCGCGGTCCCGGCCGCCTCGTCGCCTTCGAGTTCAACACCGAGCAGACCTATCTGCTGGTCTTCACCGAGGGCTGGATCGATGTTTACGAGGACGACGCCCGCATCACCTCGGTGGCGGCGCCCTGGAGCGCGACCCAGATTGGCCAGATCACCTGGACTCAGAGCGCCGACACCCTGCTGATCTGCCATCCCGACTTGCCGCCGCGCAAGCTGACCCGCACCGGCCCGACCAGCTGGACCATGACCCCGTGGGCCTTTCTCAGCGAAGGCAATCTGCTGCGCCAGCCCTACTATCGGTTCGGCGACACCACCGTCACCCTCACGCCCAGCGCCACCACGGGTCAGATCACGGTCACGGCCTCGGCGGCGGTGTTCGTCCAGGGCCATAACGGCCTGCGCCTGCGGATCGGCGGCAAGCAGATTCTGGTCACCGCCGTCACCTCGCCGACCCAGATCACCGCCACCTGCCAGGAAACCCTGGCCGCCACCACGGCAACCGTCGTCTGGGACGAGCCCTCGTTTTCGGTGGTGCGCGGCTGGCCGGTCTCGGCCTGCTTTCACCAGCACCGCCTTGTGATCGGCGGCTCGCGGGACCTGCCCAACCGGCTCTGGCTGTCGCAGTCGGCCGATCTCTGGAATTTCGATCTCGGCACCGGCCAGGACGACGAGGCGATCGAGTTCGGCATCATGTCCGATCAGGTCAATGCCATCCGGGCGGTGTTTTCCGGGCGGCACCTCCAGGTTTTCACCTCGGGCGCCGAATGGATGGTCGATGGTGTGCCGCTGACCCCGATCAACATCCAGCTCTATCGCCAGACCCGGATCGGCTCGCCGGTCGAGCGCACGGTGCGCCCGCGCGATGTCGACGGCGCCACCCTCTTCGTCTCGCGCAACGGCCGGGAACTCCGCGAGTTTCTCTTCACCTACACCGAACAGGCCTATCAGGCCAACGACCTCGCCCTGTTCGCCCGCCACCTGATCCGGACCCCCTGCGATCAGGACTACGACGCCCGGCGCCGGCTGCTGTTCGTGGTCATGGCCGACGGCGGCATGGCGGTGCTGACGGCCTACCGCGCCGAAAGCGTCAGCGCCTGGACCCGGATCGCCACCGACGGCGCGGTGCGCTCGGTGGCGGTGGTCGGTGACGAGGTCTACCTGATGGTCGCGCGCGGCAGCCACTGGACCATCGAACGCTTCGAGGACGGGCTCTATCTCGACGCCGCCCTCAGCGGCAGCGCCGCCACCCCGACCGCCAGCTGGGAGGGCCTCGACCACCTCGAGGGGCGGACGGTGGCGGTGGTCGCCGACGGCATCGTGCGCGCCGACGCCACCGTCAACGCCGGCAAAATTCACCTCGACGGCCCGGCGAGCCGGGTCGCGGCCGGTTTGCCTTACAGCCACGTCGTCGAGCCGCTGCCGCCCAACCTTATCGGCCTTGGCCTCGTGGTCGGCACGCCGGTGCGGCTGGTCGAGGCCAGTTTCCGGCTGCAGGACACCGCGGCGGTGCGCATCGATCTCGGCCGCGGCGCCTTCGATCTGCCAATGCACCGCTTCGGACCGGCGCCGCTCAGCACGGCACCGCTGCCCCTGGTCAGCGGCGACCGCAGCCTGAAGACCCTCGGCTGGCTGCGCGATCTGACCCAACCGCTGTGGCGCATCGCGCAGGACGCGCCACTGCCCTTCACCCTGCTGTCGGTGGCAACCGAACTGAAAGTGAGCGAGTGATGTCAGCCTTTACCTCCGTTGTTTCCGACATTCTGCCGGTGTTCTCCGACATTGTGCCGATCTTCAACGCCGCCAACGGCTACCTCACCAGGCAGGCCAGCCTGGAGCAGGCCGCGGAGCGGGCCGCCGCCAGCGCCGCCGCCCGGGCCGCCGCCCGGCAGCAGGCCGCCGATAACCTCAAGGCGACGCAGGAGCTGCAGATGAAGCAGCTCCAGGAAAGCCAGACCAGCGACACCACCGCCGAGACCGCCCGGCTCCAGACCCAGATGGATCAGGCACAGCTGGCGGCCAATCAGGACGAACAGACCCGCCGCAGCGCGCTGCGCTCGGCGGTGGCGAAAACCAGGACCGGTCTCGCCGGCCAGGGGGTTGACCCCACCGACGGCTCGGGCGAGGCGATCCTGCTCGGCCAGATCAGCGCCTCGGACCAGGCCCGGCAGGCTGCCGACGCCGCGACCAAACTGCGCCTGCAGGCGCTCTCGCAGCAGGCCGACGCGCTCAACCAGCGCAACCTCCTGGAACAGACCCAGCTGGCCGAGCGCCAGCGCCTGCAATGGCTCAACAGCTTTTCGTGACCCGGGGGGAGAGTTTTCCGATGACCAGTTCGCTCCAGGTGCCGCGCGGCGCGCCGCGGGTCCAGTATCTCGCCGACGGCCGGCAGACCGCCTTTCCCTTCCCGTTTCCGATCTTCGCCTCGGAGGACCTCGTCGTTCATCTTGGCGCCGCGCTTCGCCAGACCGGCTTCACGGTCTCGGGCAGCGGCGTCACCGCCGGCGGCACCGTCAGCTTCGCCACCGCGCCCCCGGGCGGCACTCCGGTCACCCTGACCCGCCGCATTCCGATCGAGCGGGTCAGCGACTTTCAGGAAAGCGGGCCACTCTCGGCCCTGGCCCTCAACACCGAACTCGATGTCCTGACCGCCTGCCTGCAACAGGTCGCCGCCGACCAGGGCGCGATGCTTCATTATGCCGATACCGATCTGCCCGCGGCGTCCGAACTCCCGGGCCGGGCGGCCCGCGCCGGCCAGCTGCTCGGCTTCGACGGCGGCGGCGCGCCGACCGTGATGGCGCCGGTCGACACCCAGGCGCTGTCAAGCTATCTGGCGGCCGGCGCCGGCGCCGTCACCCGGGCGATCGGCGACAAGTTGGGCGATTGCGTTTCGGCCCGGGATTTCGGTGCCGCCGGCGACGGCGTGACCGACGATACCCTGGCCATCCAGGCCGCGCTGACCAGCCACGCTGCGGTCTATCTGCCACCGGGCAGCTATCGCATCACCAGCACCCTGACCCTTGGCTTCGGCAAGACCCTGGCCGGAGCCGGGCAATCCTCGATCATCCGCGGGACCGGCACCGGCTTCGACCTCATCCAGTTGCCCGACGGCTACGCCACCCTACGCGGCCTGCGGCTCGAGAATGGCCGCGCCGGGCTGCGGCTCTCCGGTGTGACCGGTCCCTGCGTGCAAAACAGCCTGTCTGATCTCACGCTGTGGCAACCGAAATATGGGATCGTGCTCGACGGCGGTTCGCGGTCCGACTGGCCCTGTTACTGGAACAGCGTCACCGGCGTCCTGGTGGCCCAGCCCGCCGTTCACGGCGTCTGGCTGACGGTGAGCGGTGCCGGCGACACCCCCAACGCCAACCGCTTTCACGGCGTCCGGGTCTATTCTCTCGGCGCCGCCACCAGCGGCTGCGGCTTCTTCGTCGAGGCCGGCCGCTACAACAATGCCTTTCTCGACTGCGAGGCCAATCTCAGCGCCACCGCCCTGGCCTGCGTCCGCATCGGCGCCAACACCGACAAGACCCTGCTGATCAATCTCTACTGCGAGTCGCTGGGCGCCCTGCCCAATGTTCAGCTCGACGCCGGCTCGGTCGAGACCTCGATCATCAATCTCTTCTCGGCCGCCGCCGGCCCGGCGATCTGGGACCTCTCGGGCGGCCAGTATTCCGCGCTCAACGCCGGCTATCCGACCAAGAACCGGCTGCGGCAAACCCGGATCAGCGAGCTGACGGTCGAAGCGCTGCGCTTCGACACCCGCTTTTTCGAAGCCGGCGGCGCGGCAACCTGCCTCGTCGATCTCGCCCACTCGGTCTATCTGGTCAGCGCCTGGAACGGTGCCGTCGAGGTCCGGCTGCCCGCCCCCGGGGACGCCAACGGCTTTTCCGTCACGATCAAGAAGACCGACGCCAGCGGCCACGCCGTCACCGTCACCGAGGCGGGCGGCGGTGCCGGCCCCGATGGCCGTCCGATCGCGCTCGGCAACCGCTATGATTTCGTCACCGTGGTCTCGAATGGGGCCAACTGGTGGCTGGTCGGCTGCAACCGCATGCCGGGCAACAGCTTCTATAGCGAGACCCCCGGGCTGTTCGTACCTGACCTCTGCCAGGACCTTTACATGGTCAGCGCCTGGAGCGGCGCCGTCGAGGTCCGCCTGCCCGACCCCGCCGCCGCGATCGCGGCCGGGCGCACGGTCAGCATCAAGAAGGCGGATTCCTCGGGCCACGCCGTCACGGTCAGCGCAAGCCGGACTACCGGTCCCGACGGCGAGGCCATCGCGCTCACCGCCTTCGGGCACAGCCTGACCGCGATGTCCAACGGCGCCGCCTGGCAGATTCTCGCCCGTAACCCCTGATCCCGGAGCCACGCCCGTGACCGATGAGACCGAAACCCTGGCCGGCCAGAGCCTGGACGCCCTCCGCGCCGCCATCGCCCGGCTGATGCCCGAGGCGATGGAACGCGCCGTCGGCTCCTATCGCGACTTCGTCACCCTCGGAGTGCCGCTGGAGGCCAAGGAGTTCAAGGACCACCACACGGCGGGCCGCACGGCCCTGGTCCACCTCGAGTCGCTGCTGCGGCTGGCCCGCTGGGCGGCGCAGCCGGGCAGCGAGGGGGAAGTCGCCGGCAGCGGCGCCGGGAGCGACACTCTCGACGCCATGCTGCTCGACGCCAGCCGGGCTTTGAGCGCGCTGCGGGCCGGATCGGGAGAGCCGGCATGACGCTGGTGCCGTTTCCCGACTTCGTCTGGCTGTGGGCGCGGCAACAGGGGCAGACCATGCCGCTCCTGCACGACACCATGGCCCGCTGGCTGGCGGCGCGCTGGGAAGCGGGCGACCGCCAGTTGCTGCTGATGGCGTTCCGGGGCAGCGGCAAGTCGACGCTGACCGGGCTGTTCGCGGCCTGGCTGCTCAGCCGTGAGCCCAATCTGCGCCTCCTGGTGCTGGCCGCCGATCTCGCGCTCGCGCGCAAAATGGTGCGCAACGTCAAGCGGCTGATCGAACGGCACCCGATCAGCCGGCGGCTGGCGCTCAGGCCCCGCGAGGCCGATCAGTGGTCGGCCGAGCAGTTCACGGTGGTGCGCAGCGCCGAACTCCGCGATCCCTCGATGCTGGCCCGGGGCATCGGCGCCAACCTCACCGGCAGCCGGGCCGACATCGTGGTCTGCGACGATGTCGAGGTTCCCAACGCCAGCGACAGCGCGCCCAAGCGGACCGATCTCCGCGCCCGGCTGGCTGAGATCGACTACATCCTGGTGCCGGGCGGCCTGCAGCTTTATGTCGGGACCCCGCATAGCTATTACACGCTCTATGCCGAGCAGGCCCGGCGCGAGATCGGCGAGAGCGCGCCCTTTTTGGAGGGCTTCCGTCGCCTCGCGCTGCCGGTGCTGACCGCCGACGGCCGCAGCCGCTGGCCGGAGCGCTTTTCCGAAGACGCCATCGCCCGCATCCGCCGGCATACCGGCGCCAACAAGTTCCAGAGCCAAATGATGCTGGAGCCGGTCAGCCTCGCCGAGGGCCGGCTCGACCCCGATCGCCTGCGCCCCTACGACGGTGAGCTGGACTATCGCGAAGCCGGCGGCCGGCCGGTGCTGAGCCTCAACGGCAAGCGGCTGATCTCGGCCAGCTGCTGGTGGGACCCGGCCTATGGCGCCCGCAGCGATGAAGGCGACGGCAGCGTCGTCGCCGCCGTCTTCACCGACGAGGCGGGGGCTATCATCTGCATCGCATCCGGTATCTCAACGCCCCCGGGAGCGCCGGAGGGGCCGAGGAGGATCAGGCCGGCCGTCAGTGCCGGCTGGTGGCGCGCTTCGCCGCCGAGCTGTTCCTGCCCGCGATCTGTCTTGAGATCAACGGCCTCGGCCGCTTCCTGCCCGGTTTGCTGCGCCAGGAGCTGAAAAAGGCCGGCATCGCCGCGGCGGTGGTCGAGGTTTCGTCCCGCCAGCCCAAGCATCAGCGCATCGTCGAGGCCTTTGATGTCGTGCTGGCGGCCGGAGCGCTGGCCGCCCTTCGCAGCGTCTGGGACACCCCCTTCATCCGGGAAATGCGCGACTGGCGCCCCGACGCCCGCTTCAAGGGCCGCGACGACGGCCT
>JBAXPR010000146.1:0-7854 GCA_037132135.1 Rhodospirillaceae bacterium
CCTTGGCCGCGGGCTTTGGTGCGGGCTTGGGCGCCGGGGCATCGAACATGGCATCAATGTCGGACTGGCCCTGGCTGGCCTTGGCCGCGGGCTTTGGTGCTGGCTTGGGCGCCGGGGCATCGAACATGGCATCGATGTCGGACTGGCCCTGGCTGGCCTTGGCCGCGGGCTTTGGTGCGGGCTTGGGCGCCGGGGCATCGAACATGGCATCAATGTCGGACTGGCCCTGGCTGGCCTTGGCCGCGGGCTTTGGTGCTGGCTTGGGCGCCGGGGCATCGAACATGGCATCGATGTCGGACTGGTCCTGCTTGGTCTTGGCCGCGGGCGCGGGCGTCGGTGGCGGCGCGCCGCTCAGCAGGGCGTCGATGTCGGCCTGATTGAAGTGCGACGAGGCATCGTCCTCCTCCTCGTCCTCCACGGGCTCCGGTTCGGACTCGTCGTCGTCGCCACCGGCGGCCCCGGCCATCATCAGCAGTTTGGACACCGCGTCCAGCGCCTCGGATGCCGGTGGCGCGTCAAACGAGAACATCGCGTCGACGTCGGACTGGCTGACTCCCTTGCCCTCGAGCTGCGGCCCCTGGAGCAGGTGCGCATCCTCGCGCTTATCGGCCAGCGGGTCCGGGATCGGCGGATGGCCATCCTCGGTCGCGCCCCAGATGCTGATCATCGCGTTGATGCGCTGCTCGATGTAGCGCAGCGCGTTGACGACCTTGCTGGTGCGCTGGCCGGTGAGATCCTGGAACGAGCAGGCGGTGAAGATGGTGGTCACTTCGCCATCGAGGGCTGAACACAGCTCGGGATCGGCGCCGCCCTCGCGGAAGCTCGATGAGAGTTCCATCAGCCGCTCGGCAGCGTTGAGAATCTCGAACGAGGCGCGCTCGGTCGAGATCACGATGGCGTCGAGTTCGCTGGTGGCGGAAATGATCTTGTTGTTGTCGGCGTCGGCGGGCTGCAACGCGGCGATCTCCCGCCGCGCCCGCTCGATCGAGGCCGCCATCTCGATCAGCTCCTGGCGCAGGACACTGATGCGGTTGGCCGCCTCAATCGCCTGACTCTGCTGACGCCAGGAGAGCCGGAACTCTTCCAGCATCGCGCGGATTTCCTCCGTCGCGGCACCCAGGGCCTGACGCCGGAACCGCCTGAGAAAGGCACGTCCCTTCGCCGTCCGAGATATCTCCTCCTCGATATACTCGAACTCGTCCTCGGTCAGCTGGGAGAGGCGGTCCACCGCCTCACGCCCCGAGCACCGACTGAATCTTGTTCTTCAGAGTCTCGGCGTTGAACGGCTTGACGATGTAGTTGTTGACGCCGGCCTGCTTGGCCGCGACCACGTTCTCGGTCTTGCTTTCGGCGGTGACCATGATGAACGGAGTGGCGTTGAGCTTGACGTCGGCCCGGATCTCCTTCAGCAGCTGAAGGCCGGTCATCGGCTCCATGTTCCAGTCCGAAATGATCAGACCGAACTTGTTTTCCCGCAGCTTCTGCAACGCCGTTACGCCGTCGCTGGCCTCTTCGACATCGGTGTAGCCGATCTGCGTCAGCAGATTGCGCACAATCCGGCGCATCGTGGCATAATCATCGACGACAAGAATTTTCATCTAGGATCTCCGCCTCTTCCGTTAACTCACGTCCGCCCCGCTCCGCGTCCGAAACCCACTCTTACGCCGCCGACGGCCGTGTTGTCATCCCCCCGGATGGCGATCCGTCCCGCGCGAACGCTCGCCGCGTTCTTACCGCACAGACAACCCCACCCCCGGCATGTTGGGGCATGCCGTGGCCACTGATACCACACTCAAACGCGCCGGTCCAACGCGGCAGAGCCGCGATCCGGGAAATCCGCCCTGGCGCCAAAACGCCGCCATCCCTCGGGGCCGTGCCAATCATTGGTGGTAATGAATACGGATATCCACGCTTTTTCCGGATGGCCCGGTGCGGATTTTGCTGGGCGACGCGGTCGCCGCGCGCCATATGTCTTCCGACAGACCTTCGATCGGACCTCCAGTCTCATGTCGATCCGGACCGCACCGTTCATGATCACCCCCGAGCGCGCCCTGCCGGGCCGCAGCGCCGCGATGCCGCTGCCCGAGCGGCATTTCGTCCATCGCACGCCGTTGCAACCGCCCTTTCCCGAGGGACTCGAAAGCGCGGTGTTTGGCCTGGGCTGTTTCTGGGGCGCCGAGCGCCGCTTCTGGCGGCAGCCGGGGGTCTTCACCACCGCGGCCGGCTATGCCGGCGGCTACACGCCCAATCCGGGCTATGAGGAGGTCTGCTCCGGGCGCACCGGTCATGCCGAGGTGGTGCTGGTGGTGTTCGATCCCAAGGTGACCGGCTATCGGGCGCTGCTGACGGTTTTCTGGGAAAGCCACGATCCCACCCAGGGCCTCCGTCAGGGCAACGACGTCGGCAGCCAGTACCGCTCCTGCCTGCATCCCCGCTCGCCCGATCAGCAGGCCGCGGCGGAGGAAAGCCGCGACCGCTATGACAAGGCGCTGGGCCGGGCCGGCTTTTCGCCGATCACCACCGAAATCGTGGCGGCGCCGGCGTTCTATTACGCCGAGGGCTATCATCAGCAGTATCTGGCCCGCAACCCCGGCGGTTATTGCGGCCTCGGCGGCACCGGGGTCGGTTGCCCGGGCGGCTGAACCAGCCGCGGAGCGGGCATAAAAAAACACCGCCGGCCGGACGGTCCCGGGCCGGCGGTGTCGTATCCGGAACGGCGGCTCAGTCGGCCGGCGTGTTGTCGCCGGCTCCGGCCGCGGCCTTGGTCAGTTCGAAGAGACGCCGGCGTACCAGCGGATCCGCGATCTTGTAATAGGCCCGCACCAGTTCCAGCGTCTCGCGCTTGGCCATGGGATCCAGCGCCAGACTGTCGGCGCTGCTGACCTCACCGCCCGACAGCACCGGAGCGTGACCGTCCTCATCGACCCCGAGGTCGTCGAAGAAGTACGATACCGGGACATCGAGAACGTTCGACAGCTTCCATAGCTTCGAGGCGCTGATGCGGTTCATGCCGCGCTCGTATTTCTGCACCTGCTGGAAAGTCAGGCCGATGGCCTCGCCCAGTTTCTCCTGGCTCATGCCGAGCAGAGTCCGGCGCAGACGCACCCGCGACCCGACATGGACGTCGATCGGACTCGGCCCATCCTTGGCGATCGACCGCTTGGGCTTGCGGCCCGGCTTGGCTCTTTCCTCAATCTTCTTGATCATACCACCCCCGTGTGTGTATGGCGCTGCCGATGGTGGGTAAACCCGCACCCCAATCGTCGAACGCGATTCATGCCTGGATTGATACCACAAAAAAACACTAAATGCGCGTCAAAATTTTACCCCATCGTCTTTTACTGGCGCGCCGACTGAGTTTCATTATCTTTCGGATATGGTCCGATAGCCGATCGGGTCATGCCCCCCCGGCTTTACCCGCGCTCCCGCCCCCAGGACCGCGTGCCCGGCGCTCACCCGAAGCCGCCACACTTTTTGTCACGGTGGCCTCCGATGCGATGGCTGCCAGAACCATAGTGTATGCGACGTTGCAGATTCGAGCAACGGCCTATCTCAATTTGGCGGTGGAAAAAAGAAGTTCCACAGACGAGAAGCGAAAAGGCAGTATCGAACGGAAAACCGTCGCCGATCCGGACAGCAAGCGGGGGGTAATTTAGCCGCCATTTCCGATCAATATCTTACAAAGCAATCGCCATTTTCCGTGTTCACTGGCAACTTATTGATCGAACAGGCGGGCCCGGCACGACTGATCGGCGCCGCTCGGCAGCGCTGCCCCGGGAGTGCGCAGCCAGGACAAAATGTCGCTGATCACCCGGTCGCCCTGGCGGTCGCGCAGCAGCATGTGCCAGCCGTCGTGATAAATGGCCACCCGCTGCCGGCCCGGCGGCAGGGTGGCGAGCACGCGGCGGACCGCGGCTCCGGGCAGCACCTGCTCGTGGGCGCCATAGAGCACCAGTGCCGGGGTCTCGAAGCGCGGGGCCGCCGCCAGCGCCTCGCCCATCAGCTCGACCAGACCGTTGATGGTATCGACCCGCGTCGCCTTGATCACCAGCGGGTCGCGGCTGAGCGCCTTCATCATCTCGACATTGTCCGAGGGCCGGATGTTCAGCTCCCGGGGCGCGGTCATGGCGATGCCCGGCACCAGGGCATTGGTCAGCCACAGCGCCGCCCGCGGCATCAGCGCCATGGTTTCGCGGCCCCAGACCGCGGGCGCGACCAGGACCGCCCCCGCCACCGCCGCCAGCGGCGAGCCGGGCGGCCGGGGCAGGGTCAGCGCGGTCATCACCACCGCTCCGCCCATGCTCTCGCCCAACAGGTAGAGCGGCAGGCCGGGGTGGCGTTCCTGCACCAGCGCGGCCACGGTGACCAGGTCAGCGACCATGGTCGGGCTGCCCGGCCAGATGCCGCGGCGCAGCGTGGCGCCAAAGCCGCGCTGGTCGTAGGCGTAGGTCACGATGCCGTCGGCCGCGAAGGCCGGGCCGGCGGTGGCGAAGGCGTTGGAATAGTCGTTGAAGCCGTGCAGGGCGACGATCACCGCCCGGGCCGGCCCCTCGGGCCGCCAGAGGCGCAGGGGCAAAAAGTAGCCGTCGGCGGCGATGGCAAAGCCGTCGATCAGCGCCGGGGCCTGCCGCGCCGGTCCCATCGGCTGGAAGGCCGAGGCGCAGCCGGTGACCGCCAGCAGTCCCAGCCACCAGCCGACCGGCAGCGGCGGCCGGCGCGGGGGGTGGTCATGGCCGCTGGTGCGCTGGCCGTCAGCCGGTGCCGGCCACCAGCGGCGGCGTGCTGACCGCGGCTGCGTCTTGTCCGTCCCGGGTTCCGGCATCATTGCCCCTGGTCAGGGAGAGGAAGATGTCCTCAAGGTCGGCTTCTTCGGTGGTGAGATCGACGATGGCCAGACCCGAAATCTGCACCGCGGTAAGGATGGCGTCGATTCGCACCCGGCTCGGCCGGTAGCGTACAACCAGCCGGCGGCCGATTTCCAGTTCCACCGCGCCTTCGACCGCGAGTGCCGCCAGCGCCGGCGGGACCGCGGCCATATCCCGGTCGACGATGATCGTCAGCTCCTTGCGGTCGAGTTGGCCGATCAGGGTCCGAGTCGCCTCGCAGGCCACGACCTGACCGTGGTTGATGATCGCAATGGTGTCGCAGAGCTGCTCGGCCTCTTCAAGGTAATGGGTGGTCAGCAGCACCGTGGTGCCCCGGCGGTTCAGCTCGCGGACATGGGCCCAGAGCTGGCGGCGGAGTTCGACATCGACTCCGGCCGAGGGTTCGTCGAGCACCAGCACGGGCGGCGCGTGCACCATCGCCTTGGCCACCATCAGCCGCCGCCGCATGCCGCCCGAAAGGGTGCGGGCGTAAGCGTCGGCATGGCTGGTCAGCCCGACCGCCTCCAGGAGTTCGCCGGTGCGGCGCCGGCCGGCGGGCACGCCATAGAAGCCGGCCTGAAGGTCGAGCAGTTCGCGCGGGGTGAAAAAGGGATCGATGTTCAGCTCCTGGGGCACGACGCCGATCGAGGAGCGGGCGTGGCGGAACTGGCGCTCGATGTCAAAGCCCCAGATCGCGGCCTCGCCGGCGGTCTTGTTGACCAGACCGGCCAGGATGTTGATCAGGGTCGATTTGCCGGCGCCGTTGGGGCCGAGCAGACCGAAGAGGGAGCCGCGCGGGATGGCAAGATCGATCGCCTTGAGGGCCTCCCGCGCTTGACCCCGGCCCGACGCCGCATAAACCTTGGTGAGGCCGCGCACCGAAACGGCATGGACCGGCGCAACCAGCTGGGACAACGGGGGGGGGGACTCCTTAGGTATCGCGGCAGTGCGTGCAAAGCCATTGATCGCTCCGCGCCATTCGGTATCATCCCGCCTGCCCGCCGGTCAAACCGGGGAGCGGGACACCTCAGCAAGGGAGCCATGCGATGCAGCCGACCGAGACCTTTACCGTGGACAAGGAGACCGTCTCGTGTGACGGCGGCGGCGGACAGCTCGGTCATCCCAGGGTTTTCCTGTCGCTGCACGGCGGGCGGGTCAGCTGTCCCTATTGCGGCCGCGCCTTTGTCCTGCGCGCCGGCGCCAAGGTCGGCCACGGCCACTGAGGCGGATGGTCTTTTCAGTCCAGTCATGGGATAACCGATGTCGATCTTGATCACCGGCGCGGCGGGCTTCATCGGCTCGCACGTCGCCCATCGTCTGCTGGCGCGCGGCGATACCGTCATCGGTATCGATAATCTCAACAGCTATTACGATGTCCGGCTGAAGGAGGCGCGACTCGCGCGCCTGGAGGCGCATCCGCGCTTCTCGTTCCTCAAGCTCGACATCGCCGACCGCGCGGGGTTCGATGGCGCCCTGGCCACTGCCGGGCGGGAGGTCGACGGCGTCGTCCATCTTGCTGCCCAGGCCGGGGTCCGCCACTCGATCGAACATCCCTTCGACTATATCAGCGCCAACATCGTCGGTCATCTGGTGCTGCTGGAGTGGTGCCGGCACCATCCCGGGCTCAGGCACATGGTCTATGCCAGTTCCAGCTCGGTCTATGGCGGCAACACCCGGCTGCCCTTCTCGGTCGAGGACCGGGTCGATCACCCGATCTCGCTCTATGCCGCGACCAAGAAGGCCGATGAGCTGATGAGCCACACCTACGCCCACCTCTACCGGGTGCCGCTGACGGGTCTGCGCTTCTTCACCGTCTATGGCCCGTGGGGCCGGCCCGACATGGCGCTGTTCAAGTTCTGCAAGTCGATCATCGAAGGCGAGCCGATCACGATCTACAACAACGGCGAGATGTGGCGCGACTTCACCTACATTGATGACATCGTCACCGGCGTCGTCGCCGCCCTCGACCATCCGCCGGCGCCGCAGGGACCGACCGGCGCCCCGCACACCGTGTTCAACATCGGCAATCATCGCTCCGAGCCGCTGATGAAACTGGTCGGCCTGCTCGAAACCGCCTTGGGCAAGGAAGCGATCAAGGTCTACGACGGCATGCAACCCGGCGACGTTCAGCAGACCTACGCCGATATCGACGCCACCCGCGATTTGCTCGGCTACGAACCCACCACCCCGATCGACGTCGGCGTGCCGCGCTTCGTCGCCTGGTACCGGGCGCATTACGGGGTGTGAGCGGGGCTGCAAAGTGGGGGATTGTTGGAAGGCGTCGCCTGTGAGACGGCGCTCGCGGCGCTGGGCAAGGCAGGCGCCATCGCCGAACGCAATGGCAAGATCGTGTTCATCGACCTGATGTGCTCGTAAATTCATCCCCAAAATACCAACCGCCGCCGGAGTTTCCTCCGGCGGCGGTTGGCTTTTCAGAACCAGAGAGTGGGCTTACTTCACGGTTTCGCCGTGCAGGTTGAGGTCCAGGCCTTCGCGCTCGACGTCGGCGTCGACCCGGATGCCGATCACGAGGTCGATCAGCTTGAGGATGACGAAGGTCGCGACCAGATCGTAGCCGACGGTCCAGCCGATGCCCTGGAGCTGGATCCAGATCTGCTCGACATGGCCTTCGAGGGCGCCCAGCGGGGCATCCTTGCCGGCGATCGCGGCCTTGGCGAAGACGCCGGTCAGCAGCGCGCCGAGGAAGCCGCCGACACCATGAACACCGAAGGCGTCGAGGGCGTCGTCATAGCCGAGGGCGGTCTTGAGGCTGGTCGCGGAGATGAAGCAGACCACGCCGGCGGCCAGACCGATGATCATCGCGCCATTGGGATCGACGAAGCCCGAGGCCGGGGTGATCGCAACCAGACCGGCGACGGCGCCGCTGATGATGCCGAGCACCGACGGCTTGCCGCGGGCGATCCACTCGACGAGCATCCAGGCGATGGCGGCGGCGGCGGTGGCGATCTGGGTCACGGCCATGGCCATG
>JBAXPR010000147.1:0-7627 GCA_037132135.1 Rhodospirillaceae bacterium
CGAGTTATTTCGCCGAAGGATTTTCGGATTCTGAGGTGAACAGGGTATAAAATGAAAATCTGGCTGAAAGTTTCTGGTGGCGCGGGTTTACTTGTCATTCTGCTCATGATTATCAGCGTGGTTGCCCACGAAAGTCTCAACGGCGCCTCGTCCGACTTTACCGCTTACCGCCACATCGCGCGCCAGAACAACGCTCTTGGCCGCATCCAGGCCAACATGCTGGAGGTGCGAATCCACGCCAAAGATTTTCTGATCACCGGCGCCGAGGATGCGGCGACCGCCGTCAATGAGCGGGTGGCCAAGGTAGAAGCCCTGGTGAGCGAGACCCGCAGCCTGTTTGAAGCCAAAGCCGCGACCGATGTCATCGACGACGTTGCCAAAGATGTGGCCGGCTATCAGGCGGCTTTCGTAAAAATGTACGATGTGCAGCGCCAGCGCGGTGATCTGCTCGAAAAGAAAAACCGGTTAGCCGCGACCGTGGATACGACACTGGCCTCGATTCTGGCCAACGCACGCAAGGAAGCTAACGAAGAGGCACTCTTCCTTGCCGGCGAACTGGAACATCATTTGTTTGCCGCTCGACTATTTTTTAGTAAATTCGTAGCCAGTCATGCCCTCAGTGATCGCGAACAAGCCGACAAGGCCGGCGGTTCGGTGCCCATCACCCTCGAGAAGTTGATCGCGGCCTTGAGCAACCCCGAGGAGAAGGCGCGCGCCCAGACCCTGGTCGATGCCTTGAAACAGGACCGCGCTCTGGCGGACGGGGTCAAGGCCGGGATTGCCGAGAGTGACGCCCTGATCGGCAACACCCTCAACCGCATCGGCCCCGCGATTGCCAAGGCCGCCGAGGATATCAAGCTCGCCAACATCACCCTTCAGGACTCCCTCGGCCCCAAGGCCGACGCCAGCATTCATCAGGCGGTCACCACGACCATCGCAGTGTCCGCGCTCGCGGTCGTGATCGGCCTGCTGGTCGCTTTCGGCCTGACCCGACTGATCGCGCGACCGATCGTCGCGATGACCGACGCCATGGGCCGATTGGCAGCGGGCGACCTTACGACCAGCATTCCGGCCCTCCACAACCGGGATGAAATCGGCGATATGGCGAAAGCCGTTGATGTGTTCAAGAACAATGCCCTCGAAGTCGAGCGCCTGAAAGGTGAGCAGGAGCGGTTGCGGCTGAAGGCCGAGGACGACAAAACCCGGTCGATGAACCAGTTGGCCGACAGCTTTGAAGGCAGCGTCAAGAAGGTCGTAACGGGAGTTTCGACAGCGGCGCAGCAGTTGCAGAGTACCGCGCAGACCATGTCGGCAAATGCCGACCAGACCAACCGCCAATGCACCATGGTGGCGGCCGCGGCCGAGCAGGCCTCGGCCAATGTCCAGACTGTGGCCTCCGCAACCGAAGAGCTGACCAGTTCAATCAACGAGATTTCCCGGCAGGTTTCGGAATCGTCGCGGATCGGGGCCGCGGCGGTCGAAGAAGCCAACCGGGCGAACACGACCGTGACCGGCCTTGCGGAGGCCGCCCAGAAAATTGGCGTGGTCGTCAATTTGATTAATGAGATCGCCAGCCAGACCAACCTGCTCGCCCTCAACGCCACCATTGAAGCCGCGCGGGCGGGAGATGCCGGAAAGGGCTTTGCCGTCGTCGCGGGCGAGGTCAAGAACCTTGCCAATCAGACGGCCAAGGCGACGGAGGAAATCCAGGCTCAGGTCGGCCAGATGCAGACTGTCACGGAGACCACCGTCGATGCCATCAAGAGCATTTCGGGGACAATCCGGCGCATGAGTGAGATTTCGACCACGATCGCCTCCGCGGTCGAGGAGCAAGGAGCGGCGACCCGGGAGATCGCCCGCAATGTCACCGAGGCGTCGAAGGGAACCCAGGAGGTTTCGTCGAACATTGCCGGGGTCTCCCAGGCGGCCAACGAGACCGGACGCGGAGCGAGTGAAACGTTATCGGCAGCCAACAATCTTGGCGTTCAGTCTGACGACCTGTCGCGCGAAGTCGAGCGGTTCATCACCAAGGTTCGCCAATCCTAGGCGACCTCCGCCCCCGCCGCATCGCCCGCCGGCCAGACCGGCCGCGGGCGGTGACCTCGGGTTACCAATCAGCCGAACACGGCGTGCCAGGCACCGCCGATCTTGTCGAAGATCCAGCTGAAGGTCGAGACGATGACGCCGCCGAAAAGGCCAACGGCGCAGCCGATGCCCGAGGTTGCGACCAGCGCCACCACCGCCGGCAGCGCGCCGGCATAAAAGGTCCAGCCGACCATCGGCGGCAGCGCCGTAACCAGGGCGCCGATCACGGTGCCGGTGGCGCAGCCAAAGAACACCGACTTGGGATCGATCAGTCCGGTGGCCTTCCTGGCCGGCTGCACCGCGCTGCCCGAGCCCTCGGCGCCGGCGGTCGAGGCCACGACCAGAGTCGGGCCGGCGGGGTCGGCAGTCCGGGCGAAGGGGGCGCCCCCGTGGGCGAGCACGAGACCGCAGGCGACCAGAAGCAGGATGAGGGCGGAGGATCGCGACGGTTTCATGGGCTGGCTCCATCGGGTGACTGGCCGGATAATGCCGGTTCGCCGCCCCCGGGTAAAGGGGTGTCGAGCGCGGCTCTGGACCTTAAGGGTCCGGCCTCCTATAACCCCTCTGAACCTTCTCCTTCAGCCGGCGGCCCCCATGCTCGACCTTCGTGCCATCCGTGAAGATTCCGCTGCCTTCGACCGCGCCATGACCCGGCGCGGGCTGGAGCCTCTGTCCGGGGCCGTGCTCGGCCTCGACGCCCGCCGCCGGGCGGCCCAGACCGAGTTGCAGGTTCTGCAGCAACGGCGCAATGAGGCCTCGAAGGAGATCGGCGCCCTGCGCAAGGCCGGCGCCAGCGCCGACGCGCTGCAGGCCGAGGTCGCGGCGATCAAGCTGCGGCTGCCCGAGGTCGATGAGGAGGAGCGGGCGGCCGGCGCCGACCTGGAACGGCTGCTGACCACCCTGCCGAATCCGCCCGCCGCCGACGTCCCCGACGGACCCGACGAAAAGCACAATCTCGAGCTGCGCCGGGTCGGCACGCCGCCGGTGATCGCGCAGCCGCTCGAACATTTCGATCTCGGAGAGCGGCTCGGACTGATGGATTTTTCCGGCGCCGCCGCGCTTTCGGGCGCGCGCTTCACGGTGCTGCGCGGCGGGCTGGCCCGGCTGGAACGCGCACTCGGCCAGTTCATGCTCGACCTCCACACCACCGAACACGGCTACACCGAGGTCAGCCCGCCGCTGATGGTGCGCGACGCCACCATGTTCGGCACCGGCCAGCTGCCGAAATTTGCCGATGACCTGTTTCAGACCACCAGCGGTCTCTGGCTGATCCCGACCGCCGAGGTGCCGCTGACCAATCTGGCCGGCGACCGCATTCTCGACCTTGAAGAGCTGCCGCTGCGGCTGACCGCGCTGACCCCGTGCTTTCGCGCCGAGGCCGGCGCTGCGGGCCGGGACACCCGGGGCATGATCCGGCAGCATCAGTTCTGGAAGGTCGAGATGGTCAGCCTGACCGGCCCCGAGCAATCGGAGGCCGAGCATGAGCGCATGACCGACTGTGCCGAAACCGTGCTGAAGCGGCTCGGCCTGCCGTTCCGCACGATCGTGCTCTGCACCGGCGACATGGGCTTTTCGGCGCGCAAGACCTACGACATCGAGGTCTGGCTGCCCGGGCAGAACACCTACCGCGAAATTTCCTCCTGCTCCAACTGCGGCGATTTCCAGGCCCGGCGCATGAAGGCGCGCTGCCGGCCGCGCGGTACCAAGGACAGCACCCGCTTCGTCCATACCCTCAACGGCTCGGGGGTGGCGGTCGGCCGGGCGCTGATCGCGGTGATCGAGAACTACCAGCAGCCCGACGGCTCGGTGGTGGTGCCCGACGTGCTCCGGCCCTACATGGGCGGGCTGGAGGTGATTCGCCGTGCCCTTTGACATTCCGGCGGACCTGTCGCGAGCGCGGATTCTGCTCTCCAACGACGATGGCATCGGCGCCCCCGGCCTTGCGGTGCTGGAGCGCATCGCCCGCGAACTCAGCGACGATGTCTGGGTGGTGGCCCCGGAAACCGAGCAATCGGCGGCCAGCCACTCCCTGACCCTGCACCGGCCGCTGCGGCTGCGCCAGATCGACGAGCGCCACTTCGCGCTCGACGGCAGGCCAACGGACTGCGCTCTGCTGGCCATCAACCGGATCCTGCGCGACCGCAAGCCGGATCTGGTGCTGTCGGGCGTCAATTTCGGCCGCAACATCTGCGACGACGTCACCTATTCCGGCACGATCGCGGTGGCCATGGAGGCGACGCTGCTCGGCGTGCCGGCGATCGCGCTCAGTCAGGCGGTCAGCCCGGCCGGCACCACCGACTGGGCTGCGGCCAGCCGCTGGGGCGCCGGGCTGATCCGGCGCCTGGTGCGCACGCCCTGGCCCGAGACCGTGCTGATCAACGTCAATTTTCCCGCCTGTTCCGGCGATGCCGTGACCGGGGTCCGGGTCGTGCCCCACGGCAAGCGCAAGATCGCCGACGATGTCTGCGAGCGGGTCGACCCGCGCGGCCGGGCCTATTACTGGATCGGCCCGCTCCACGAAGCCCAGGAGGTCGCCCCCGATACCGATCTCGCGGTGATCAGTGCCGGCGGCATCTCGGTCACTCCGTTGCATCTCGACCTCACCCACCAGCCGACGCTGGTGTCCCTGGCGGCGGCACTGGCGTGAACCATGACCGGCCGGGCCCGCGAGATCCTGATCAGCGCGATCCGGAACAACGGCGTTTGTGACGAGACCGTGCTGGCTGCGCTGGCGGCGGTTCCGCGCGATCGCTTCGTGCCGCCGGAGCTGCGCGCCTTCGCCTGGGATGACCGGCCGCTGCCGATCGGCCACGACCAGACGATCAGCCAGCCGCTGGTCGTCGCCTATATGACCCAGCGGCTCGAGGTTTTGCCGACACACCGCGTCCTCGAAATCGGCACCGGCAGCGGTTATCAGACCGCGGTGCTGGCGCGGCTTTGCCGGCACGTGTATACCGTCGAGCGTCGGGGGCCGCTGCTGGTCGAGGCGCAACGGCGCTTTGCCGAGCTGGGTCTCGACGGCATCACCGCCCGGCTCGGAGACGGCACCCTCGGCTGGCTCGCGGAGGCCCCCTTCGACCGCATCATGGTCACGGCCGGTGCCGAGGGCCAGGAGCCGCCGCCGGCCCTGACCGCCCAGCTCGCGCCGGGGGGCGTGTTGGTCATCCCGCTGGGTGACGAACGCTGGGAACAGCGGCTCGTCCGCATCCGGCGGTGTGAAACCGGTTTTCAGCGGGAGGAGTTGTGGCCCGTTCGTTTCGTGCCCTTAGTGGCGGATCATCCCTCGGGCTCCGGCGCGCCGCCGGCCGCCTGACCCTGTTGCTTGCCCTGGCGCTGCCTCTGCTGGCCGGCGGTTGCGCCCAGGTCGGGCTGGCGCCCGCGGTGTCCTCGGAGCCGACGCTGGTCGCCGGCCGGACGATCACGGTCGAGCCGGGGGAGTCGATCTACACCATCGCCAAGCGCTACAATGTCCAGTCGCGCGACCTCATCAGCCTCAACCGCCTGAAGCCGCCCTACCGGCTCGAGGCCGGGCAGTCCCTGCACCTGCCCGGCGGGCGGACCTATACGGTGCGGCCGGGCGATTCCCTGTCCGAGATCGCCCAGCGCTTCCGTCTCGACACCACACAGCTGGCGCGCGCCAACCAGATCACCGGGCCTTCCTACCTGATCCGGGTCGGCCAGGTGCTGACCCTGCCCGGCGGCGGCGAAGCTCCCCTCCCGCCGGCCCCGGCGCGCAAACCCGAGGCCGCCGATGCCAATCCGGTGCACGGCGTCGCCCCGGGCGCGATCCAGACCGTGCCGCTGGCGCCGCCCCCGGCCGCCGCTCCCGCGCCGCCCGCCGCTCAGGCCAGACCGGCCCCGGCCCGGGCCGCGGTTCCGCCCAAGGCTTCGCCCCAGGCCGCCCGGGAGCTGGCGGTGATTCCCCCGGCCCACCGGCGCGAGACTGCGGCACCGGGCGCCGCGACGCCGGTCCGGGCCGCACCGGCCGAGAGCGCCGACAGCCCGGCCAAGGTGGTCGAAGTTCCGGCGCCGCCGGCCGGCGGCGGCCGCTTCCTCTGGCCGGTCAAGGGGACGGTGATTTCCGAGTATGGCGGCAAGCCCGATGGCAGCCAGAACGATGGCGTCAACATCGGCGCCGCCCGCGGCACCGCGGTGATCGCCGCCGACAACGGCGTCGTCGCTTATGTCGGCAACGAGCTGCGCAGCTATGGCAATCTGCTGCTGATCCGCCACGCCAGCGGCCTCGTCACCGCCTACGCCCACCTCGATTCGACGCTGGTCCAGCGCGGTGCCAAGGTCCGGCGCGGCCAGAAGATCGGCACCGTCGGCTCATCGGGCAAGGTCTCGGTGCCGCAGATTCATTTCGAGGTCCGGCGCGGCAGTCAGGCGGTCGACCCGGGCGACTATCTCGAAGGCCGGACCTGAACCGGGCGAAGCGGGGAAGCGGTGCCGCGAGCCCCGGCTACCGCCCGGCCTCGCCGAGTTCGCCGGCCAGCGCCTGAATGAACTGCCAGGCGACCCGGCCCGAACGGCTGCCCCGGGTCACCGACCACTCGACGGCGCGGGCGCGCAAGGCGTCCGGCGGCAGAGTCAGGCCGAAATGTCCGGCGTAGCCCTCGATCATGGCGAAAAAAGTGTCCTGATCGCAGTTGTGAAAGCCCAGCCACAGCCCGAAGCGGTCGGACAGCGAAACCTTTTCCTCCACCGATTCCGAGGGGTTGATCGCGGTCGAGCGCTCGTTCTCGATCATCTCGCGCGGCATCAGGTGGCGGCGGTTGGAGGTGGCATAAAACACGACGTTGTCGGGGCGTCCCTCGATGCCGCCTTCGAGGACCGCTTTCAGCGATTTGTAATGGCTGTCCTGCCCGTCAAACGACAGATCGTCACAGTAAAGGATGAAACGGCGCGCGACGCCGCGCACCAGCCCCAGCAAACGGGGCAGCGACGGAATGTCCTCGCGGTGGATCTCCACCAGCGCAAGGCCGTCCTCACCCGGCGTGCCCGCCAGCTCCCGGCAGACCGCGGCATGAACCGCCTTGACCAGCGAACTCTTGCCCATGCCGCGCGCCCCCCAGAGGAGGGCGTTGTTGGCCGGCAGACCGGCGGCAAAGCGCCGGGTGTTGGCCCAAAGGATGTCACGCTGGCGCTCGACGCCCCGCAGCAGGGAGAGGTCGACGCGGTTGACCGCGGTCACCGCCTCGAGCCGCCCCGGCTCGGCGTGCCAGACGAAGGCCTCGGCCCCGGTCAGGGGCGCCGGAGCCGCGGGCGCCGGGGCCAGCCGCTCCAGTGCCGCGGCGATTCGGAGCAGGGCGGGCAGCAGCCCGGCGGGCGCTAGGGGATCGGATGACATACCAATGCGTCCTTGTCAAAAAGCGGGCCGGGCCGCAACCGTCGCCCGTGTGGCCGGAGGCGGTCCAGGGGCCGCGCGGATCGGGCACGCGCCTTCGGGACCAAAATACGCGATCCGGTTGGAAATTCGTCAGAGCGTTGCATATATACCCCGACTCATTGGGTAGCCGAAAAGGCTTGCGTTTGCTGCCGG
>JBAXPR010000148.1:0-7546 GCA_037132135.1 Rhodospirillaceae bacterium
ACCCATTGAGTGACCCGCGAGCTGAACCCCAAGGGGTGGGTGGGTAATTACCTTTAAATGCTGTTCCTTGAACTGTCCACCCGAGGCTGGGCTCTTGATGGAGATTTGTCTTGCAAGATTTTTCGTCGAGTTCTGCCGGTCGGGCTGATGACTTCGTGGAAAGCCAGGGTGGCGAGGGCTCCGTGGATGAAGCCGCCGCGGAAACGGGGCGCCGTCTGTGGTATCAATTGATCGCACTCGCCGTGGTCGGTGCCTTTTCTTTCAGCGTGCTGATTTCACAGTTGGTCAGCATTCAGAACGAAGCCCGCGCGGTTCAGGCCGAACGGGACCGGGCGGTTGTCGAGCTTGGAATCGCCAAGCAGCAGCTTGCGGCGACGGCTAGCGAACTTGCCACGGCCAAGGCGAACCGGGCCGAACAAATCATCGCCACCGATAAGGATGGCCGACGGATCGAAGGCGAGGTCTCCGCCCTGAAAAACCAACGCGCCACGCTGACGGCTCAGGTCGACGAACTGGTCAGACGTCAGCAGGACGCCGAAAGCCGCCTCGCCACCGCAACCCAGCGCCGAAGCGAGCTCGAAAGTCAATTGACAGCGCTGCGCGGCGATCTTGCGACCACTCGGATCGAATCGAAAAGACAGCGGCACAAGACGCCGAAACCGCCGAGCGCCCCCACAAACACACCGTGAGCGCATAAATCTGAGAGGGAGTTGAGGGCATGGACGGTGACTGGACAGTGGTTGTAACTGTCGCGGCTGGACTGTCGCTTTTCGGTGTGATCGGGCTGACCGTTTGGACCGGCCTTAGATTTCAGCGGGAAAGTCTGCGACTGGCCGCTCTGAGAGCCGGCGAGATAATCGCTTACGAACCGCCCCCTGATCGCCAGGCCGAGATCGAGGGCGCCGAACGGCGGGTGGAGCAGCTTCGGGAGGAGTTGGCTTGGCTCGAGCAGGCCCGGCTCGAGGCCGAGCAACAGCGCGGACGGCAGATCGAGGCCGAGGCGGCGGCCATGGAGGAAACCGGAGAGACGCTGCGGCAGGAGGTTCAGCGCCTTGAAAAGCAGCGCCAGGGGTTGAGCGACGATGTTGCCCGCATCCGCGACGCCGTGCAGCGGGAGCGGCAGGTTCTCGCCCAGATCAATATCGAGCAGCGCGCCGCGGAACAGCGGCGGAATGAGATACTGGCGTCGATTCAGGAGCTCGGTCATCGGCGCGAGGCGCTCATCGAGGACGAAACCGTGGTGAGCCGCGACTTGAAGTCTCACCGAACCGAACTGGTCACGCTCCAGCACGAGCTGGAAAGCCGCCGCGCCCAACTGTCAGAGGTGGAACAACTGACCGAGAAGCGGGCTCGACTCGTCGAGGCGATCACCGCCGCCGAAGAGCGGCGGAGCGCGATCGCCGCCGCCGCCCGCGAACTTGAGCGGCGCCGGGAGGCGTTGGCTGAAGAGGTCTTGACCGTGAGACGGACGGCTGACGCGGCGAAGGCGGAGATTATCCGCGTAGAGGATGATCACGCCGCCGCCATCACCGAACTGGAACTCAAGCGTGCCGAGTATGCGGCTGGTTTCGGCGAGACCCAGCAACGCCACGCCGCCTTGCTCAAGGAGGTGGATGCACTCGACCGTGAGCGGCAAGTCCTGGGAGATCGCGTGGCCACGCTACGGAAGGCCGGCGATCACCCTGCGGGACCTCCGAAGGTGGCGGCGAAGGAGGCGGTAGCAACTCCGCAGGTTCCGCCACCGGTTCCGGCGCCCACGCCGGCCAAATCCGCCAGAAAGCCGGCCAAACCAACGCCCGCGTTCAAGTCGCCGCTGGCGTTTTTCGGCGCAATCATCACCCCTAGGCCCACGCCGGCAAAACCAGCGGCTCCTCCTCCCCAGCCGGCACGAACGGCCGCCCCCCGCCCCGCCGCAAAGCCGAAAAACGCCGGGACCGCTCCAGCGCCGGCCGTCAAGAGTGGGGAAACGGCGGGAAAGGCGTTCCGCTCGACCCTGAGGGCGATCGACAGCGCGCTGAGCGGGGTTCTCTTCGGTGGCAAGCCGGCCCGCAAACCCTCGACGCCCCCCCGGCGCAACCCGTCCTGAAGGTCGCGCCGTCGTCACAGCTTCCAGATGAAGCCTTGTTGCGTCGGCTGGATTGGAACTTTGACAACGATGTCGTGGCATTTGATGCACCGCCCGGCCGGCGGGTGAGGGATTTCGGCGTTCGGCCAGATCGGGGGGCCGAGCTTGTGGAGTTTGGAAAGCTGCTCGAGCATGGCGCCGACCGGAGTTTTGTATTGAGCGCCGGGCCCCGGACCGCCGACATAAAGGTGACAGTTGGTGCAGGGGCCGACATAGGGATGAGGCATGCCGCCGCCGGCGACGATAGGGGGAATGCGGCGGATAGCCATCATCTTGAAGTCGGGCTGCTGGCGGAAGAGGTTCGCCAGGGGGTCGAACAGCGAAGGGCCGATGGGCCTGGGCAGGGTCCCGAGATAGTCGCCGTCAACGACGCGAACCGGCACCTCGGCGTTGACGTCGAGCACCGCGCGGCCGAACGTCAGGAAAAACAGACCGGCGGCGAGCACGGCGCCAAACGCCAGCAGCGGCAGCACCGCGCGGCCCCAGCGGATGTTGAACCACTCCCAGGCGACCCACACTCTGGCCGGCACCAGAGCCTGTATCCGCTCGAGCGCCCGATCCAGCCAGCTCATTGCCGCTGCCCCAAGCGGTTTGACCACAGGGCAAAGCCTTCGTCGGATCGGAGTTGGCAGGGGCGGCCGTTGACCTTGATGGTACGGGCGTAGAAGGGCACGTCGGCGCCGGGGGCGTCGAAGCGGAAGGCGACGCCGCTAACCTGATAGTTCTGCATCACCACGCAGCCTTGATATTGCAGATACCAAGTCGGGGCCAGAGAAACGACCCGGCTCACCCCGGTGACGTCGTCGAGGATGGTGATGTGAACCTGCCCCCAACCGGCGTCGGCGCCAAGCGCCGTCACCTGGGTGACCCGGCCGGCGAAGCGCTCCTGCGCCGGCCGCGCGAAGGGCACCAGACCGGGAATGCTCTGGGCGGAAACCTGCGGTGCGCCAGGGAGTGCCGCCGCCCGCATCTCGCCGCCCTGAGGCATTCCCGGCAGTTGGGGCGCGTTCAGTCCGGGGGTGCCGACGCCGGCACCGGCGCCCACCGCCTCGGCGATCAGCTTGCCCGAATCGTTGAAATCGGGATGCTCGATGCCCTCATCCGAGACCACCGCTGCGATCAGGACGAAGACGCCGAGCATTGCACCGGAGCCGAGCACGATTTTTTCCAGCCTCAAGGAACCCTCCCGCCTCCGGGCGCGTCCGGTCGAGCCGACCGGCGCATCGCCCCGCTTATCCTGCTTGGCTGTGCGCCAGCTTTCTGCCGGCTTGCACCGAAGCCGGCGTGACCCCGACGCGCACATCCTTGACATGCTCAATGGACGCAAAAATCTTGTCGCGGATCGTTCCGGCGACGAAGTCGCTCTCAAAGACCTTGCACTCGCCGTCGAGATAGACGTTGACGTCGAGATGTATCTCCTCGCCGATGTTGCGGCCGCGCAGGAAGCGGATTCCCTTCACCCGCGGCGTCTCCGCCGCCAACCGGTAGACCTGCTCCAGGATGTCGGTGTCCACCGAGGAATCCATCAGCCCCTTGACCGCGCTGACATTCAGCTCGACACCGATCTTCGCCACCATCAGGGCCACGAAGATCGCGGCAATGGCGTCGGCGATGGGAAAGCCGGCGATCGACACGATGATGCCGATCAACACCCCCACCGAGGAAATGGCGTCCGACCGGTTGTCCCAGGCCACCGCGATCAGCGCCGGGCTGTTGTTCTTTCGTCCGGCGCAGATTTCATAACGGTACATGATCTCGTTGGTGATGATCGAAACCAAGGCGCCAATTGCGGCCAGCAGGCTCGGCGCCTCCGGCACCCCCTCGAAAATCTTGTCGAGCGACTCGTAAATCCAGGCCGCCGAGCCCACGAACAGGATCAGCCCAACCACCGCCGACGAGATGAACTGGATGTTGCCGAGCCCATAGGGGTAATCGTCGTCGGGTTCGCGCTTGGAAACCCAGACGCTGAACAGCGTCACCCAGTCGGCCACCACGTCGGCGCCAGAATGCATGGAATCGGCCACCAGCGCCGCGCTGCCGCCCAGTATCCCCAGCACGGCCTTGAAGACCATCATCGTGCTGTTGGCGGCCATGCCCCACCAGACGACTTTGTCGCCACATTCTCTGCACAGTTCGGTGGTCATGTCAGGGCCGTCATGGTTTGGGCTTCGGCGCATGTTTGGTAAGGTAGTCTAGGAGGCTCTGGCCGAGAATACGATAGTTGCCGTCGACCTTGGAACCCGGAATATCTCCCCTGGCGACCAGGTGCACAATGGCCCGTCGTTCCACCCCCAGCAGCAGCGCCGCCTCGTCCGAGGTATAAATGCGATGGGGCCGGATTTCCCGAAAAAACAAGTCGAACAACTGGAGGCCGGCCAACGCCAGCGACATCAACGCGCCGCTGCGCAGGACGAGCGTCCACATTACGGCGTCCCTCCCTTGGCCCTGACCAGCGGCACCAGCTGCTGAAACAGCTCGGGCGTGATGTCCTGAGCCCCGTTCAGGCCGTTGCCGGCGTGACTGTAGTCTTTCCAGACAAAACCGCTGACCGAAGCCAGATATTGCCAGGGAAACGACGTGACCTCGGTATTGTAGTTCCGGTAGGAGTCGTTGAGTTCCATCCGGCGCTGGGCGATGCGGTCTTCCATCTCGATCAGCGCCGTCATCGCGTGCTGATACGTTTCCGAGGATTTGATGTTCGGGTACTGCTCGACCATCGCCAGCAGCCGGCCGACCGAGGACTCGGCACCGCCCTCGCTGCTCAACCCCTTGAGAATGCCCTCCCAGTCGGGACGGCCGCCCGGCGGCGCCGCTCGCGCCGCCTCCTTGCCGATGGCGTCGGCCAGGGCGTCGGGCAGCTTCGACTGCTTGATGATCTCGGTGCGCATCTCGGCGGTGTGCGAAAACACCGCGTGCTCGAGGGCGGCGTGATTGAGGGTCAGCTTGATCAGGTTGGAGAACAGGTTGGTCCGGCGCTGGATCGCCGCCTCCAGATTGGCCTCCCGGGAGCGGGCGTCCTCCTGCAACATGATGAAGGTGTTGATCTTGTAATAGACCACCGACAGCGCCACCGCCAAGGTTAGCAGCGATACCACCAGCATCGAGCGCACGCCGCGAACCCGGCGCACCCGGTACTGCGGCTTCGGCTTCATGCCGTAAAGCTCGGCCAGCAGAACCTCGGAGCGGCGGATGCGATGCATCTGGTCGCCGAGGCCGTCGTCGTTGACCGGTTGGGAGAAGCTCGGTTTGGCCATGATCCCTCAAAACCCGCGCCAGTGAAGCTCGAGCCGGCTGTTCCGCCGGCTGCGGCACCGCGTCATGCGATCTTTTCGTTGTCTTCCAACTCGTCGGCCTGCTTGAAGCAGGCCAGCGCCCGTTCGCGCTCGCCCAACTGCTCTAGCGCATAGGCCAGCGCCCGCAAAACCTTCACCGCCTTCGGCCGCTGTAACAGCGCCCGCTCGAAATACCCCACCGCCTCGGCGGGACGCCCGAGATGATCGAGGCAACCGCCCAGGCGATAGAGCAAGCCGAAATTCTCAGGGAAGGCGCGGATCGCCGCCGTCAGCACCGGCAAAGCCCGTTCGTGTTCGCCGGCCTGGGCATAGGCCAGACCCAGCACCTTGGCGGTGTTGGGATTGGAGCCGTCGCGCTCGTAGGCCGCCTCAAGGAGCTTGATGCCCTCTTCCTTGCGCCCGATCTTGATCTGACAGAGCCCCAGATGCAGGGTGGTTTCCAGATCCTGAGGCCGCTGCTCCAGCACCAGCTCCAGGAGCGGCAGCGCCCGGGTGTAGCGGCCCGCCTTGGTGTGCTCGATACCGCGGGCGCGGTAATAATCGAGCTTGGTTTCCTCGCCGATGAAAAACGCCGATTGAAAGCCCGAAACCAGCTTTGAACTCACGCGGGTCAGCATGGCCGAACCAAGTTCGAGATAGAGGCCCGCGGCATCCGGGAAGGAGATTTTCTGGGTCATGATGCGTTCCTCGTCGGCCAAATTGGTCAAATCGTCTCAGGTTAGGCACAGGTCGTTCCAGTCGTCACGGCGCAATGACGTGACAGGCTTGGCAAGGGCCGCGATCCTCGTGAGGCCGCGCTCCCCGGGTTGCAACCTCGCGCGTCAGCACCGGCGGAGGCAATGTTATCAGATCCGGATCGGGAGCAAGCTCGAATCCGCTGCCGATCGAGTGACATTGGGTGCATGGTCCGCGATCGGGATGGGGGCGAGGGTCTCCGGCCTTGATCATCGGCGCGCCCTCGACCTGGGCGAAACCCAGCGGGCGCTCGGCCACCAGCGTCAGGGTCAGACGCAGCATTGCCGCCCGGTTGCCATTCTGATCCCGAGGGCCGGTCTTGCGCAGCACCGCGATCGTCGCCTGGGTACGATCGGCAACCGCGCGAGTCGCCTCCTGGAACGCCTCCAGAGTCGAAACCGGCTGACCCTCGACCGCCACGATCACGTCGCCGCCCAACAGTCCCGAGCGCCCCGCGGCCAGCGAAACCTCGCCGACCAGGATGCCCTCAAGCCCTTCGGGGAACCTCAGCTTGCGCCGCAGTTCCGCCGTCAGCAGCCGGGTGTCCATTCCCTGCCAGTGCGCTTCGTAGAGCTGAATCACCGACGGAACGAAATTGGCGGCCTTGGGGGCGACCGCCTCCACGGCGCCGTCGATTCCTCCCCCGTTCTTCGGCGCGGCCGGAGTCGCGGCCACGATTCCCCGCGGCGCCGAAGCCCCGAGGTCGATTCCGTTGACCGTATTGACCGATGGGAACAACGTCACGGTCCCGGGTGCCGCCATTCCGCTCCACACCGGCGCAGGGGCCGGGGCCTTGCGATTAAAAAGACCAAAGCCGCCGCTCCAAACGCCGATCACCACCGTCGTAACAACGGTCAGGATCGTAACGCTCACAACGGTCTCATGCTTCACGGTTAAAACACCCTCACAGAAACGAAAGCGGGTCGAAGCTCGCCGCCTTCTGCCAAGCCGGCGAGCTTCGTTCTAAAGGCACGATCCCCGTAAAGTCAACGATTCTGCGGATTAGTCCTGTGACCGATCCCTCCGATGTGCTAGCAGTTTTACTGGAGCAAGGCTGGTTACGGCGGGCGGTTCGGGAATGAGGCATAAGGCTTATTGTCGGCAATGCCGGGACACGGCGGCCTGGACCGATCTCCTGGTCGCGCTCGGGCTGGCGGTGTTCAAGAATCTGCTGGGCATTTTGACCAACAGTATGGCGCTGCAAGCCCATGCCCTTCATTCGTTTGCCGACTTCCTGACCAAAAGCATCAACCTCGCCAGCATCAAGTTGTCGAGCCGGCCGCCGAGCCGCCTGTTTCCCTATGGCTACGGCAAGGTTCAATTCCTTTCGGCGAACATCATTGCATGCCTATCCGGTTGACACATACACCCACTAGGGATAGAGTTTGTTCAA
>JBAXPR010000149.1:0-7279 GCA_037132135.1 Rhodospirillaceae bacterium
GCTTACGGTAATGGGCCATGGCATCTCCTGCAGGGTATAGGTAGAGAGAACTATAAAGGATAATATTAAAGGATAAGGACCGGGTCCGCAAACCTGCGGACCTACCTCCGCAGTCCTGCGGATGTGTCCAACTCGTCCAGTAGGCGCATCGTCCGGTCCCACATCACCAGCCCGCGCTTGTCCATGTACCTGTCTGGGTATCGGACGAGCTTGGCGTCGGTCCTGACTTCGAAGCCGTCGAGCACGATCCGGGATGCTTCGCCCATGATCTCGCGCAGGCGCTCGGTGTCAGCGTCCAGGCGATCCAGGGGCGCTGCCAGCAGCAGGGCGTCATGGACGGGGCAGCAAATCTCGAGCCCGGCTTCCGTTGCCATGCAGCAGGCCAGCCGCATCATTTCGGCGCCATTGCCCTGCATCGGGTAATTCATCAACGCGCGGGGGTTCGCTTCGGCGCCGATATGGATCGGCCAGCCGAACGCCGTCGTCAGGCGGTTGGTGAGCATGGCGGAATCGACGGCCGCCTCCGACCAGCTCCAGAACTTCGGGTAAGTCTTCCGGTGCAGGCGCAGCAACTCTCGGGCCACGGCGGGCGGTTGCCCGATACGGTTGGCGAGACTGTCTGGCCCCATGCCGTAGTTGGTCCCCAAGACGACGGCCTTGCAGCGGTCCCGGACATTTTCGTGCGACTGCTTGGTTGCGTCGGGCGGTACGAGCTTCGCCTGCTTGGCAAAGGCCAAATACACGTCTCCCGACTGATACGCGGCCATCAGGGCGCTGTCGCCACTTAGGGCGGCGGCGATCCCGATCTCCTGGCTACTGAAATCGACATAGGCCAGCCCCCAGCCCTCCGGCGGCTTTATCAGTCCGCGCAGCCATGCCGATGGCCCGAAGACGAACCGGCTATTGCTCGGCTGGTTGCGGCCGGTTCTGGCCCGGAAGGGCGACAGCAGGCAGCGGTTCTTGCCGTCCTGCCCCACGGCCAGCTCGTTGAGGCGCATTTGGCCGAGAGCGTGCCGCAGCTCCCGGAGGGGCTGGACGGCGGGCACGGATCGGGCGATCTCGCGGAAGGTGTCATCCGTCAAATCGAGGGCGCCAGACGGCAAACGGGGCCAGGGGATGCCATTTCGGTTCAGCCAAGCCTCGAAACGGTCTGACTTGAACGTCAGACCGTCGAAAATGCCGTAGTCGCGGTCGATTTCAGCTATCAGGCGGCCCTTGATGCCGTCCCAGCCCGCCCGAAGGCGCTCCAGGGCCTCCAGGTCAATCGGGGTACCAGCCCATTCCATCCGAGCGACTGCGGCCATGTAGCGGCCCCGAAGCAGGGCTTGGCCGAGAGCGATATCGGGGGACGGCTTCCGGGCCAGGATGGCGGGGAGCATAGCCGGCAGCAGGCGGGCGAGGGCGTCAACGTCGGACTGGCAATAGTCCAGGATGGCGATCCGCTCAACCTCTGACCAGGGACCGCCGCCCATAATCAGCTCCCGCATGCCGCGCTTCTCGTCGACCGCCATAGCATCCAGGCCATGAGCGACGAGGGCGCCGAGTAGGCCCTGGCCGGCTGGCGTCGAGTGCCCGTTTGTGCTGGCCCTGAATTCGACGAACAGGTCGAGCAGCCGCACCGGGGTCGGCCAGCCAAGGGCGAGGTGACAGGACATTTCCGCCGACGCGAAGTAGGCGACGAACAAGGTATCCGGGCCGGTGCCATAGGGCGGGATGGGCATTGCCAGCAGATCGTCGCGCCAAACCCGGAGCGCGCGGCCAGAGCGCAGCTCGCGGGCGACAAGGCAGACGGGGGCGGCCCGCTCGCCGTCCGGAGCGACGAATTCGAAGTCGGCGGCCCAAATCTCGCGGTAGGGGAGACGGCTAAGCGGCATCTCACAGCCCTCCGTCTTTTGCTGGTGATTTTTCGTGGGAATGGTCGTCCGCTATCAGGGTAGCACTGCCCTTGGTTCGTTCGATTTCCTCTGCTCCAGGAGCTGGATATCTAGGGCCCGCGATGATATTACGGTGGCGGGCTCGCCCCTGTTCGCGCAAAGCCTCAAGACGCTCTTCCGAGGGCGGCTCACGCCACGGATTCCTGCCCATGCGGAATGGCCAAGCTGGGCAGTCTAGGGTAGTGCAGGCTCTGACCTCGGCCGTCTGACCGCAGCAGCAATCGAGGCAGCGGAGCCTCAGCGCCTTTGTCGGAGACATCGCCGTGTGACCGAGAGCCTCTAACTCGGCCGATGTGAGATACCGCGGATCAAGCCCACGCTCAGCTCCATCTGGCAGCAATTCCACTCCTGGGCGACAGATGATGGGAGGACGAACAACTTGAATGTCAGCGTCATTCACAAAGCACCCCTCCAGCGAGTCTGCATGCTGGAGGGAGCGCTCCCCGCCGACCAAATCGGCCGCGCGGTGAGCGATATCCCTGGCATTCATCGTTACTCCTCACCGCGCAGACGGCGCAGCGCCGGATGGTTGGGCGTGTCGATATAGGACCCGGAAAAGGCGATCCTCAGCAGCTCGTGGAAGGTCTTGCCCGGCCACGTCGGATCGGGCAGATCGCCCGCTGCCACGAACGCCTGATAGCCACCCAAGGACATGTCCGCCTGAATCTTCACCCACTTGGACATGGCGAGTTCGGCGGCGGCTAGGGCGGTCTCGTGCCAGGAACTCGTCCGGCCGTCCGGAGGCGACAGCTTGCAGGGCCAGAGCGCGACGACGCCCTGCCGGTTGATCGAGGTGTAGATGCGCACCAGCTTGATCTCGGCAAACATCTCACCGCGCAGGGCCGGAGCCACGAGATAAACCTCGCGTTCCTCCTTTAGCTCCAAGATGGCGGTATCCAAGCGATAATCCTCGGAGGGGTGTACCCTAAAAAACTCCTGAGGGCCGGGCTTGCGGACAGGAACGCGGTTCAGGATTTTCTGGACGCCGACCGATGTACTAAAATCCTGCGTCAGGCGGAGTGATTTCGGGTCGAAAGGGTCAATCGATTGAGACAACACGGCTTGATTTCTGTCGGCTGATTTTGTATCAGACATGACTAGTTTCTCCTAAGTCGGCGTGCGGGTGTCCGCTCGCGCTAAGTTTGGGTGTTTTGTGGTGTTAGGCCGCGCGCTGCGACGTGGACTGGCGAAGCGGAAGGGACGACAGCCAGCCGTCAACTTCACTGGCAACGTAGAGCACACGCCGGCCGAGCTTGCGGAACGGCGGGCCATCCCCCGTGATACGGGCGTGGGCCAGCCAGCTCTCAGAGAGGTGGGGGTGTCGTTTGGCGACTTGCCGGGTGGTCAGTAGGTCGCCCGGTTGGACTACAGCGGGCAGATTGGGCGTCTGGGGGGGCATTGTGTTACCTCGTGCATCGGCGGTAGTTTCGATGCACGGACGTTGCCCGACGCTCGGTTGAGCCGGGAGGGTATCTATTCGAGAGGTTTCGTTACCCCCGCCCGGCTACACCCCGGCTGTGGCCGCAGTGCCGAGTTCGGCGAGCGAGTAGCGCAGCAATTGCGCCCGGTCTTGGTCATCCTCGGGCGTCCGGGGGGCGCCGCTCTTTTCAGCCTGCCCAAGCTGACGTGCGCGTTCGCGGTCCGCAACCGGGACGTACTTGTTCCATTGCGCCAAGGTTTCGTCACCGCGCAACGGCACGACAGGGCGAACGTGGTCGAGCCATGAGCCGCCTTGGCAGGACGCTTCGAAGTGGGCTCGAAGGACCAACCGGTACCGGGCGTGCTTTTCTACTCCACCCGCCGCGTTCCCGTGGTGCGGCTGCATCGGCATTTGCGGTGCAAACCCCCCGTTCATCCGGTCCAATTCGGTCGCGATCTGATCGGCCAGCTCGACCGGGACCAGCCCCCGCAAATCGGCAAGCACCCTCACTGCCGCCGCTCGAACCGCGTTCGCCTCGGCGATGCCGCCCTCGCTGTTCGTGCGCAACGGGCGCTCAAGAAGGGTCGGATCATCGAGGTCGGCAGCTTCCATGACCGACCGCGCGGCTGCCGCTGCGGCTCGTTGGCGAACCAGACCGGCGAACCCGGTTGCCGCCAGCAGCTTGACCAGTTCCGCAAGCAGCACACCCGCGTTGTCGAACCTACGATCGTTCTCGGCCTGCGTATGGTGGGCGTCGACTCGGGTCAGCAACTCGAAGAACGATTTGACGCGAGGGTCGCAAAGCAACTTGGTGACCACCTCGGCAGGAAGCTCAGAGATCGTGATCATAGTGCCCTCCGCTTCTTGGCTGATGGAACGGGCGCAGGGCGGGTCGATTGCAGAGGCATCACCGTCGCCACAGATGGCGCCGGCAGATCGCCCAGTGCGGCGGTGACCGCTCCAAGTTTCGCGGCGAGTTCCTTCGCGCGCTCGCGGTCGCTGTGGATGTAGCGGATGAATGCTGAATAGCTCTTATGGCCGGTCAAGGCCATTCCGACGCGGGGGTTTGGCTCTGCGTTCGCGATCACGGTAGCGAATCGGTGGCGCAGTTGGTGCAGGTGGAACCTTGGAACCCCGGCCCGCTTGGATATCCTCTTGGCACCTTTTTCCAACGCGCTATAGGAAATTGGCTTGCTCGGGTCGGTGGGGGCAGGAAACACCCAGGGCGATCCCACCGTGACGTGACCGAGGCGGTCGAGCACCGATAAAGCAGGGGGCGGGAGCGGGCGAACGCTGTGCCCGGTCTTGGTGTCCGAAAGATGGATTTCCCCAAGGTCGCGGCGAATGGCTTCGTGGCGGAGGGAGGCTGCCTCTCTGGCGCGAAAGCCCATCAACACACATAGGTTAATCGCGGCGCAGGTCGTCGGCATTTCGGCTCCCGCAGACCAAGAGCGGTCAAGCTCCCTTAGAAGCGCGGCAATCTCGCTGTCCGAAAGAAGCCTCTCCCGCCGAGTCACCTTTGGCTCGGCTCCAAATGCTTTGACCGGGTTGCCTGCGGCGAAGGGGCGCACCTTCCACGCCAGCGCCCGATTAAACAGGTGGCGCAATAGCCGGTAGACGTTTGCCGCTTCGGCCCTTCCGCGGATCACGTTACCGGTGGAGTCGAACTTCAGGACTGACCGGATCAGCTCGGAAATGTCGCCATCGGAAATGTCCCGAACCGGCAACTTGCCGAGCATCGGGCCGATTCGTGTCGTCCACATCCGGCGCTTTTCGACACGGGTGGTGGGCTTGTTTGCCCCCTCGACGGCATCAGACCAATAGCGCGGCCAAAACTCAGCCAGGGTGATGTCCTCGCGGCGGCGGCGCTCGGCTTCAATCTGAGCTTGCCGCTCGGCCTCGACCGCAGCGGCCTCAGCTTTTCGCTTTTCCTCGACGGGATCGGCGCCGCTGGCGATTTGGGCACCCAACGCGCCAGCCTGTCGGCGCGCTTGGTCCAAGGTCAGGTCGCCGTAGTTGCCGAGTGTGATTCGGCGGCTCTTGCCGTCTACCCCGCGCTGGACGACGAACACTTTTGACCCGGTTGGGGTGATCTTCAGCGCCAGCCCGTCAACCTGCCCGTCCCACAGCAAGCGGACCTTGCCGCTCGGGTCAGGGGCAGCGGCGTCAATCGCGCGTTTGGTCAGCGGGTCGCGCTTAGCTCGGGGTCTCGACATCTGTTACATCCGCCAGCAACGAACTAGCAACGAACTCACCATCAATATCTAGCATGGCCCTGCATCACGATGCAACAGACGGCATCGAAATAAATGGCGGATTTCTGCGGAAATCATTCGATTCTGGCCAAAATGCGAGGTGGCGCAAAGTGGCGGAAAACCACAATATGACAAACTTAAAATCTGGAAGCCGCAAGGCTGTGGGGGTTCGAGTCCCCCCGCCCGCACCAAGGACTTAGGGGATTTTCGCCATGACGGCGCACGGCTCCGGAATCTCCGGACCGGCCGAGCGTCAAGCTTCACGGTGTCGACGGTCGGCAAACGCTGAAAAGCTGGCTGGGGCGCCAGGGTTCGAACCTGGGAATGGTGGAATCAAAATCGCGGATTGTCAAAACGATAACAATGGTTTAGGCGCGCAAACTTGCAAAACTAACCCATTGAATCCAAAGGTAACCCCGATGTTTTGCAAAACATTATTCAAGGGGTTAGCGGAAAGCGCGCGGGCAGATAGGCGTTATCCCATGGCGGCCGAGAAAAAACAGAATATATAAGTTCATGATATGTTCTTTATAATTTGTATGCGTGGGAAAGCCAGTCTGCACAGGGCTGCTAATGCTAATCCTGCTAATTCTGCTAACGAAGCTGACGAGCGGGACAGCCATTTGCAGGCAACCCGCGCGACAAAAACCGACACGCTGTAGCTTTCAATCGCCCTGCCCTCGCCCTTGCTTTCCGATTCGCCACGAGATACATTCAGCGATACAAACGTGTCTCGCAGGCTATCAGATGGCACCAGCACACCCACCCTGTTCTGTCCGTGCTTCAAAGGACGACCACCAGCTTCTCCGCCAGATTGCGGCGGTGCTGCGGAAGCACCCAGAAGCACACACCGCAATACAGGGTGTGATACAGCCGTATCTTGGTGCTGCTGCTGCGCCGGGTGCTGGACTGACACAGCGGGTTGCGGCTCTGGAAACTGCGGTAGCCGAATTGCGCTCTCTGGTTCTGGTGCAATCTAAATGACCGCCGCCACTCAACAGTCCGACGCACTGTCGCGTCTGCACCGTCTCGCTTCCATGGCGCCAGCCCTTGGTGAAGACGGCGCATGGTTCGCCGACCGCCTGCGCTCCTACCTGAACGGCGAAACCACCATAACCGCTGCGCTCGAATTGCCCAGCCCCGCCGGCCGGTCGGCCATAGACGATAACGCGCGACTAGGAGAAATGACTGAACTACTAGCATCGGGTGATGCGTTCAGTGTTCATGACGCAGCCCGAATGATCGCGCGGACTCTGCCTGGTCCTTCGTCAGAAGAATCAACCGTCAGACGCCTAGAGCGGAAGTACATGAAAATGTTCCGACAAAATAATTAAGTCACGAGACGTCATTCTGGCTCCATGCTATTCTGTCATTGCTGAATTATCAAGCGGACAGTTAGTAAAAGCTGGTGCAAAATGGCAAAGCAAAGCGGGAGAATTGTTAATACTGTCAAAGCGGCGATTGTTCGCGGAGCGTTGAGCGCCCGCGCATGCCGTGGCGTCTGTGGCCCTGTCGGCAGTGACTATGCCATTTCAGCAGCGATGGCAAAAGCCTGCGATGCCGAAATCCCGGAGGAATTGCTGGCGAAGAATGTCATCAGCAGGGCAAAGCGTGCTCTGTATTTGCTCAGCCCCCCGCGTTCGGTGGCGGACCAATCTGTGGAGTGATCG
>JBAXPR010000150.1:0-7226 GCA_037132135.1 Rhodospirillaceae bacterium
CAACCCATTATCAGGCCCCGACCAAAGCCTGCCCGGACTTTTGCCCCTCTTACGAATTCTAGGGGTAAATCCCTGAAAATGCAAAAAGAAACTGTGCCCACTTCAGCAATTGCGGCCCGCATCCGCGCCGCGGTCACAGCCAGCCGCGGCGCCGGAAGTACCAGAAGGGAATCGCCGCCGACATCACCATCAGGAACAGCGCCCAGGGATAGCCGTAAGCCCAGTCGAGTTCCGGAAAGTTCTGATGAAAGTTCATGCCATAGATGCTGGCAATCAGGGTGGGTGGCAGAAACATGACAGCAGCCACTGAAAAAATCTTGATGATCATGTTTTGCTCGATGTTGATCAGTCCGAGCGTGGCATCGAGCAGAAAGTTGACTTCGTGGGCAAGGAACCCGGCGTGTTCATGAAGGGAGCGCAGGTCGCGGCTCAGGGTCTTGACCGCTGTCTTTTGCTCTTTCGTCATTCGCGTCGACGTCGTCGAACTCATGAAGGTGACCAGCCGGTCGAGCCCGGCGAGGCTTTCCCGCACCTTATGGGTGAGGTCGCCGGCCTGACCGACGCCGCGCAAGACTTCCTGCAGCTCCGGGGTGGCATGGCGGCGGCGCTTGCCCTGGGTGGTAGCCGCCGGCAGCGTGTCCTCGAAGATGCGGGTCGAGAGGCCGTCGATGCGGCCGCCGATCAGTTCCAGCACGTCGGCGACCCTGTCGGTGACGGCATCAAGGGCGCCGAGCAGCGCCGCTTCGGCCGAGGCGATCAACTCGGGGCGCCGGGTGGCCCGGGCGCCGAACACCAGCAGCGAGCGCGGTTCGTGATAGCGGATCGAGATCATGTGCTGGGCGGTCAGCACGAAGGTCAGCTCGCTCATCACCGGATGGGGAGTGTCGGCCTGGGAGATCATCGGCGTGGTCAGATAGACGCATTCGCCGCGGACATAGAGCTGGCTGGAGGCCTCGATTTCCTTCATCTCCTCCCGGGTCGGCAGTTCGATCCCGAGCAGGGTGGCGAGAAAGCGGCGCTCGGCCTCGTCGGGGCGCAGCATGTCGATCCATACCGTGCCCGCGGGCAGGGTGCCGCCAATGGCCAGCGGCTGCTCAATGGCGCGGGCGCCGGTGTGGGCATGGATGGTGATCACGGCAGCGCCTCCTCGGGCACCGGCCGCCCGGCCTGACGGCAGGCGGCGGCCAGGGTGTTGACCAGCAGGCAGGCGATGGTCATCGGCCCGACCCCGCCCGGCACCGGGGTGATCGCGCCTGCGACCAGGGCGGCCCCGGCAAAATGAACGTCGCCGACCAACCGGCCGCCGCCGCTGTCGCCGCAGGCCGGGGGAATCCGGTTCATGCCGACGTCGATCACGGTGGCGCCGGGGCGGATCCAGTCGCCGCGCACCATTTCGGGGCGGCCGACGGCGGCGATCAGGATTTCGGCATGGCGGCATTCGGCATCGAGATCGCGGGTGCGCGAATGAGCCATGGTCACGGTGCAGTCGGCACCGAGCAGCAGTTGCGCCATCGGGCGGCCGACGATGGTCGAGCGCCCGATCACCAGCGCCCGTTTGCCGGCCAGGCTGGGGCCGAGGACATCGCGCAGCAGCATCAGGCAGCCGAGCGGGGTACAGGGCACGACACCGGGGCGGCCGGTGGCCAGTAGGCCGGCGTTGGTGACGTGGAAGCCGTCGGCGTCTTTCTCGGGCGCGATCGCGGCCAGCACCGTCGGGGTGTCGATCTGCCGGGGCAGCGGCAGCTGGACCAGGATGCCATGGACCTCAGGGTCGCGGTTGCAGGTCTCGATCAGCCGCAGCAGGTCGGTCTGGCTGGTGTTGTGGGGCAGGCGGTGGTCGAAGGAGCGCAGGCCAGCCGACGCCAGGGCCTTTTCCTTGTTGCGGACATAGACCGCGCTGGCGGCATCGTCGCCGACCAGAATCACGGCGAGGCCGGGAACGATCCCGGCCCGGGCCGCAAGGTCGGCGGCATAGCCGGCAACCCGCTGGCGAAGGCCGGCGGCGAAAGCCTTGCCGTCGATGATGCGTGCGCTCATGGCAGTCCCTCCTCGGGGTGATGGCCGGTCAGGCAGGCCATCAGCTCCTCCGGGTCTCCGGAGACATGGACGATCTTGTTGCGGTCACTCGCCCCCGCGACCAGGGTAAACCTCGATTTCGGCAGCCGCCAGCTCTTGGCCAGCAGCTTGATCACCGCCTCGTTGGCCTTGCCGGCCTCGGCAACCGCTGTGACCGAAACCTTCAGCGCCTTGCCGCCGCTGGCGGTGCCGGCAAAGCCGGTCACGGCGGTTCTGGACCCCCCCGGCGTCACCCGCAGCGCCACCCGCACGCCATCCGCGACCGGCGCGAAGGGCGAGGCGCTCAAGCGACCGGGAACCCGGCCAGCGCTCCGAAGCCGTGACTCGCCGCGAAGCCATATTCGGCGATCAGGTTGCGGATGAAGATCAGCACCAGAATCAGGATGACCGGCGACAGGTCGATGCCGCCCATGTGCGGCATCAGCCGCCGGATCGGCCGCAGCGCCGGTTCGGTGACCCGGTAGAGGAAGTCGCCGATCGCGATGATCGCGCGGTTGCGCGTGTTGACGACATTGAACACCACCAGCCAGCTCAGCACCGCCGAACCGATCAGCAGCCAGATATAAAGTCCGATGATGGTGTCGATCAATAAGAACAGCGATTGCATGGCCCGTCCCGCCCATTGCCGAGGCTCGCCGCAGCTATACCCCCCGGCGCGGGCACTGGCAAGCAGGCGATGGCAGCGGCGGGGCGGTTCGTGCTATGTCCCGGGCCGTCCCCTTTGCATGCCTCGAAAGTGGTTTGCCATGACCATGGTTCTCTTCGTCTGCACCGGCAATATCTGTCGTTCGCCGACCGCCGAGGGTGTGTTCCGCCGCATGATCGAGGAGGCGGGGCTGGTCGGGCGGGTCGGCACCGACTCGGCTGGCACCGAGAGCTTTCATGTCGGGGAGCCGCCCGACGCCCGCTCCTGTCAGGCGGCGCGGGCGCGCGGCTATCCCATCGACGATCTCAGGGCGCGGCAGATCCGGCCCCGCGATTTCGAGAGCTTCGATCTGATCCTGGCCATGGATCGCGGCCATCTCAGCCAGCTCCGGCGCCTCTGCCCGCCCGACCTCGCCGGCCGGCTGAAGCTGTTTCTCGATTACGCGCCCTGGGCCGGCGCCAGCGATGTGCCCGACCCGTACTATGGCGGCCCCGGCGGCTTCACCCGCGTGCTCGATCTGATCGAGGCCGGCTGCCGTGGCGTGCTGGAAGCGGTGGAACGGCAGCGGCGCTGAGCGCCTCCGCGGGATCGGCCCTAACCCTCCCGCTCGACCGCCCGCTCGGTCATGCTGCGCAAATTGCGGCACATGATGCGGATCAGGGCGCGGATGAAGGGGTCGGTGCGGTCCAGTTTGTCGCGGAAGATATCCTGGGGGATCACGAGGCAGGTCGTTTCGGTCATGGCCTTGGCGTCGGCGCTGCGGCCCTGGCCGTCGATCAGCGCCAGTTCACCGAAGATGCCGCCGGGGCCGACCCGGCCGAGCACCCGCCGCTTTTCGCCGTAGCCGCGAGAGATTTCGACGGTGCCGGTTTCGACAAGATAGGCGCGCGTGCCGATGGTGCCTTCCTGAAGAATGATCTCTCCTGGCAGGAATTGCTTGCGTTCAAAACCTTTGGCGTCGACGAGCATGGCCATCCTCGAAAACCACCACAGTGCTAAAGGTAATCTAGCGGCCGCCGCCCGACAACCGTTCAATCAGACTTTGAATGCTGTCGCCCCCCGGCGGTGGCGCCGGCGCCTCCTGGGACGGAGCCACCGCCGCCGGGTCGGCGTCCGCGGCATAGGTCAGCGGCCGGGGCGGCAGGCCGGCGTGAGCGTCGACCATGAAGTCGTGCCACAGCCTGGCCGGCAGGCTGCCGCCGGTGACCTTCTTCATCTCGTCATTGTCGTCGTTGCCGAGCCAGACTCCGGCGACGTAATCGGCGGTGAAACCGACAAACCAGGCGTCGTGATAATCGTTGGTGGTGCCGGTCTTGCCCGCGGCCGGGCGGTCGAGCCGGGCCGCCTTGCCGGTGCCGTAGCCGAGCACGCCGGTCATCATGCCGGTCAGCGCCGCCACCGCTGCCGGTTCGGCCACCGGCGCCGCCCCCGAGCCGCGGCGCCGGTAGAGGACATGGCCGGCGGTGTCGCGGATTTCGACGATGGCGTGGGGGAACACCGGCCGGCCGCCATTGGCGATGCCGGCGTAGGCGCCGGTGAGTTGGATCAGCGAGACCTCGCTGGTGCCGAGGGCCAGACTGAGATCGGTGCCAAGGGTGGAGGTGATGCCGAGCCGCTCGGCCAGCGTGCGCACCCGCTCGACGCCGGTATGCTCCAGGATGCGCACGGCGCAGGTATTGACCGAATGAGCCAGGGCGTCGCGGAGCGGAATCAGGCCGCGGAACCCTTTTTCGTAATTGGCCGGCGACCATTTGCCGATCCGCAGCGGCGAATCATCGACCAGGGTCTCGGGGGTGTAGCCGCTGCTGAGCGCCGCGAGATAGATGAAAGGCTTGAACGAGGAACCGGGCTGGCGCTGGGCCTGGGTGGCGCGGTTATAGGGGCTGTCGGCATAGCTGCGGCCACCGACCATCGCCCGCACCGCGCCGTCGGGTGACAGCGCGAGCAGGGCGCCCTGACCGACATGATATTGCCCGCCCTGGGTGGCCAGGAGCCCGGCCAGCCGCTGCTCGGCCACCTGTTGCAGGCGCAGATCAAGGGTGGTGGTGACCACGAGGTCCTCGTGGTCGGTGCCGACATAGCCGTTGACATGGTCGGAGACCCAGTCGGCAAAATAGCGGCCGATGCCGTCGGCGATCACCGGGCGGGGCGCCGGCGGTTCGGCCCGGGCGGCGGCTTCCTCGGCGGCGCTGATGAAGCCGGACTCGGCCATGGCGTGCAGCACCACCTCGGCCCGGCCGTAGGCCTCGGCCGGGTTGTTGAGCGGCGAGTAGCGCGAGGGCGCCTTGAGCATGCCGGCGAGCACTGCGGCTTCGCGCAGGCTGACCTGCCGCGCCGGCTTGCTGAAATAGGTCTGCGCCGCGGCCTCGACGCCATAAACTCCCGAGCCGAGATAGACCCGGTTGAGGTAGGCGGTGAGAATCTGATCCTTGCTGTAAAGATGCTCCAGCCACAGCGCCAGCAGCGCCTCCTGGACCTTGCGCTTGAGCGTGCGCTCGCCCGAGAGGAACAGGTTCTTGGCCAGCTGCTGGGTCAGGGTCGAGCCGCCCTGCATGTGCTGGCGGCGCAGATTGACCACCACCGCCCGGGCCAGACCGATCAGGTCGATGCCGAAATGGCTGTAAAAGCGCCGGTCCTCGATGGCCAGCACGGCGTCGATCATGTGCCGGGGCAGGCGGCCGACCTCGACGATCGAGCCCTGCAGTTCGCCGGTGCGGGAAAACCGGGTGCCGTCGGCGGCAATCAGTGTCACCGCCGGCCGCCGCGTGTGCTGGGCGACCTGTCGGACGTCGGGCAGATCGTAGCAGTAATAGGCCAGCACCCCGGCCAGCGCGACTCCGCCCCAGATCGCCGCCACCAGCCCCCATTTCAGCAGGAACAGCAGCACGCGCGACACTGCGTCCGGCGAGCGTCTGGCCCGGGGCGGCTTGACCGAATGGCGGCGTTGATGTCGGCCGCCGCCGCCCGACGGCAGGACGGGGCGAAACCCGGCGGTCAGCGGCGGCGGTGCGCCGACCGGCTGCGAAGGCGCGCCCTTGCGCGCGCCGTGATCGGATGACGAACCGCGTGACTTCAAGCCGCTGTATGCCCTTTTGTGGCCAGCCCCCCATCGGTGGTGGGCGGCGCGGGAAGTATGGCGGAATTGCTAGTCGCGCGGTAGCCCCGATTGGGCATAGAGCACCGACAGCGGCAGCTCGAGCCCGGCGACCTCGAGGCGCAGGCGGGCGTCGCGGTCGAGCAGCAGATCGGTGATCCAGTGCCCGCCGCTCAGCCGGCGGTGGACCTCGCAATAGAACCGCTGCTCCTGGACCAGCAGGATCTCCCGGCAGCCGGCCAGGGCATGGAACGCCGGCAGCTTGCGTCGGCGCACCGCCTCCTCGCTGGCCGGTCCCAGCACCTCGACGATCACCAGCGGCTCGGCGATCCCGCTGCTGCCGGGCAGCGCCGGGCCGCCCGCGACCACCAGATCGGCGGCCAGCGGCGTTTCGGGGTGGGCGGGATCGGGGACGACGGCGCCGATGCGCAGGGTGCGCGGCGGCCGGCGCTGGACGGCAGCGAAGAGATGCCCGGCCAGCGTGCCGAGCAGAACCTGCCGCGCTTCACTGGCGGCGACCGCCGGGCCGGCAACGGGGGGCAACAAGGATGGAGAGGGTGGGGGCGGCATCGGTCGGGGCAGGGTCGGACTTCGGGTGGCCCGAGTGTAACAGATTGGTCCGCCCGGGGCGCAGAATTGCGCCGCCGTGGCCAAACGGGGTTGACCCATCCACCATTTAAGGATAGGCGAAATTTTATCGAACGGGGCGTCTGGTTCGGAGACGGCGGTTGGCGAGCGACAAGAGCAATCGGGCCAGGATCATCACTATGCTGCTGGCGCTTGAGGGGCAGATCCGTCAGGCCGAGGCGCTGGCACGGGTGCTGGAGCGCGGCATGGGCTCGGAAAACTTCGCGGTCTTCCTCGGCTTCCGCACCAAGGTCGACGAGATGATGTCGCTGTCGGCGATCATCGAACGGCGGATCAAGGACATTCTCGATCTCAATATCGAGGCGCTCCATCATCAGTTCCTGAAGCTGAATGCCCACGCCCTGACCATGCTGGTCAAATCCAACAAGAGCTTCTTTCAGGCCCTGTCGCGCAAGCGTGCAGTGCCGATGGGTGTGCGCGAGGTCCTGGTCTCGGAACTGAAGTTTCTGGCGACGGTGCGCGAGCGGCTGACCGAACTCGAGCTGGCCGATCAACTCGACCAGCGGATTTTCGAGGACCTCGACGAGGTCATGGCCGCGGTGCGCTCGATCGCCGACCGCACCACCAGTCTTGAGGATTTTGCCGCGCCGCCCTCCGAGCTTTCGCCGGTTGCCGAAGCCGGGCCGGGCTGATCGGCCGCCGGTCCCGGGGCTGGCCGATCACGACGCCGTCTTGCGGCTTCTGGCTTTGGGGGTGGTGGCGGCGTCGTTGGCCGCCGCCTTGGGCTTGGCCGCTTTTCGCGCCGGGGCCGCCGTGGCCTTT
>JBAXPR010000151.1:0-7086 GCA_037132135.1 Rhodospirillaceae bacterium
CGATATCGGCAGGACCATCGGAGGAAGGCGGCACATGCCGCCTTCCTCTTTTTTTGGCCCCGGACTATAGATTCTCAACACTCCGGAATGACGGCACAGCACCAAGGGAGCCACAGCCATGGCAACATCCGCACGAGTCGCATTGGTCACCGGCGCCGCCCGCGGCATCGGCCGCGGCATCGCCGGAGCGCTGGCCGCCGAAGGTGCCGCGGTTGCGGTCGGCTACCACACCGCCCTCGACTGTGCCCGCGAGGTGGTGGCCGAGATTCAGGATTTGGGCGGACGGGCGTTCGCGGTGGCGGTCCGGATCGAGGACCGGGCCAGCGTCCGCGCGGCCCTGGCCGCGGTCCGGGCCGAGTTCGGCGCCGTTGATATTCTGGTCAACAATGCCGCGCTGGCCCAGGAAAAGCCGTTCGCGACGATCACCGACGACGACTGGTCGCGCATGCTGGCGGTCAATCTGCAAGGCCCGTTCATCTGCGCTCAGGAGGCGCTGCCCGGGATGCTGGCGGCGGGCTGGGGCCGGATCATCAACATCACCTCGATCGGCGGTCAGTGGGGCGGCTTCAATCAGGTCCACTATGCCGCGGCCAAGGCCGGACTGATCAACTTCACCCGCTCTCTCGCCAAGATCTACGGCAGCCGGGGCATCACCGCCAACGCGGTTTCGCCCGGCTTGGTGGCCACCCGCATGGCCGCCGCCGAACTGGACAGCGAGGCCGGGCGGCAGAAGGTCGCCCAGATTCCGGCCGGCCGCATCGGCAGTGTCGATGAGGTGGCGGCGGTGGTGGCTTTTTTGGCCTCGGACCGGGCCTCCTATGTGCTCGGCCAGACCATCAATGTCAACGGAGGGCAGTATTTCGGATGAAATGCCTGTGGATCATCGGCGGCGGCATCGAGGCGGTGCCGTCGGTGCGCCGGGCCAAGGAGATGGGCCTGTTCGTGGTCGTCGCCGACGGCAACCCCGAGGCCCCGGCCTTTGGTCTGGCCGACGCCGCGGTGGTGGTCAGCACCTATGATGAAGAGGGCATGGCCGGACGGGCGGTATCCTTCAGCGCCCACGAGCGGCGGGTCGACGGCGTGTTCTCCGCCTCCGCCGACGTCCCCCGCACCGTGGCGCGGGTCGCCGGGGCCTTGGGCCTGCCGGGGATTTCCCGCGCCACCGCCGAACTGGCCGCCGACAAGCTGGCCATGAAGCGTCACCTGAGGGCCGCGGGCATCGCGGTGCCCGACTTCTGGCCGGTCGGCAGCCCCGATGACCTCCGCGCCTGTTTCGAGCGGGCCGGACCACGGCTGGTGGTCAAGCCGGTGGACAGCCGGGGCGCCCGCGGTGTGCTTCAGCTTCGGCCCGAAAGTGATCTCGCCTGGGCGTTCGGTCATGCGCAAGCCCAGTCGCCGACCGGCCGGGTGATGGCCGAGACCTTCGTTCCCGGCCCCCAGTTCAGCACCGAGAGCGTGCTGATCGCGGGCGCCGCCCGGACGCCGGCGGTGATCGACCGCAATTACGCCCGCCTCGACCAGTTTGCTCCCTTCATGATCGAGGATGGCGGCTCCCAGCCCTCATTCCTGCCCGCCGCCGCCACTCTGCCGGTGATGCGGCTGGCCGAAGCCGCCGGCCGGGCGCTCGGCATCGATACCGGCACCGTCAAGGGCGATCTTGTGCTCGGCCCCGAGGGACCGGTGGTGATCGAGATGGCGGCGCGCATCTCGGGCGGCTGGATGGCCACCGACCAGATTCCCCTGCACAGCGGAGTCGATTTCATCGGCCTTGCCATCCGGTTGGCCCTCGGCGCCGCCGTCGACATCGCCGAGGCCGAGCCGAAGAGCGGACCGGCCACCACCATCCGCTATTTCTTCCCGCCGCCGGGACTGGTCCGCAGCCTAAAGATCGACCCCGCGCTCATCCATCAGCCCTGGGTGCGCCGCTTCAGCCTGGATCTCGCCCCCGGCGACCGGGTGCCGCTGGTCACCGACCATACCAGACGCGCCGGCTTCGTCCTGGTCACCGGCGACACCCGGGCCGAGGCGGTGGCCCGGGCGGAAGCGCTGATCGCCGGCGTGCACATCGAGATCGGGTCTCCGTCTGAGGCCGGGACGGCGGCCCCGGCGGACCCGGGACGATCATGAGCGGCGTCACCCGGGTTCACGCCGTCTTTCACCTCAACCTGATGTTCTCCTCGATCGAGGAGGAGCAGCGCCCCATCGTCATCGAGCGCTGCTACTGGCCATTGCTGAGGGTCTGTGAGCGCACCGGCATGCCGCTGGGACTGGAACTGACCGGCCTCACGCTCTCGATCATCGAGGCGCTCGACCCGGCCTGGATCGACGCCCTGAAACGGCTGATCGCCACCGGTCTGGTCGAGCTGATCGGCAGCGGCCACGCCCAGCTGATCGGACCGCTGGTGCCGGCCGACGTCAACACCGCCAATCTCCGGCTCGGCCACCAGACCTATCGGCGGCTGCTCGGACAAACCCCGGCTCTGGCCCTGATTAACGAGCAGTGCTTCAGCAGCTCGCTGGTCGATCACCTGATCGATGCCGGCTACACCGGCTTTCTGATGGAATGGGACAATCCCCACCGCGCCCATCCGGACTGGGACGGCGCGCTGCGCCACCGGCCCCAGCCGGTGCGTGCCGCTTCGGGGCGGACACTACCGGTGCTCTGGCTCGACACCATCGCCTTTCAGAAGTTCCAGCGCGCGGTTCACGGCGCCGATCCCCTGGAGAGCTATCGGGACTGGCTGAACCGTCGGCTTGGCACCGACGGCGCCTGTCTCGCACTCTATGGCAATGACGGCGAGGTCTTCGATTTTCGCCCCGGCCGCTTCGCCACCGAGCCGCCGTCGCGGGAGCCGTCGGAATGGTGGACCATCGAGGCGATCTTTGCCGCTCTCACCGCCGATCCCCGCGCCGCCTGCCGGCTGCCGTCCCGGGTGCTGGCCGAGTTGCCGCCCTCGGGAGCGGCGCTGACCCTGCCCACTGCGGTGATGCCGCTACCGACCAAGAAACAGGAGAAGTACAACGTGCTGCGCTGGGCGGTGAGCGGGCGCAACACCCTCGGCATCAACAGCCGCTGCCTGCGGCTGGCCGCCGCCCTCCGCGCCGCCACCGCCGGCGACGACGACTGGCGCGAACTCTGCACCCTCTATTCCAGCGATTTTCGCACCCACATCACCACGCGCCGCTGGCGGAGCTATCTTCAGCGCCTTGCCAGCCTGGAACACCGCTTCGTGCCGGCGGCGGCCGAGCCAGTGCTGCCACAGCCCCAATCGGCCGGCCCGCCGTGTGAGCCGGCAGCGGACGGGCTGATCCGGATCGAGCGCGCCGGCTTCGGGGTCGAGCTGAACGCCCGGCGCGGCCTGGCCATCCACCGCTTCTGGGCCGGCGGCAACGCCGAAGACTGGCAGCTCGGCACGCTGCCCTTCGGCTATTTCGACGATATCGGCTTTGGGGCCGACTATTATTCCGGCCATCTGATATTCCAGCCCCCCGGCCATCATCAGATCACCGATCTTGCCGCCGCCCCGGTGTTCCGCGAGGACGACGACACCGGAACTCTGCTGACCACCGTGATTCCGACCGCCCTCGGCACGATCGAAAAGCGCGTCCGCCTCCATCCCGACCGGCCGCGCCTCGACCTCGACTTCCGCCTGGACTGGCGGCCGCTGCCGCTGGGCGTGCTGCGGCTCGGTCACCTCACCGTCAACCCCGAAGCCTTCGACCGCGACCATCTCTGGTACGCCAGCCACAATGGCGGCCCCGAACCCGAGCGCTTCGCGCTCACCGGAGCCAATTTCGACCATGGCCGGGCGGTCTCTCACATGGTTTCGGCGGCTACGGCTCTCGGCATGACCGAAGGCCGGTTCTGGCTCGGCGACCACCGTCGGCGAATCATGCTCTCGGTCGAGCGCAACGACGCCGCCCTGGTGCCGATGGTCTCCTGGCATCGGATCAGCGACCGCTATTTCTTCCGGGTGTCCCTGTCGGCGCTCGAGATCGACGACACCGCCAAGGAAACCGACGACAATCGCGGCACGGCTTGGGCGCTGCGGGTCCGCTGCTCGATCCGTCTCGAAGATACCCCGGTCATACCCCGGTAGGAGGTGCGTCGATGGTCTATTTTATCGCAGAAGTTTCGAGCAATCATGCCCAGGATCTGGACCGTTGCCTGAAATTCGTCGATACCGCGGCGGAAATCGGCTGTGATGCGGTTAAATTCCAGCTGTTTCGGGTCGATGAGCTGTTTTCTCCCGAGATTCTGGCCAAAAGCCCACGCCATCGCGCCAGAAAGGCCTGGGAACTCCCCGAAACCTTTCTGGCGCCGATCGCCGGACGCTGCCGGAACCGGGAGATCGAGTTCGTCTGCACTCCCTTCTTTTTGCACGCGGTGGCGCTGCTGCGTCCCTATGTCGACCGCTACAAGGTCGCCTCCTATGAGCTGCTCTGGCACGATCTGATCCGGGCCTGCACCGCCACCGGCAAGCCGCTGCTGCTCTCCACCGGCATGGCCACTCTGGATGAAATCGCGGCGGCGGTGGCGGCGGCGCGGGCCGGCGGTGGCGGCGAAGCCAACCTCACCCTGCTGCAGTGCGTCTCGGGCTATCCGACCCCGGCGGCCGAGGCCAATCTTGCCGCCCTCGAAACCATGGGCCGGACCTTCGGTGTCCCGACGGGCTGGTCGGATCACACGGTGCGGCCGGCGGTGATCCAACGGGCGGTGCATCGCTGGGGTGCGGTCGCGGTCGAGTTTCACCTGGATCTGGACGGCAGCGGCGACGAGTTCGCCACCGGCCATTGCTGGCTGCCCGAGCCGGCGGCGGCGATGATCGCCGGCATCCGCGAGGGCCTCGGCGCCGATGGCAGCGGCGAGAAGCGGCCGATGCCGGCCGAACGGGCCGACCGCGACTGGCGCGCCGACCCCGACGACGGCCTCAGGCCGCTGCAACCCCTCCGCACGCACTGGGAACCGGAGCCATGAGCGCCCGCGCAATGTCCAAAAGCGCCTGCGCGATCATTCAGGCCCGGATGGGCTCCAGCCGGTTTCCCGGCAAGATGCTGGCCGATCTGGCCGGGCAGCCGGTGCTATGGCACATCATCCATCGCCTCCGCCGGTGCGTGACCCTGGATGGAATCATCCTCGCGACCTCGGACGGCGCCGCCGACGATCCGCTCGCCGCCGCGGCCGAGGATTTTGGCGTCCTGGTGGTCCGGGGACCGGAGCAGAACGTGCTCCGGCGCTTCGCCCTGGCCCTCGAGCACACCCGCGCCCCGGTGATCCTGCGTATCTGCGGAGATTCGGTGCTGATCGATCCCGGGCTGACCGATACCCTGGTCCGGCTGCTGGAGAGCAGCCACGGCGACTATCCCCGGCTGACCACGCCCAGCAGCGATTGCGGCATCGACGCCGTGTCCCGCCGGGTACTGGAGCGGATCATCGCAGAAAAGGCCGGACATCCGGTGGCGGTTGAGCATGTCACCGGCTATCTCGGCACCGATCCCGGCTTCGGCACCGCGGTACCGCTGGCGCTGCCCGATCAGGACCGGTGGGTGGCGGGCGCCCGCTTCAGCATCGACACCCCGGCCGACCTCGAATTCATGCGCACCCTGCATCGCCGGCTGGGCGCGGCGGCGGGCGAGATCGATTTCCTGGCCGCGGTCGCGCTCATCAAGGCCGAGCCCGGGTTGCTGGACATCAACGGCCACGTCCGGCAGCGCCGGGCCGACGAGACCGCGCCCGCAGTGGTGATCCGATGCGACGCCGGCCTCAGCCACGGCCTCGGTCATCTGGTCCGCTGCCTCGCCATCGCGGCGGCGCTGCGGGACCGCTGTTCGGCCGCGGTGACTTTTGCTCTCGGCGGCGACCCCGCCCTCGCGACGATGGTGCGGGAAGAGGCGTTTCCGGTGACGCTGCTGCCCGGCCGCAACCGGGCCGGCGAGTTGGCGGCGGTGCTGGCCGACACCGGGGCGGCCGCGCTGCTGATGGATGTGCGGACCCCGTGCGATGCCGCGGAACTGGCGGCGATCCGGGCCGCCGGCTGCCGCTTCGCCGTGCTCGACGACGGCAGCGAGCGGCGGCTGGCCGCCGATCTCGGCTTTTATCCGCCGGCCGGCGATGCGCTCGACTGGCAGGGCGCCAGAGGCCGGTTTTTTGCCGGCTGGGACTGGCTGGCGCTGCGCCAGCAATTCTCGCCGCCGCCACCCTGGCAGCCGGCCACACCGCCGGTCGCCCTCATTCTGGCCGGCGGCAGCGATCCCCATGGCCTCCGCACCCGGCTGCTGGGCATTGCCGCCGCCGCCCTGCCCGAGACCTGGCGGCTGACCCTGGTACTCGGCCGGGCCACCTCCGCCGACTCCGGCCTGGATGCCCTGGCGGTGACGCTCGGCGACCGCCTGACCCTCCGGCGCGACGTCACGGAGATGGCGGCACTGATGGCCGGCTCAAGCCTGGCAATCTCAGTCTTTGGCGGCACCGCCTATGAGCTGGCGGCGGTCGGAGTGCCGGCGATCCTGCTCGGTCTCGATGCTGATCACGCCCGCTCGGCAGCCGCGCTCGCCACGGCCGGAGCGGCCCTCTTTGCCGGCATTGCCGCCGAAACCGCCGCCGACGCCCTCGCGGCAGCGATCAGCGCCCTGGCCGCCGACCCCGAACGCCGCAAACAAATCTCGGCCGCGGCGAGGGCGCTGATCGACGGCCGGGGCAGCCAGCGGATCGCCGCAAGCCTGCTCGGCGCCGACAGCAATGGGGAGCAAGATCACCCCAGTCCCGAATCGGCCGGTTTCGAGTCGAGCCAAAACAGTCGGTAGATTCCCAGGGATAAGATTAGCCCTTCGACTTATCCAGAGGACTCTACCGACCGGAGTTGGGACTCTACCGACCGCGACTCGGGTTATCCACGGGACTCTACCGACCATACTAATAGTAGACTAATAACCACTAATAGCTTGGTCGGTAGAGTCCCACATTTAGGTTGGTCGGTAGATTCCCAATTGACCGTTTGCCAAAACCGATGGCTAGGCCCTGTTGACAAAGGGGATTGAACGAAACCGCTGCCGCGGTATGAGCGCCTGCTGAGGCGCGGAGGTTTC
>JBAXPR010000152.1:0-6886 GCA_037132135.1 Rhodospirillaceae bacterium
CTTTGAACAAACTCTATCCCTAGTGGGTGTATGTGTCAACCGGATAGGCATGCACGAAACCATTTTGCGCATCTACGAGGCCTGCAACTTCCAGGATCTGACCGGCCAGCGCATCAACAAGGTGGTGCGCGCCCTGTCGTTCATTGAGGAGCGGGTCGAGTCGATGCTCAGCGTCTGGCACAAGGCCGATCTGGCGACCATGCCGCTGCCGCCCTCGATCATCAAAGCCGATGCTGGCCTTGCCCTCACCGGTCCGGCCCCGGTCGACCCCGACCACGCGGCCCATTCCGAGAACATCAGCCAGTCCGACATCGATGCCCTCTTTGATTGAGGGACGAGGTTTGCCGAGAGAGGGGTTTGACGCCCCCCGTCGGCGATGATTTATTGTGCCCACCCCGAGACCTTCCGCGAAGAGATCCCGACCGATGTCCACGCCGCGCACCTTGTTCGATAAAATCTGGGACGCCCACCTCGTTCATCGCCAGGAGGACGGCTCGTCGATTCTCTACATCGACCGCCAGCTGGTCCACGAGGTCACCAGTCCCCAGGCCTTCGAGGGGCTGCGGATGGCCGGACGCACCGTGCGCCGGCCCGAGGCGACGCTGGCGGTGGCCGATCATAACGTCCCGACCACCGACCGCTCCAAGGGCATCGCCGATCCCGAAAGCCGGCTCCAGATCGAAACCCTGGAAGCCAACGTCCGGGAGTTCGGCGTGCCCTATTTCGGCATGGACGATATCCGCCAGGGCGTGGTCCACATCATCGGGCCGGAGCAAGGCTTCACCCTGCCCGGGATGACCATCGTCTGCGGCGACAGCCACACCTCGACCCACGGCGCCTTCGGCGCGCTGGCCTTTGGCATCGGCACCTCCGAGGTCGAACACGTGCTGGCGACCCAGACGCTGCAGCAGACCCCGGCCCGGAACATGCGCATCACCGTCGAGGGGGCGCTGCCGACCGGAGTCACGGCCAAGGATATCGCCCTGGCCATCATCGGCACCATCGGTACCGCCGGCGGCACCGGCTACGTCATCGAGTATGCCGGGCCGGCAATCCGGGCCCTCTCCATGGAAGGCCGGATGACCGTTTGCAACATGACCATCGAGGCCGGGGCGCGGGCCGGGCTGATCGCCCCCGACGACACCACCTTCGCCTACCTCATGGGCCGGCCGATGGCGCCCAAGGGCGCGGCCTGGGAGCAGGCGGTCGCGGCGTGGCGCAGCCTGACCAGCGACGAGGGCGCTCAGTACGACCACGAGGTGGTGCTGCGCGCCGCCGATCTCGTGCCGCAGGTCACCTGGGGTACCAGCCCGCAGGATGTGCTGCCGATCACCGGCGCCGTGCCCGACCCGGCCGCGGTCGCCGACCCCGCACGCCGGGCCGCGGTGGAACGGGCGCTGGCCTATATGGGCCTGACCCCGGGCACGCCGCTGACCGAGGTCGCGGTCGACCGGGTGTTCATCGGCTCCTGCACCAATGGCCGCATCGAGGATTTGCGCGCCGCCGCCGCGGTCGCCCGTGGCCGCCGGGTCGCGGCCGGCGTCAATGCCCTGGTCGTGCCCGGCTCGGGGCTGGTCAAGCATCAGGCCGAAGAGGAGGGGCTGGACCGGGTGTTCCTCGAGGCTGGCTTCGAGTGGCGCGAACCGGGCTGTTCGATGTGCCTCGCCATGAACGCCGACAAGCTGGAGCCGGGCGAGCGTTGCGCCTCGACCTCCAACCGCAATTTCGAAGGCCGCCAGGGCCGGGGCGGCCGCACCCATCTGGTCAGCCCGGCGATGGCGGCAGCGGCGGCGGTCACCGGCCGGCTGACCGACGTCCGAACCCTGATCTGAGAATGGCAAACGGGCGGGTGCCGGCCCCCGGCGCCCGCTCCTTGGGCCGGTCAGCCGACCGGCCGCCTGCGGATGGCCTCGGCCAGCGGACGGTCGAAGGTTTCGAGGTGCTTGGTTTTCCAGGCTTTTACCGCGCCGAGCGAATTCTGGCTGAGGCCGCCGTTGCCGGTCTGACAGTCGAAGACCAACTGGCTCAGCATTGAGAAATACTGGTCGTGATCCCGATGATGCGGCGCCGTGTCCGGGTATCCGATCGACCGCATCAAAGCCTCTTCGTGGTCGATATGCTCACAAAGCGCATCGACCAGTCGGGTCAGGACCATGATCACCATCTCCCGCGGCTGGTTCTCGGCCAGGGACTGGAGAACGTCGTCGAAAACCGCCGCGATCTTCCGATGATCGCCATCGATCTCGACCACGCCGGTTGCCATCGCCTCATTCCAGGTCGGAGCCATTTTTGTTTCCCCCAGAAACAACAGGAGGCCCATCCAGTCAAAAAATCAGATCAAACCGGAGTATATAACCTTTCTGATGATATACCAATGGCAGTTCCTGCATACCAGGGAATGGCCCGAAACAGTATTTTATCAATAATTAACCACAGGCCATTGACCGGGCCCGCTTGTCCCGCCGGAACTCGCGCTCAGGGATTTTATCCTGATTTTAGTAAATATCTTCTTTCTTTCGAGGCGGATTTTCGCCACGGCGCCGGGTCACCGGCCGGCGGCGCGAACCCTGGCCGCAGCGCCGAAGCCCTCCAGCAGGGCGCGGGAGGCGGGGTTCTCGGCAAAGCGCCATTCCGGGTGCCATTGCACCGCCAGCGCGAAGGCCGGAGCCGCCGGCAGCGAAACCGCCTCGACCAGACCGTCCGGGGCCTCGGCTTCGACCCGGAGGCCAGGGGCGAGGCGATCAAGGCCCTGCCAATGCAGCGAGTTGACCGTCAGCTCGGCCCCGGGCGCCCGCACCCCGGCGAGCAGGGCGTCCAGCAGACCGCCGGCGCGGATGCGCACCGGGTGCGCCGGGCCGAACTGCTCCTCGAGGGACTCGTCGTCGTCCCAGCGATGGTCATGCTTGCCCGGCAGTTCGTGGACCCGCTGGTGCAGGGTGCCGCCGAGGGCGACGTTAAGCTCCTGCAGGCCCCGGCAGATGCCGAGCAGGGGCACCCCGGCCGCCAGGGCCGCCCGGATCAGCGGCAGCGTGGTGGCGTCGCGCTCGGGATCGTGGAGGGTGCCGGGGAGGCTGGGCGCGCCACCGTAATGGGCGGGCAGGATGTTGGAGGGGCTGCCGGTGATCAGGAGGCCGTCGAGCCGGTCCGCCACCTCATCGGCTGCGAGGGGGGCGCCCAGGGCCGGGACCAGCAGCGGCAGGCCCCCCGCGCCGTCCAGCACGGCGCGGAGATATTTGTCGCCGGTGACGTGATGGGGCAGGTCCTCGAGCTGGCGCTGACAGGCGGTGACACCGATCAGCGGCCGGCGGACGCGGGAAGGGGGCAAAACGGGCATGGTGGTGAAGGTCAGACCGTGACTGGGGAACCGATGGCGGGGCCGGATCGAGCCCGTGCAATAAGCGCGGCACGGCGCCGGGAGCAAGCCCGATCTGCCCTCGAAGGCGAAAAATCGCCCGCCCACCCCGGCCCGGCCCAGATAGCCGTTGAAACGAACGCCGAATTGGACCATAAGCGGCCGTCCCCGCCGGGACGTTCGGGTGACGCAGGGAGTTCCGGAGCATGATGAAAGTCATCCGCGCCAAATTGCATGGCATCCGCGTCACCAACGCCGATCTGAATTATCACGGCTCGATCACGCTCGACCCCGAGGTGTGCGGTCAGGCCGGCATTTATCCGCTCGAGTTTGTCGATATCTGGAACAAGAACTCGGGCGCCCGCATCAGCACCTATGTCATCTTCGGCGAGCCCGGCAGCCGCTGCGCCATTCTCAACGGCGCCGCCGCCCGGACCTGTCAGGTCGGCGACGAATTGATCATCGCCGCCGCCAACTACATCATGCCCTCGAAACTTTACGAACTGAAGCCGCGTATTCTGACCTTCCTGCCCGATAATCAGGTCGACCAGATTCTCTATTACGACGTGTTTGCCTCGGATCAGCGGTTGTTCGACTTCCGCATCGTCGACACCGACCGCCGCACCGCGGCCACGTGCCATACTTGGCCCAACGTCAACGTCGCGGCAATCCGCGAGGAGCTGAAAGCCAAGGGCTGGAGCAGCGACGACATCGACGCCTTCGTCAGCGCCCACCTGTCGCTCTAGGCGGCGCCGCGCCGCTCAGATCGAATATTTTTTCCTGAGGTAGTCGGTCAGCACCATGTCGAACCGCTCCTGGTGGGTGTGAAACACCGCCTTGAGGTTCTGGGCGATGGCGTCGATCGGAATGCGATGGCCGACGCTGGCCACCAGGGCATTGCTCGACAGTTCGAGAATCTTCTGATGCTCGGCGACGTGAACGGCATGAAGAGGGTAGTTCACCATCTCCATCATCCGCTCCTCGCAACGGAAATAGCGGTTGAGATGGGAGATGAAATCATCGACATGGCCGATGGCCACCGATTCCTCAAGAGACTCCACGCCCAGGATGCGGTCGAGAATCTGCTTCAAGCCGCCATGCTCCTGAGCGACCGTCTTCAGATCAACAAACAGCGTGCCGAGCGGCACCTGGTCCTCTGTCATTTGCCCTGCCTCGGTTGCCGTTGTTCCAACAATCTATGCGTTGGAGCGGTTCAGTCAAGCGCCGCCCCCCCGCCGCCGCCGGGCCGGTCGCCGCCGGCACCAGGAGAATAAGCCGAAACACGTCTAAAATGTAACAGGGATCCTGTCGCCGGTCTTTTGGGCAAACAGCCACGGTATCGGTTTCAAGAGCCCCGATTCCAGAAGAATCTTTGCCGCCGCCCCCTCAAAGATGCTATAAACTATACTACATGAGTCGTAGGCCAAGTATGGCCGGATTCTTCGGATACGATCATGCAAGCAACTGTGACTGATGTGGCCATGGCCGGACCCCGACAGCGCGGTGAGTCAACCTCACCGACACGCGGACTGGTGCTGGGGCCGTCGCTCAGTTTCCACCCGCCGCCACCCGCCCAGGATGTCCTCGGCAATCCCGTCCTGGTGACCAAACTGCCGGCCTACGAGTTGCCTCACGACAGTTTCGCCACCCGCTTTTCCTGGATTCTCAGTCAGATTGGCCTCTCGTCGCGGGCCAGGGAACTGCGCCAGCTCTGGCGCCTTCAGGGCGCGACCGCGGTGGCGGTGGCGGCGATGGCGCCGTCGATCGCCCGGGCCGTCGAAAAAACCGGCTGGCTCAAACGTCACAACATCCGCCGCTCCCGGGCTCCGACCATCACCCACCCTTACGCCGTGCTCGACTCATTCGAGGCGATGATGCAGGCCCCGGACTCCCTGTCGAAGGAGCGGCGCTTCCTTGAAATCATTCTGGCACTGATGCTTCGCCAATATGTTGAAACGATTTCCCGAGCCAATAACAATCGGTTTTCATTCGAGTCGGAGGCACGGGAGCATTTCCTGAGAGCGGTCCGGCTGGAGCATCTGCTCAAAAAGATAAGCATAGCCGATGAACGAATTCCGATGTTGCAACAATATTATGACAGCTACTATCATTGCAAAAATTATTATATTTTCTCGTTGATTTCCCGCGAGAAGACCGCAAACGAGGGCAAGATGTTCATGATGTACTGTCATGCGATTCATGCCCTCTCCCGGTTCCAGGCCGACGGCACCGTAAGTGACCGCCCCAGCGAGTCCCGCATGCCGGCCCGGAGTGAAGTTCTGTTCCTGTTCCAACGCGACCGCTGCCTGAAAAAGCGCTGCCTTGAGAGTCCTGAGGTCCGCGCGCAGGCCAAGGCGCTGGTGAAGAGTTTCCACTTGTAAATGTAACGCAGTGCTTGATGTTACCAGAAATGACGCTACGATAGTGCCCTGATGGCTCGAGGCGTCATGGGAGGAGACTAACATGAGAACGGTTTTTGCGTCGCAGGGTGGCTTCGTCAGCAACACGGCCGTGGTCGATCCGAATACCCTTAAAAATCCCGCAACGGTGGCCCCGCCGGCCCCGGCGGCCCACGCCGCCGAGGCCGAGGGCTCGGGCCTCGGCGGCGAGATCGGTAAGCTGGCCGCGGCTCTCAACACCGTCGGCTGGAATCACGGCCAGGTGCCGCGCGATGAACGGATGCCGGTCGACGAGCATCAGCTGGAACAGTCCTATTACGCCAACAGCGAAGAAGCCAAAGCCAAGCTGGGCGGCCAGTTCGGCAAGCTGGCGGCGGCGCTCGAAACCGTAGGCTGGAATCACGGCCAGATTCCCCCCGGCGAGAAGATCCCGCCTCAGGAGAAGCTGTAACCGCTCGCCGCGCACGCCGCCGCACCGCCGCCTCAGTGTTTTGCGCCGGCCCCCCAGGTGATGGAGGGCGGCCCGGCGCCTCGGCCCGGCGGCGGTGCGGCAGTGTCGCCGTAGACCGGAACTTCCTTTTGCAGGTCGTTCATATAGGCGTTCAGCCGATAAACGCCATAGAGCGTGCTCCCGACCGTAATGCCGAGAATCGCGATTATCTTCAGCGTTTCCCACCAGGGCGAGGGCTCGGGCGGCGGTTCGTAGACCGCCATCATCGGATCGCCCTGCTGCCACGCAGTGGCCGACGGCGGCATTGGCAAGGCGGCGGCGTGCCGGGCGCCATCGGCGTGATCGGAACCGGAAAAGTAACGGTCGGACCGCGGCTCGCGCTCGCCACGGCCGCCGTCATGCGGCGGCCGGCGGACATTGAGCGTCTGGCGCAGGCGGCTTAGCCGCCCCCCGCCGTCGTCGTGGCTATCGGTCTCGCGCCACATGGCCCTTCCCCCGGCTTTGGACGATGCGTCCTTCCAGACTCTATGTCGGTTCGCTCCCCGGATCCTGCAAGAACCGGGGGGACAAAAGAATCGGCGGAGAACACCTAAGGGAGCCAGAGTCGAGGCAGGAGCGGCCGAGTCTAAGCCGAAGTTTACACTTACGAAATCGACACCCCATTGATCCGACGCGAACTTTTGC
>JBAXPR010000153.1:0-6870 GCA_037132135.1 Rhodospirillaceae bacterium
CAGCGCTCTGCGCCCGGGGACTTCGTTCCACTCGCGGCGTCGAGGAGGCTTATTTTTGAGAGCATTTCGGAGAGACGTTAACAAGCGCCGGTGAGAATGGTATGGGGGCCCTATTTGATTTTATGGGTGGCGATCAGGATGAGGCGGACGGCATTGCAGCAGCCCTTTCAGATCGACTATCTCAAGAACTTGTTATCGCATTGGTTGGCCCTGTTGGGTCAGGTGTATCAACTGTTGGGAAATACATAAAAGAAAAGCTACAGCACGATTTTAGTTATTCTGTTGCGCCAATAATTAAGCTCAGCGACCTTATCAAAGAGGATGCGTTTCATGTTGGGAAGGTGGCGCCAAGTTCTCAGCCTCTTGGAGCCTATATAAACGAAATGCAGGATATTGGAAATTCGTTGCGTGGAAAGTTTGGGCTAAATTACCTTTCAGCTCGTGCAATAGAAAATATAGTTAAGTATAGGTCCGAAAGTGGGGGCTATAAGAATGGAGTGATCGTGCCTGGTCGAAGGGCATATATAATTGATTCGATTAAGAACACGGATGAGCTTGCGTTGTTGCGCCATATGTATAGGGAGTCGTTCTGTTTGATCGGTATTTTTGCCCCGGATGACATTAGAAAGCAAAGGCTCATTAGTAACGGCGTTGACGAGAGCGCCATCGGTAAAATACTAAGTAGGGATGAGAATGAAATTGAAACATTCGGCCAGAAGACGAGAAAGGTATTCATTGAGTCAGATTTGTTTATCAGGAATGATGAGTTAGAAGAGGTTAGTGAGTATAGAGTTAAGCGTTACCTTGACTTGCTATTTGATACAGACATTCATACCCCAACCCAGGCAGAGTCTGCTATGTACAAAGCTTGTGCGGCAGCCTCAAACTCGGCCTGTATGTCGCGGCAGGTTGGAGCTGCTATTGTAGATAGTCGTGGGGAGCTGATTTCAGTCGGTTGGAATGATGTTCCCAAAGCGGGTGGCGGGCTATATAACGAAGGCGATGGTCGGGTCGTCAAAGATGAAAAGCATGTTGATAAGGATAGGCGCTGTTTCAAGTGGAAGCGGTTTTGCCGGAACGAGATAAAAAGAGAGAGAATTGTTGATGGTATTGCGAGCAGGCTCTTGAGTTCGAATTTACTAAAAAGCAAGAAGGTGACGTCTAAGGATATTGTTGAGGCGATATCCGGATCTGAAATTGACTCGTTAATTGAGTATTCCAGGTCGATCCACGCAGAAATGGAGGCTATCCTTTCTGTTGCAAGAAATGGCCGGCACTCTCTCGTTGGCGCGACATTGTATACAACTGTTTATCCGTGCCATAACTGTGCTAGGCATATTGTTGCGGCTGGTATTGCAGATGTATTTTATATAGAGCCTTATAAAAAGAGTCTTGCCATTGATCTTCATGATGACTCGATTACAGAGAACCACGCGGATGAATCACGAGTGCGCTTTCGGCAATATGATGGGGTAGCCCCAAGGAACTTTCTGCGGCTATTCCAGCCTGAGGCCGATAGAAAGCGGAAAGGGAATCTGTATAGGGAGCCTCGGGCATCAGCGCTTCCGGTTTTCCGAATACCTCTCGATGGGCTTGCGGATTCAGAATCCAAGGTCATTGCAGATTTGGTCCAGCGGGGGTAAAATACGACCCATAATTTTTTGGATCAGCGGCACTGGGGGAGCGACGATGAGCGAATATCGCCCGCGTAAGCCAGAGCAACTCTCGTTTGAATTTGAGGCGATGTCGAGCCGGGATAAGGTTGTAGCCTGCGCGGTCGATTCATGCGTCAATAATGTGGTTGTGTTTTTAGACTCCAGGACCAGGGATATTCGACGTCAGGCTCTTGAGAGAGTTCGCTCGGCAGGGATTTTCACGTTGCCGCCGTATTCGAAAAAACTATAGGTGAGCCGCACAACCTACTGGCTCCTATGCTGCCGCCGCGACAGGAAAATGCCTCCCCTCAGAGCGCCCGCACCTGCATCTGGATCGGCCCTTCCGCCCGGCCGTTGATGAACTGATCCACATACGGGTTGCCCGAGTGGTCGATGTCGTCGCGGGAGCCGCACCAGATGATGCGCCCCTTGTAGATCATGGCGATGCGGTCGGCGATCTTGCGGGCCGAGGCCATGTCGTGGGTGATGGAGAGGGCGGTGGCGCCCAGATCCTTCACGCATTTCACGATCAGCTCGTTGATGACGTCGGCCATGATCGGGTCGAGGCCGGTGGTGGGCTCGTCGAAGAAGATGATCTCGGGCTCGGTGGCGATGGCGCGGGCCAGGGCCACGCGCTTTTGCATGCCGCCGGAAAGCTCGGAAGGCGCCAACTCGCCCACTTTCGGGCCGAGACCGACGGCGGCGAGCTTGGCGAGAGCGATCTCCTTGGCCTCCAGGCGCGGCATGCGGCGGCCCTGGACGAGGCCGAAGGCGACGTTCTCCCACACCTTCAGGCTGTCGAAGAGGGCTGAGCCCTGGAACAGCATGCCGAACTTGCGCAGCAGTTTTTCCCGCTCGCCGCGGGTCTTGCTCACGGTCTCCTCGCCATCGACCAGGATCGAGCCCTCCTCGGGCCGCAGCAGGCCGAGGATGCATTTCAGCATCACCGACTTGCCGGTGCCGGAGCCGCCGATCACCACCAGGGATTCCGAGCGGCCGACGGTGAGATCGAGCCCGTCGAGCACCACCTTTTCGCCGAAGCGCTTCTTGACGCCGCTGAGGGCGATCTTGGGGGGGAGGTCGGTCATTTCGAGAAGAACATCCCCGTGATCAGGTAGTTGGAGACCAGGATCAGGATCGAGGCCGAGACCACCGCGTTGGTGGTGGCGTTGCCCACGCCCTCGGCGCCGCCCTTGGAGTGATAGCCGTGGTAGCAGCCCATCAGCGCCACGAAGAAGCCAAAGACGCTCGCCTTGACCAGACCCGACACCACGTCCATCAACTGGAGGTATTCCCAGGTCTTGGAAAGATAGTTGGCGGGGTTGAAATTCAGCTTGTAAACCGCGACCAGAAAGCCGCCAAAGACGCCGATGATGTCGGCGACCACCACCAGCAGCGGTAGCATGCACAGGCCGGCAACCAGCCGCGGCGCCACCAGATATTTCATCGGGTTGGTCGCGAGGGTGGTCAGGGCGTCGATCTGCTCGGTCACCCGCATAGTGCCGATCTCGGCCGCCATGGCGGCGCCGATCCGCCCCGCCACCATCAGCCCGGCCAGCACCGGCCCAAGCTCGCGGGTGATCGAGAGCACGACCACGGTCGCCACCGCGCCCTCGGCCTGAAAGCGGGCAAAGCCGGTGTAGCTCTGCAGCGCCAGCACCATGCCGGTGAAGAGCGCGGTCAGCCCGACCACCGGCAGCGAGTAATAGCCGATGTCGATCATCTGGCGGCCGACCAGCGCGAAATAGATCGGCGGCCGGAAACAATGGGAGACCGCCCGCGACGTGAACAGGGCCAGCCGTCCGGTCGCCTCGAGGAAGATGAAGAAGGCGCGACCGATTGCCGCTAGGAATTCCATTGGTCCCCCTTGGCGGACGACAGCCAGACCCGGTGGCAGCGGCGGGACAGGCCGGTGAGAACGTCGTAGCCGATGGTGCCGGCCTCGGCCGCCACCTGATCGACGGTATGATGCGGTCCGATCAGTTCGGCCCAGTCGCCGGGCCTGACCAGGGCTTCGGGCAGGTCGGTGACATCGACGGTGATCAGGTCCATCGAGATGCGTCCCACCACCGGCGCCGGCCGTCCGCCGAAGTAGACCCGCCCCCGGTTGCCCAGAGAGCGCAGCCAGCCATCGGCATATCCCGCCGCGATGGTGGCGACCCGCCCCCGCCGCACCACATCGTGGCCGGCACCGTAGCCAACGGTCATGCCGGTGTCAACCGGCCGTACCTGGAGAACCCGGGCGGCGAACTGGATCACCGGCTGCTGGGGGTTGTCGGTCTCGGGGGTGGGATTGATGCCGTAGAGCGCGGCGCCCGGCCGCACGAGGTCGAGATGGAAGGCCCGGCCCCGGCAGAGGCCCGAGGAATTCGCCAAGCTGCGCCGGGCCTTGGGCAGGCGGGCGAGATGCTGGTGAAAGCGGCCGAGCTGCGCCGATGAGGCGGGATGAAAGCGCTGGTCGGCGCAGGCGAGGTGACTCATCCAGCCCAACACCCGGATGCCGTCGAGCCGCTCCGGTTCGGCGGCCAGGGTAACGGCTTCGCCGGCGCAGAGGCCGAGCCGGTTCATGCCGGTATCGAGGTGGATCCAGGCCGGTTGGGCCTCGCCGGTCTGGCGGGCGTAGTCCTGCCAGCGGGCGATATCGCCAAGGCTGTTGAGCACCGGCACGATGGCGAGACCGGCGTGGTCGGCCTCGGCGCCGGGCAGCAGGCCCGACAGGGCGATGATGGTGGCGCCGGGCAGCAGCGGCCGCAGCGCCGCCCCCTCGTCCAGCAGGGCGACGAAGAAGGTCGAGCAGCCGGCGGCGGCCAGCGCCGGCGCCACCCTGGCCGCGCCGAGGCCATAGGCGTCGGCCTTGACCACCGCCGCACACTCTGCGCGGTCGAGCCGGCTCCCGAGGGCACGCCAATTCGCCACCACCGCCCCAAGACTGACGGTCAGTACGGCGGCGGCGGCGGGCGGGGCGGGAAGCGGCACGGGCGGGCTATTCGTCGGAATGGGAGTGGGCGGAATGGCTGGGGTCGAGGTCGGAAAAGCGGGTGAACTGGCCGTCGAAATGCATGCGCACGGTGCCGATCGGGCCATGGCGCTGCTTGGCGATGATGCACTCGCCGATATTATGGACCTCGCCCAGCCGCTGTTGCCAGCGCTGATAGCGGTCGTTGAATTTGTCCTCGGACTCTTCGGGCCGGCGGGCCGGCTCGGCGCGTTCAAGATAGTACTGCTCGCGGTAAACAAACATCACGACGTCGGCGTCCTGCTCGATCGAGCCCGACTCGCGAAGGTCGGCCAGTTGTGGCCGCTTGTCCTCGCGGGCTTCGACGGCGCGGCTGAGCTGAGAGAGCGCCATCACCGGAATCTCCAGCTCCTTGGCCACCGCCTTGAGCCCGCGGGTGATCTCCGAGATTTCCTGGACCCGGTTCTCCGAGCGGTTCATGCCGCTGCCCCGCATCAATTGCAGGTAATCGACCACGATCATGCCGAGATTGGCGGTGCGCTTCAGGCGCCGTGCCCGGGTGCGCAGCATGCCGACGGTGATGCCGGGGGTGTCGTCGATGTAAAGCGGCAGCCGGGCCAGGGTCTGATTGGCCTCGATAAAGCGGGGAAAATCGCTGTCGCGGACCTCGCCGCGGCGGATCTTGTCGCCCGGGACCTTGGTTTCGTCGGCAAGGACGCGGGTGGCCAGCTGCTCGGCCGACATTTCGAGCGAGAACATGCCGACCACGCCGCCATCAATGCCGTTGCTGGTCATGAACGCCTTGGCGGCGTTGACCGCGATGTTGGTGGCGAGGGCGGTCTTGCCCATCGAGGGCCGGCCGGCCAGGATCACCAGATCCGAGCGGTGCAGGCCGCCGAGCTTGCGGTCGAGGTCGATCAGGCCGGTGGTGACGCCGGTAACGTTGCTGGCGCGCCGGAACGCGGCCTCGGCGGTGGTGATCGCGGCTTCGAGGCTGCGTGCGATCGGCACGAAGCCGCCCTTGATGTCGCCGGTCGAGGCAAGGTCGAAAAGCTGCTTTTCCGCCTCCTCGATCTGGTCCTGGGCCGAAATTTCGAGGTCGTGGCGATAGGCCTCGTTGACCATGTCCTCGCCGATGGCGATCAGCTGCCGGCGCAGATAGTTGGTGTGGATGGTACGGCCGTAATCCTCGGCGTTGACCACCGTGACGACGCTGGCCGCCAAGTCCCCAAGGTAGCCGGAGCCGCCGACGGCGTTGAGATCGGGATCGCGCTCGAAATAGGCCTTCAGCGTCACCGGGTTGGCGACCTGTCCGCGCTCGACGAAGTTCACGATCGCGCCATAGATGCGGCCGTGGACCGGGCCGAAAAAATGCTCAGCCCGCAAAAATTCGCTGACCTTTTCATAGGCGCGGTTGTTGACGAGCAGCGCGCCGAGCAGGGCCTGTTCAGCCTCCTCGTTGTGCGGCTGCATCCGGTAATCGGGCTGGGAGATCGGGGACGGCGGGCTGCTGGTGTTCATGACGCCATGATATCAGCCGCGGCGCGCCTGCCGCCATGGCTTCCCGCCGTCCCGCCGATGCGACTCGAAAAAAAACACCGGCCCCCGAAGGGCCGGTGTTTTTGACTGCGGACCGGAGTCCGGAGCGTTGGGCTCAGCGCGAGAGGTGGCTGGCCAGCCAGCCGCCGACGAGGCCGCCCGCACCGAGAACGCCAGCATAGATCATGTCCTTGCGGGCAGCCATGTCGCGGGCTTCGGTGGCGGCGGTTATCTGCTCGCCCAGCACCGCCCCGGCGGCGCGGGCCTCGGCGACCGCAGGCGAGATCGGGGCGCGCACCAGGGCCGCAGCCGGAAGGGCCGGACGGAGGCCGACGCTGCGTAGCAGCGGATAGGTCAGGGCGCCGCCGGTCAGAAGATCGGCGACCACCACGCCGCCGAGGATGCCGGCGGTGAGGGCGACGGTCCTACCGATACCGCCCGTGTCGGATTCCGCGGCGGTCGCGACCGCAGGCTGGCTCTGGGCGAACGCGGTAAGGGGCAGCATCAGGGCGACCACGAGGGCGACCAGAGATTTCCACATCAGAGAAGCTCCTTCACGATTCTGGCGGGCTAGGCGGGGCCGCTCGGGCCGGACCGGATCGGCCGGGAAGCATGACCCGACCACGCGGTAAACCTAGCCGAGCACTCAACAAGACGCAAGCCGTTGCAGCAGTTCTCAGTATGAGCCGGACCAGCCGTGTTGGGATCGGGGGGATGAAA
>JBAXPR010000154.1:0-6831 GCA_037132135.1 Rhodospirillaceae bacterium
GAAGCCTTTCCCGCCTGAAGGCGGGGGTTTGGACCTGAAAAGAGGACTATCAAACTTTTCAGTGTAGGTAATGGCCGTTACTCCTCCGACCGCAGCGGACCCGGACCAGCCTGATCCGACAGCCGTCGACCACAAGGAGCAACGCGCAACCGGACCGGGAAATTATTAGCACAAAGGTCGTTGCCGACGGGTTAAATCCTGCATTATTCTTTGGTCCCGCTTGTCATCATTCTTGCGCCGCGCCGTCGCTTCTTCCGGTACCCCGGCCGCGAAGCACCGAAAACGCTGTTACAAATTTCGAGAAATCATATAGAGTTGAATGAATGCGATCAAGTCGAAATGTCGGCCGATGGCGTCACCCCAGGGGATGGCAAGCAGTTCCGCCCAAGCCAGTTTTCCGGTCCTGGAACCACCGGGCAGAACACTGGCTTGTTAACTATAATTTGTATTTGTATAGTTAACAATTATCCTTCGGCAATTTGCCCACCAATCAGGCAGGCCCTGCTAGGCCGCCATCCTTTTCCGCTCTCTTGTTCCAGGCATCCCAAACCCCGCGCGGCCAAGCCAAGGCGCCGCGCAACCGCCTCGAGGTTTTCTTCATCATCGATTTGTGCCACAACGGGCGGAGGTTGACCCTATCGAACCGGAGGCCGTCCCCATGTCATTGTTCGCAAACGTCTCAGGCGCGGGCCTGCTGGCCCTGGCCGCCCTGACGCTGACCGGCGCCGCCGCGCCGGCCGCCGCCGCCGAACCGGTAACCATCGGCTCGATCGAGGCGCTGAGCGGCCCGGCCTCCCGCTACGGCCTCGCCATCCGGGCCGGACTGGAACTGGCCCTCGACGAGATCAACGCCGCCGGCGGCGTGCTCGGCGGCCGGCCGCTCCAGATTCTGTTCGAGGATTCCGCGGGGCAGAAGGAACAGGCGATCAACGCCGCGCGCAAGCTGATCGGCCGCGACAAGGTCTCGGCAATCATCGGCCCGACCCTGTCCACCGAGATGTTCGCGGTCGGACCGGTGGCCAACGAGCGGCAGGTGCCGATCATCGGCACCTCGAACACCGCCAACGGCATCACCGACATCGGTCCCTTCGTCTTCCGCACCTCGATGCCCGAGGCCGACGTGATTCCGGTCACCCTCAAGACCGCCCAGAGCCGCTTCGGGGTCAAGCGGGTGGCGGTGATGTACGGCAACGACGACGCCTTCACCAAATCGGGTTACGACGTCTTCAAGGCCGCGCTGACGACCCTCGGCATCGAGACCGTGACCACCGAGACCTTCGGCGCCAAGGATGCCGACTTTTCGGCGCAACTGACCAAGATCAAGAGCCTTGATGTCGACGCCGTGGTGGTGTCCGCGCTGGTCGAGGCGGCCTCGGGCATTCTCCTGCAGGCCCGTCAGGTCGGAATTCCCGACCGGGTGTTCTTCATCGGCGGCAACGGCTTCAACTCGCCCAAATTCGGCGAGATCGCCGGCACCACCGCCGACGGCACCCTGGTCGGCAGCCCCTGGTTCATCGGCAAGGCCGATCCGGCCAACCACGCCTTCGTTGCCGCCTTCACCAGGCGCACCGGCGCCCCGCCCGACCAGTTTGCCGCCCAGGCCTATGACACCCTCTTCATTCTTGCCGAAGCGATCAATCGCGCCGGCGCCACCGGCGGCGAGGCGATCCGCGATGCTCTGACCCGGACCAGCCACACCGGCGTTCTCGGCCCCTTCACCTTCGACGCTCACCGCTCCCCGGGCGCCACCACCGGCGTCGTGGTGCTGATCAGCCGTGGCGGAAAGTTCGAGGCCCTGCAATAGGCGAACGGCGGCGACCGGGGAGCAGGAACCGGCCGACACAAAAACAAAGCAGGCTGACCGCAGCGCGGCCAGCCTGTTCCCCTCAAAAAGGCGTTTATAAAAGACTCAAGCGGTTACTTCCAGCCCGACGCCTTTTCGCATTCGATCCGCTCCTTGGCGTGGGTCTTTTCCCACTTGTCGATCGACTGCGTCTCATTATCATCCATTTTACTATTCATGCACTTGCAATAGGAGGCAACGACCTCCGGGGCAACTTTGGCATCGGCATTGTCTTTGATACACTGGGCGACCCATTTGAGGTCATCCGAATCAGCGCGAGCGCCGCCGCTCACGAACCCACATCCGACAACAAGCAGCGCAACGGCAAGATACTTCATGATTGGTCTCCCAAGATTCACCAATGAGAAGAAAAACCACCATTGAGGGTACACTGGTCACGGCCGCCCGGACAAGACGTTTCGGTCCGGAGCCGCCGCGGTCACCCGGCCCCGATCAGCGCCCGCTCGCGGGCGGGTATGGCGCCATCGCGGGCGGGCTCTCCATCGAGGCTGGCGGCGCCGACGAGGCGCTCCACTGTGCCCGGCTCCGGCAGGCGGCCTTTTCCGCGGGATGGGACGGCTCCCACTCGGCCACCGAGCGGTTTTCGTCGTCATCCATCTTGTTGGTCATGCACTTGCAGTACTTCAGCAACACAGGCGTGGCAACCTCGGCGCCGGCGTTATCCCGGACGCACTGGGCAACCCAGAGCTTGTCGTCAGAATCGGCGCGGGCGGCGCCGCTCAGGAAAACGGCACCGGCAAAACCGACAAAAAGGAATGTCGCTGCGGAAAATTTCATAGGTCGTCCCCTCGACTGATCGCGGATGAAGCTCTCTTCCGGGCGGAGAGAGTACGAACATCCGTTCCAGGGCACAAGCCCCCGCCCGCCGAACGCGCGGGCCGGCGTCAGGGTGGTTGCCGCCGGGCGCCGCTTTCCGTACTCTCCCGGTCCATGTTCGCCCAGCAGATGGCCAACGGCCTCGTCCTTGGCTCGACCTATGCCCTGTTCGCCCTTGGCTTCACCCTGATGTTCGGGGTGCTGAAGGTGCTCAACCTCACCTATGGCTTCTACTTCACCGCCGGAGCGCTGGTGGCGCTGGCCGGGGTTCGGGATCTCGGGCTGTCGCTGTGGCTGGCGCTGCCGCTCGGCATGCTCGCGGCCGGCGTGCTCGCGGTCGTGATCGACACCCTGCTGCTGACGCCGCTGCGCCGGGCGCGGGCGCCGGAACTGGCGTCCCTGATGGTGACCCTGGGCGCGGTGCTGCTGCTCTATTCGCTGCTCTCGATGGCGCTCGGCACCGAGATCCGGCGCTTTCCCGTCGGCACCGTACCCAGCGGCGCCGTGATGCTGGGCACGGTCCGGCTCGGCGCGGCGCAGGGGCTGATCATCGCCACCACCGCGGTGATGCTGGCCGGGCTGTGGCTGCTGATGAGCCGGACCCGGCTCGGCCTGGCGCTGCGCGCCGTGGCCGAAAACGAGGATGCGGCGCGCCTGATGGCCATCGACGTGCCGCGCACCGTGATGCTGGCCTCCCTGCTGTCGGGGGTGCTGGCCGGCGCGGCCGGGGTGCTGATCGGCCTCAACCAGAACGCCATCCAGCCCTATATGGGCGAGTTCATGATGCTGCGCGGCTTCGCGGTGATCATCATCGGCGGTCTCGGCGATGTCCGGGGCGCGGTCGCTGCCGGCCTGCTGCTCGGGGTCGCCGAGGTGATGGCGGCCGGCTACATCGACTCGATGGTCAAGGACGGCGTCGCCTTCACCCTGATGGTGCTGGTGCTGTGGCTGAAACCCGCCGGCCTGCTCGGCCGCGCCCGTGTCTCGAGGGCCTGAGGCCATGCCGCTCTGGCTCGAGGATTTCCTCTGGACCTATCAGACCCTGATCCACTCGCTCGGGATCAACGGCCTGCTCGCGCTCTCGATGTATGTCGTGCTGGCGGTCGGGCAGCTGTCGCTCGGTCAGGCGGCGTTCATGGGTTTGGGCGCCTATACCGGCGCCCTGCTGTCGCTCCACACCGGCCTGCCCTTCGCCCTGGTGCTGGCGGCCTCGGCGCTGGTGCCGGCGCTGGCCGCGCTGCTGATCGGCCTGCCCACCCTGCGCCTGACCGGGGTTTACCTCGCGATCGCCACCATCGGCCTCGGCGAGGTGCTGCGGGTGGTCTACGTCAATGCCGGGATCACCGGCGGCGCCCTCGGCCTCGGCGGCATTCCCGACCGCACCGAGGGCTGGATCATCCTGGCGCTGCTCGCCGCCGCCCTGGCCGGTTGCGTCCTGATCGGGCGGTCGCGCTTCGGCCGGGCGATGGAGGCGATGCGCAGCGATCAGACCGCCGCCGCCGTGATCGGCATCAACCTGCCGGCCTATCATCTCGGCGCCCTGCTGGTCTCGGCGGCGCTGGCCGGACTGGCCGGCGCGCTCTCGGCCCACTCCAGCACCTTCATCGGCCCCAACGAGTACGCCTTCGAAACCGCCGTGACCATCCTCAGCTTCGCGATTCTCGGCGGCACCGGATCGCCGCTGGGGCCGGTGGCGGGCGCGCTGGTGCTGACCGCGCTGCCGGAACTGCTGCGCCCGCTCCACGATTTCCGCGGCGTCTTCAACGGCCTGATCATCGTGCTCGTGGTGCTGTTCCTGCCCCGCGGCCTCGTGCCCTGGCGCATGCCCAGACTGGGGAAGACGCCATGAGCGCGCTGCTCCGGGTCTCGCACCTCAGCAAGCACTTCCACGGCCTGACCGCGGTGGCCGGGGTCTCGTTCTCGGTCAGGGCCGGGACGGTACACGGGCTGATCGGGCCGAATGGCGCCGGCAAGACCACCCTCTTCAACCTGATCTCGGGGCTGGTGCCGCTCGACGGGGGCGAGATCGTCTTCGATGGCCGCGACATCGCCCGGCGACCGGTCCATGCCCGCGCCGGCCTCGGCATCGCCCGCACCTTCCAGAACATCCGGATGTTCGAGGACATGAGCGTGCTGGAGACGGTGGCCGCCGGCGCCCACCCCGGGCTCTCGGCGCCGCTCTGGCACTGCCTGCTTGGTCTGCCCCGCTACCGGGCCGAGGAGCGCGCCGTCGCCGCCGCGGCCCTGGACCTGCTCACCTTCGTCGGCCTCGCCGAGCGCGCCCGCGAGCGGGCCGGCGATCTCGCCTATGGCGAACAGCGGCGGCTGGAGATCGCCCGCGGTCTCGCCGCCCGGCCGCGCCTGCTGCTGCTCGACGAACCCGCCGCCGGCATGAACCCCCACGAAACCGCCGACCTCGCCCGCCTGCTGCGCCGGGTGCGTGCGTGCGGCGTGACGCTGCTGCTGGTCGAGCACGACATGGGGTTCGTGATGGAGATCTGCGAGCGCCTGACCGTGCTCAATTTCGGCCGCCGCATCGCCGACGGCACGCCGGCCGAGGTCCGGGCCGACCCGGCGGTGATCGAAGCCTATCTCGGCACCCGGGCGGCGGCCCGGCTGAGCCGGCCGCGGCAGCCCCGGCCATGACCGCCGCCCCGCTGCTCGAGATCACCGGCCTGGAACTGGCCTACGGCCCGACCCGCGCGGTCAAGGGCATTGATCTGGCGGTTGCAAAAGGATCGGTGGTCTGCCTGATCGGGGCCAACGGCGCCGGCAAGACCACGATTCTGCGTGCCATTTCCGGCCTGCTCCGGCCGCGCGCCGGCCAGATCCGCTTCGAGGGCCTGGAAATTTCCCGGCTGCCCAGCCACCGGATCGCCGCAGCCGGCATCAGTCAGGTCCCCGAGGGCCGGCAGCTGTTCGCCAGCCTCAGCGTCGCCGAGAATCTCCGGCTCGGCGCCTACCGGCTGGCCGAGGGTGCGCAGTTCTTCCGCCGCCGCGACGCCGTGCTGGCGCGCTTTCCGCGCCTCCGCGAGCGCCTCGACGAGGCCGCCGGGCTACTCTCGGGTGGCGAACAGCAAATGGTCGCGATCGGCCGGGCGCTGATGGCCGAACCGCGACTGCTGCTGCTCGACGAACCGAGCATGGGTCTGGCACCGATGCTGGTCGATGAGATTTTCTCGATCATCGCCGAACTCAAGCGCGAGGGGCGGACCATCCTGCTGGTCGAACAGAACGCCGAGGCCGCCCTCGAGATCGCCGATCACGCCTATGTGCTGGAAAGCGGCCGGATCGCCCTCTCCGGTCCCGCCGCCGAGGTCGCACACAATCCGGCGGTGGTCGCGGCCTATCTCGGCAGCGCTTGCTCCCCCGGGGCGGCACATGCTCGCACTGAAGGTCACGACGGTTGGCGCTTCGTCCGGGGTCATCCTGACCAAGGAGGTGATGGCCCGCCTCAAGATCAAGAAAGGTGACACGGAGTACCTGACCGAGGCGCCCGACTGCGGCTATCGCCTCACCCCGTAGAATCCCGACTTCCAGCGCCGGATGGCCCTGGCTGAGGACATCATGCACGATGGCGGGCGCTCTCCAGGTGACACTGTCGTGGCGCCGGATCGGTTCGGCCCTGGGCCATGCCGTCCATGAGTGCCGTTTGGCCGAGCATGGCGGGGCCGACGGCGTGCGGGACGCGGAGGCCCTCGCAGCCAACGGCACCCCCGATGGCGCAAGACCGGCCGCCGCCGGAACGCTCGAAGAACGCGATCTCGCCGCGTGGTTCCGCCAGCGTTTGACGGGGCAGCGCCGCCCCGCCGCCGTCGACTTCGTCCCCCGGGGCCGGCTATAGTCCGGCCCCATGACATCCGATCCGTTTTCCCCCGAAGCCCTGTGGGGCGATGATCCGCTGAGCGCACCGGAGGCGGAGTTCGTCGCCGCCGATCCCTATCCCGGTGCCGCCCGGCATCTCGAGGGCCTCAATGCCGTCCAGCGCCGGGCGGTCGAGACGCTTGATGGCCCGGTGCTGCTGCTGGCCGGGGCCGGCACCGGCAAGACCCGGGTTCTGACCACCCGGCTGGCCCATCTCCTGATGACGCGCCGGGCCTCGCCCTTCCAGGTGCTGGCGGTGACCTTCACCAACAAGGCCGCCCACGAGA
>JBAXPR010000155.1:0-6692 GCA_037132135.1 Rhodospirillaceae bacterium
TCAACGGCGCCGAGTGCGAACCCTACCTGACCTGCGACGACCGCATCATGCAGGAGCGGGCCGAGGAGGTGGTCGACGGCGCCCGGATCATGGCCCATGCCCTCACGCTGTCGCGGATCGTGATCGCGATCGAGACCAACAAGCCGGCGGCGATCGGGGCGATGACCCGGGCCGCGGCCGCCCACGCCGGGGTCACGGTGGCGCCGATCCCGGTGCAATATCCGATGGGCTCGGAGCGCCATCTGACCAAAGCGATCACCGGCCGCGAAACCCCGGCGGGCACGCTGACCGCCGATGTCGGCGTCGTCGTCCACAATGTCGGCACCGCCCGCGCGGTGCGCGAGGCGGTGCGTTTCGGCCGGCCGCTGATCTCGCGGGTGATCACCCTCAGCGGCGCCGGACTGACCCGGGGCATGAATGTCGAGGTGCCGCTCGGCACCATGGTCGCGGATCTCATCGACTTCTGCGGCGGCTTCAAGGACGGCAAGGCGCCGCACCGGCTGATTTCGGGCGGGCCGATGATGGGCCAGCCGCTGCCGGCGCTGGAAGTGCCGGTGATCAAAGGCACCTGCGGCATCCTGGCCCTGACCGAGGCCGAGATCAACGAGCATCCGGCCGGCCCCTGCATCCGCTGCGGCGGCTGCGTCAGCGTCTGCCCGTGCGGGCTGGTCCCGCTGGAGATGGCCACCTACATCCGCCACGACAAGCTGGAGGAAGCCGAGCGCATCGGCGTCCGGGACTGCGTCTCCTGCGGCAGTTGCTCCTATACCTGCCCGTCGCACATTCCGCTGGTGCAGTACTTCAACTACGCCAAGGGACGGCTGACCGCCGCCGATCGCGACCGCCGCAAGCAGGAACGCCTGAAAACGCTGGTGGAGGCGCGCCGGACCCGGGTCGAACGACAGGTCCAGGCCAAACGCGCCGCCGCCGCCGCCAAAGCCGCCAAGCCGGCTCCCACCCCCGCCTCTACCGACCAATCGAAGGCCAGCGCATGATCGCTTTCCGCAACGACCGGAGCGGGCCGTTCACCCACGCCCCCACCAGTGTCCAAGGCACCATGAGAGCGGTGATGCTGGCCCTGGTGCCGGCGACCCTCCTCGACGCCTGGCTGTTCGGCTGGCCCGCGATCTACCTCTTTCTGGTCACGGTCGGCGCCTGCCTTGCGGTCGAGGCGGCCTGCCTCAAGGCCCAGGGCAAGCCGGTGCGGGCCGCGCTGACCGACGGCTCGGCCGCGCTGACCGGCTGGCTCCTGGCCATGAGCCTGCCGCCCTGGGCGCCGTGGTGGATCGCGGTGCTGGGCGCGGTGTTCGCGATCGCCCTGGCTAAGCATCTCTTTGGCGGCCTCGGGCAAAACGTCTTTAATCCGGCGATGGTGGCCCGGGTGGCGCTGCTGGTGTCGTTCCCGCTGCCGATGACCGCCTTCGTACCGCCAAGGCCGCTGTTCACCGCCGGCGCGCCCGGCCTGATCGACAGCCTCGGCATCACCTTCGGCCACGCCTTCCAGCTTGACACCATGAGCGCGGCCTCGGCGCTCGGCACGATCAAGACCGAACTCTCGCGCGGCATTCCGGTCTCGCAGTCGATGGCCGGGACGCCGGACCTGCTGCATATGCTGCTCGGCGCCCGCCCGGGCAGCTTCGGGGAGACCTCGGCGCTGCTGATCCTGGCCGGCGGCCTCTGGCTGCTGCGCAAGAAGGTGATCTCCTGGCAGATTCCGCTGGCGGTGATGGGCACGCTGTTCGTCTTTGGCACCCTCTTCCACGGCATCGACCCCGACCGCTTCACCAGCGGCCTCTTTCAGGTGGTTTCGGGCGCCACCTTCCTCGGCGCCTTCTTCATCGCCACCGATTACGTCACCTCGCCGGTTTCGCGCTCGGGGCAACTGGCCTACGGCGTCGGCGTCGGCTTCTTCACCTGGATCATCCGGACCTTCGCCGGCTATCCCGAAGGCATGGCCTTCGCGGTGCTGCTGATGAACGCGCTGACGCCGCTGATCGACCGCGCCTTCCGCCCGCGCACCTTCGGGCGGTCCCGCTCGGGGGCGCCCTTGACCCTGCCGCCGAGGACGACGTCATGAGCGGAAACATGACCAGCAACGACAACCCGATCAAGCACGCGGTCATTCTCGGCGGCTTCTGCCTCGGCTTCGGGGCCCTGCTTGCCGTCACCTACATCGTGACCGCCGACGCCATCCACCAGCGCAGCGACGAGGACAAGCGCGCCTCGCTGGATCAGGTGATTCCGGCGCTTCTGCACGACAACAACCCGCTGGCCGACACCCTGACCGTCCCGGGGGCCGAGGGCAAGCCGGTGACGGTGTTCCGGGCCACCCGCGACCGCAAGGTCACCGCCGTCGCCTATGAGATCATCGGCAGCGGCTATGCCGGCGAGGTGCGGCTGATGCTGGGAGTGGACGCCGAGGGCCGGGTGCTCGGGGTGCGGCCGCTCGCCCACAAGGAGACCCCCGGTCTCGGCGACAAGATCGAACCGGCCAAGACCGACTGGATCAACCGTTTCACCGGGCTCTCGCTCGGCAACCCGCCGGTTGAGAAATGGAAGGTCAAGAAGGATGGCGGCCAGTTCGATCAGTTCTCCGGAGCCACGATCACGCCGCGCGGCGTGGTCGGCGCCATCCGGGGTGGACTGGCATTTTTCGCGGCCAACAAGGCCCGGTTGGTGGAGGTACGGTGATGGCGGCCGAAGACGAGACCGGAACAAAGACCAATTACAGACAGATCGTCAAAGACGGCCTCTGGGACAACAACAGCGTCTTTTGCATGATCCTCGGCATGTGCCCGACCATGGCCATGACGACCAGCGCCACCAACGGCCTGGGCATGGGACTGGCGACGGCGGTGGTGATGGCGGCCTCCAGCCTGCTGGTGGCCACCTTCCGCGCCTGGATCACCCAGGAGGTCCGGATTCCGGTCTACATCCTGATCGTCGCCGCCATGGTCACGCTGGTCGATCTGACCATGAATGCCTGGATGCATGAGCTTTACAAGGTGCTCGGGCTCTTTATCCCGCTGATCGTCTCCAACTGCCTGCCGCTGGCCCGGCTCGAAGCCTTCGCGGCCCGGGAACCGGTACTGCCGTCGCTGGTCGACGGCCTCTTCATGGGCATCGGCTTCACCCTGTCGCTGACCCTGATCGGCGCCGTCCGCGAGATCATCGGCTCGGGCACGCTCTTTGCCGACGCCTCGCTGCTGCTCGGGCCAGCCTTCAAATTCATGGAACTCCGGATCATGGCGCCCGATACCGGCGTGCTGATGGCGGTGCTGCCGCCGGGCGGCTTCCTCGCCACCGGCCTGCTGCTGGCGGGCAAACGAATTCTCGACGTCCGCGCCGGTAAGGCGATCTCCATGGGCGGAGCCCATAGCGTGGGGTAGCGGAGCCCATAGCGTGGGGTAGCGGAGCCCATAGCGTGGGGTAGCGGAGCCCATAGCGTGGGGTGAGCTGCGGCGGAGCCAAGGGGAGAACGGATGAGAACGATCGTCGTCTATGCCAAACCCGGCCGGCAAACCCAGGTCCCCGTCGACGTGCCCGAGGGTGCGACGGTGCTGCGGGTGATCGAGCTTTCGGGGTTGCTGAAGCAGTTTCCGGACATCGACCTGGAAAAACAGAAGGTCGGCTCCTTCGGCAAATTCCTGGCTCTCGATGCCCTGGTCGAAGAGGGCATGCGGATTGAAATCTATCGTCCGATCACGATCAATCCGGCCACCGTACCACGCCGCCCGACCGCCAAACCGGCCGAAAAAGACTGAGCTGCCTCCTCAGAATCCCCGGCAAATGCGAGTCGGCCCCCGGGCCGGCGGCGGTGCTGCGGACGCTCGGCCGGCGGCCCGGCTACGGCGCCGGTCGCGTTCGGCTGCGACGGTCGCCAGAACCGGCCGGATCATGCGGCGCAGCGAGAATTTTCTGGCAGATTCCTGTGACTCGGCAACGGCTTATCAAGCCATCCCGTGACAATACATGAAGAAGAAGCCGGTGGATGGCACCCCCGGCATTCAGGCTAATTTGCCACAGTCAGAGTCCCTGCCGCGACAATAAAGACTGTCGTGGGTTGACAGCGGCCCCGACGATTTGCAGTTAGAGTGAAGCCCCATCGATTGACTCTGTGCCGCCATGAAATTCGCCCCCATGATTTACGCCAAAGCTCTCCCCGTGCTGATCGGGTGCGCCCTGACCGCAGCCACCGCTTTGCTCGCCCCCGGCGCCGGCGCAGAGGGACTGCTGGTCCCCGACGCCCGTCCGGTGCTGGAGCGCTGGAGTCAGGCCATCGCCCTCCGGTTGTCCCAGACCGACCCGGCGGCGGCGGCGATCGCGCCGGCGGTCGGCAGCGGCCAGCGCCTCAAGCCGGGCGCCAGCGGCGAGCGGGTGGACCGGTTGGCGGCCCAGATGCGGGCCCGGGGCTTCCTCGCCGCCGACGCCTATCATGGCGTCTATGATCTGGCGCTGGAGGCGGCAGTGGCGGCGTTCCAGACCAACGAGGGCATTCTGGCCGACGGCCTCGCCGGCGAGAGCACCATCGACAGCCTGGACCGGACCTCGGCGGCCACCGCGATCGCGCTCAAGACCACTCTGGACGGCCTGCGCAGCCTGGCCGCCGAAGCCCCCGACGAGTTCTTCCTGGTCAACATCGCCGCCCAGAGCGCCTACCTGATCCAGAAGGGCGTGGTGACGATGTCGATGCGCACCGCGGTCGGCCGGCCGTCGCGGCCGACGCCGCTGCTGACCGATCACGTCACCGATATCGTGGTCAACCCAACCTGGACCGCGCCCACCACGGTGCTGGCCAAGGACAAGCTGCCGTCGCTGCGCCGCACCGGCCACCCCGGCATCGAAGGCGCGACGATCTATGTCGATCACGTCGAGGTCGATCCCGCGACCGTCGACTGGAACACCGTAACCCCCGAGCGGGTGCGCATCGTCCAGTCGGCCGGCGACAACAATGCCCTCGGCCGCGTCAAGTTCAACCTGACCAACGGTCAGAGCATCTACATGCACGACACCAACGATCACTCGGTGTTCGCACGCCAGGGCCGGGCGCTGAGTTCCGGCTGCGTGCGGCTGGCCGAACCCCGCCAGTTGGCCGAAACCCTGCTCGGCCGCGAGGGCTGGAGCCACGATCGCATCGAACAGTCCCTCGATTCGGAGCGCACCCAGTATATCCCGCTGCGCCACACGCTGCCGGTACGCATGGTCTATTGGCAGGCCAGCGTCGACGACGCCGGGGTGGTGCGCATCCACAAGGACATCTACGGCCGCAACTCGCCGGGACTGGCCTCGACCAGCCGGCAGATGCAGACCGTCCAGATCGCCCGTCCGCGCCAGCTGGTGGTGGGTCTGCCCGTCCGCTCGGCCGCCGCCGCTCAGGCACCGGCCGTGGTCCCCGCCGCCCCCTCGTCCGAGACGGCGTGGCTGGAAGGGCTGTTCTCCAAGCTGATGGCCTTCGTGCCGACCCTGCCACCGGCACCGGCGAGCCAGCAGGTTGCCAGCAGTGATGCCGCACCGCTGGTCATCGGGCGGGCCACCGAACGGGTCGCGGCGCAGGAAGCCGCACCGGCCGACCGCGCTCATTGCACCGAAAGCTGTGGCTGGGGGCTGTACTGAGGCGCGGCACCCCCGGGCCGGAGCGACTCGGTTAACGCTAATGCCCGCCGCCGCTGGCGGCGGGCGTGGAAACCAGCTGGGGCGCCATCACCCGGCCGGCGGGCAGCGCGCCGCCAAAACCAAAGCCGAGCAGGCCCAGGCCGGCCATCGCCTCCAGTCCCAGCCCGGCGCCCAGCCGGGCACCGATCAGGGAAATCCAGCGGTTATTGATCAGCCGGCGGCCGATGACCGAGCCGACCCAGGCGCCGCCAACCAGCAACCCGACCTGAAGCACCGGCAGCGCGATCTCGAGCGGGGAGCCGGCGCCAGCGCCGCCCGGACCCGATCCGGCGGGCTTGGTTTGGGCGAGAAGCACCGACGGCTCGCCCGCGAGGAGCAGCGCCACCACCGGTACCCAGCCCAGACTCCGCCTCGACATCCCGGTTCCCCCGACCGCCAGCGTCCGGCCCAGGGATCGCAGACATTCGCGTCCGGTACAAGCCCCTGCTGCCGCGGCCACGGGATCAGCCGGCGGGGTTGGCCCGGAGAAACTCTCCGATCCTTCTGTCCATGATCGTAATATGAGAAATCAGCCAGTGTCCAAAAAATTTTACGAAATCCTGATTAACATCCTCACCTCTCAATACCGACTTCTTGAAGCGGGTTACCGCAACCTGAAAGTCAAGATGCTCAAGCTTGTGGCTAAACAGTTCAGGAAACTCGATCGATATCATAAGCTCCTCTTCACTCGTAAAATGATCTGCAATATAATCCTCTAGTTTTATAATAGCATCTTTAACAGCATCCTGGCCGGCACCCGAATTCAGGGAGCTGATGAACTCATGATAAACGCTGAACAGCGCCTCATGTTCGCCATCGATCTGGCCGACACCGATTCTGTAGTCATCGCTCCAGGCAATCGGACCTTCTGAGCTGATAATCTCACAATAGTTTACCATCATCGTCACCATGACAGTGCATGACCGGATCCACCCCATCCGCCCTCCGCCAACGACCGCGTCGTGACAAAGGCCGGTCATGATTGTACCATGCCTATCCGGTTAAGACATACACCCACTACATGTGGGATGTATCCAGTC
>JBAXPR010000156.1:0-6686 GCA_037132135.1 Rhodospirillaceae bacterium
CTGGATACATCCCACATGTAGTGGGTGTATGTCTTAACCGGATAGGCATGGTTCGTCCTTGTAGAAGATCGCCCGTGCCCGCCGTTCCAGCGCATCACGCGGCATCAGATTCCGGCCGCCGATGATGCCGAGTGGTGCATAGCGCCAACGGTCAGTGCCTCGCTCTGCACCGTGGTGCCCGGCCCATTTGCCGTCTGCTCGCTGGAAACCGACATCAATCCCAAGTTCACGAAGGTGCGGATGTTCATCGCGCATTGCCTCAGCGACCGGCTTATAGGTGAGCAGCGGCGACTGGTGCGCACTATCCACCTTGCTGGCCTCGAACTCAGCCAACCGAGCAAGTCGAGCGCGGTTGTTTTTGGCGCGCAACACCTCGTCGGCACGCGGCTCTTCAAGTCGAGCTTATCAAGACCATATCCGAGCATGTTCTTCGAAACAGCACGATCGGAGACCTGTACGGAGTGATAATGTTCAGCTCTGACATTGATGGTAGTGACTTCGACTCGAGGAAAAAAGCGCCCCGTCACTTCTTCATCCGCCGTCCCGTCGAAGATAGCTACTGGACCTGTAATTTTTGGTTTTGAAGACCACACCATCAAGACCACTGTTTCCAAGTTCTTGCCAACATCGTTCTGAATACGGATGCACCTAATCTCATTTACATCCATCTCGACCACGTCATGGATTAACGTCCAAAGTTTGCCCATTTTGAGCGCAATCTGTGTCCTGTAGGCAGCGATAGCTTCTTCCTTTTTGGCTCTCGGCATGGCGGGTGTAACAGCGAGATCGTCAACGATGTCGTACCAATACCCAGCCATCCGGCGGGCCTTGCCAGCATCAAGACCTGCTTTACGCAACATTTCAGGTGTTGGATTATCTTCGCTCAGAACATTCGATAGCCACTTTGAGTAATCGGCTATCTCAAATTGAAATGTTAGAGAGTCACCTGTTTGTTTTAGGTGTTTTCGACCAGCTATGATCCACTCAGTTTTGGTGATTACCCAGATTGGAACGCCATAACCATTTCCGTCGTGGATTAATGAATCGATTGGGTCTTCGTCGATCATGTTCAATGCGTCATTCGGAGCCGGATTTCCTTTGTCAATCGTCAAGTATGCGTGCGGCAATACCCGGATAGCCGGTCGCTTGTCGGCGATCATGTGTTGATATCGGCATCCTGGACTGACATCAGGATGGTCGGCGCAGTGTTCCCAGACGCCCGGTGAAACTTCGTGTTTGCAAAGTTTTTCCTCGACGGACTGGCCGCAAGATTGAACGGCTTCGGCCAATGCTGCCTGGGAACACATCCGGCCGCCGTCAGGATGAAGTTGCGTGCGGCCATAGATCGGGAGCACCCGGTGCTTGTCGCCGACCTTCGCCCTGATGCGCTCGGCGGTCTCGGAGACAAGGGCATGGTCGCGGCAGAAGACATTGCAGTTCTTCGTCGCCGGCACCTCTGCGCACTGGGCGGCGATGATTTCCGTCTTGCCCAGAGCCAGGGTCGCGTTTAGCAGCGAGCAAGGCGCACCCGGTTCAGGCGGCGGGTCATTGAAGTCAATGCCACCGGGCAGGTGCACTTCTACCACCTCGCCGCGCTCCGGCGTAATCTGATCGCCCGGCCAGTCGTACCAGCCGCGGACGCGGGCCATGAAGTCAGCACTCCAGACCGCCGCCAACCGTTCCCCCTCGGCCAGAATCACCTCGTCGGCGCCGTCGAACGTCGGGACCAGTGGCTCAGGCGCCGCCTGCCCGCGCGCCTTCCCCATCAGCCCGGAGACATCCACCTCCGGACCAGCCTCGGCCTCCTTGGCCGCCTGCATCTGCCGGATAGACGCAATCAGCGGATCGAGATCGTAGACCCGCAGTTCGATATACGAGTCAGCGTGTTTTGACCGGTCAGCGGCTCGAATTGCGGCTTCAAGGTCAGCTCGGAGCCATGAAGGGTCGGTTTCCGCACCATTCCGCGCCATCCAAGCCGCTACAGCGCTCTTAATTGGGCCGTGAAACCCGCCACCGCCCTCGTGGTCGCCTATCTGAGCTCGGTAGCCGTCATAGCCGCCACCGCAGTCATGACTGTATGTGCCGCTCCCAGCGGCCTTGGCGCGTGCCTTCGCAGGCCGCTCGATGACCGGCGGTGACACCTCGTCGTTTTCACCCTGCCGGAGTCCACATCGACGCGGGCACGGGTCGGGCATCCCGCGGAAGATCGGCGCCGCAGTGTAGATTGGCTGTGCCGGAGCGAAGACGGCGTGGTCGACCGGATATCCGTCCAACCATGACTTCAGCTCCCAGTCTTCCAGCGGGCGGTCGAGCCAGAACCAGAGTCGCAATCGGATTCCAGGCTTGATGCCGTGCGAGCTGGTGAAGCTCCAGAAGCAAGTGACGGCATCAAACTCCGGCGGCAGTTGCGCGATGACGTGCTCGACAACCTCGTCGGGTTCATGCACGGGGTCAATGTGCTCCGGGCAATCCAGGCGATCGATGTCGAAGGCGACGTAGCACCGTGCCGCCGGTTCGATCGTCGCCGGTTCGCCTTTCTTGGCATGAAGACGCCGCTTGAAATCTGATCGATTGGTCCCGGCGACGGCGCTTCCACGGATAACAAACGCGATGGCATTCCGCTGTAGCCGTTCAAGGATGTCGGCCAGCTCATAGATGCCGGAGACCCTGTAGCTGGTCACGCTGAACCGAGCCGCCTTCCCGTATCCAGTACACGCCGGCTCCTGTCGGACTTGGTCCCAGTTCCAAATCTTGGTCGCCAGGACGTTCTTGGTGACCAAGATCGTTAGGGTATCGGACGAGGCCTCGCTGCCGACGGCCTTTTGTGTGGCGTGGTCCGTCATGGCGCACCTGCCAGACACGGCGGATAACGCCGCAACAGAAATATCGCCTCATTAATTAGATGCTCATAAAGATCGCCACCTCGAAACAGAAGCCTTGCGCACCGCTCGGCGGCACGAAGCAGTTTTCGGCTCGGTTCTCCTGGTATACACTCGGCTGTTCTCCAATCAGATGAAGACATCGCTTCAGAACACGACAGTAAGTCCTCCCAGCAGAAAAACTCTTCTTTTGAAAGGACGTGCTCTGCAACCGTACCTGCAACACCAAACATTATGCTCCTAATGTTCGAAATTGCTGGGAGACGATTAAACCACGTTCTACCTGTCCAGGAACGATCCGATATATCCACGTAATATTCGTTAGGGAATATGGCGGCATCGCATCGACGCCCAGCCCATCTCCCGATCACAACATGACCGGCTTCGTGGAGCGCCGCATTTTTCCGATCAAAGTGAGCAATTTGAGTCTGACTGAATTCTTGCGCGCTCATGACCGCACCTCGGAAGTAGAACACCGCTTCCTAGACTCTGCAAAGCAATCCAGGTCGCAGCGCGAGTACCTAACCACGCGTCCTAGCTTGCAATAAACTGGTCCTCCACCGGTAACTCTGAGCTTTTCAAGGAATGACGCGCTTATACCGAGATAGCCAGCAGCTTCTTTGGTCTTCATCTTTGAATCAATTGCCCCACTGCGCGGAAGCTGGATCTCGCGAGCTCCAGACACACTTCTGGCGTTGCCATTCATTGTTAGCTCACTGACTAATGATTAAGCGACGCGGCGCGGGAACATTTCGGCCTTGGCGACGATGGTTTTGGGTCTTCGAAACGTCGGGTCACTTCCTGCTCTCCTCAATGCACCATATTCGTGCAATGTGTGTAGTTACACGAATATGGTTACCCCGCCGTTCCGGGCTTGTCAATGGGCTGTCGTTCGTGTAGTGACACGAAATGGGAGGTGCGGAATGGATAAGACGAAACTTTTTCAGATGCGAACCGATGGCGATTTTCTGGTGCGCCTCGACGATTGGCGGCGCCATCAGCCAGATATCCCCTCCCGCGCCGAAGCTGTACGCCGGTTAACGGCAGCAGGCTTGCGATTCTCTGATTTGTTTGCTCATTTCGGGGCGCTGCGCGATTTGATGGACACCGTTTACACGTCTGGTAGACTCACTGACACCGAACGCCGAGCATTCTGGCGTGTGTGCGTCCAAGCCGCAAACCTAGCATCACAGCTCACCCCCGATGACACAGAAATTGAGGATGAGTCTGGGAATTAACGCAAACGCTAATACTAAACCGAAAAGAGTGTGGCGAAAACTGCAGAACACAGGCAAGAACATCGTGACAAGGAAGACCAACAAACCGATGACGGCGCCGTCAAGCTCTTAACCCGCTCCTCGGCGGTCGGTGTCCCCAGGGCAAAGCTGGGAGCCAATCCACAAGGAGGCTTGGGGCCGACAATGGGAGCGCATGATTAAGAGGCCATGGCGGCGGCGCTGGAAGCCACCGGTGACTACCGCATACTTCGGCGGATGCAGCACCGCCAGCACCTGCTGCCCTACGACGGCTCACCGACCCGCCTGGGCATCTTCCTGGACCTGGAGACGACCGGCCTGGACCCGGCCAAGAACGAGATCATCGAGTTCGCCATGCTCCCGTTCACCTATTCCCTGGATGGCCGCATCTTTGAGGTCAAGGAGCCGTTCCAGGGGCTGCGCCAGCCCTCCACCCCGATACCGCCGGAAATCACCCAGCTGACCGGCATCACGGACGAAATGGTGGTGGGCAAGTCCATCGACCCTGCGGAGGTATCGGCGTTCGCCAGCGGGGCGGCCATCATCGTCGCCCACAACGCGGCCTTCGACCGGCGCTTCGCCGAGCGGTTCTGCGACGTGTTCATCACCAAACCCTGGGCTTGCTCGCTGTCGCAGGTGGACTGGGCCGCCGAGGGATTCGAGGGCAGCAGGCTGGGCTACCTGCTGGCCGGGTGCGGGCTGTACCACGGCGCCCACCGTGCCGCCGACGACTGCCGGGCCGGCATCGAGATACTGGCGCGGCCACTGCCGGTCAGCGGCGTTCCGGCGCTGGCCAAGCTTCTCGAAGCCGCACGTAAGCCGACGCACCGAATCTGGGCCGAGGGGGCGCCCTTCGACCTGCGCGACGCGTTGAAGGCGCGTGGCTACAAGTGGTCGGACGGCAGCGACGGCCGGCCGAGGGCATGGTACATCGACGTCACCGAGGAGAAGGGAGCGGCGGAGTTGGACTACTTGCGCCGGGAAATCTATCAGGGCGACATAGAGCCGTTGGTGGTCAAGGTGACTGCCTACGACCGATTCTCCGTGCGGTGCTGAGCCGGATTGACGTTCAGGTCATGGCCTCACCACGGCGCATCCAGCTCGCTCTGCGGGGCATTCGGCGCGGACTTCTGCGGCTGACGCTCACCACCGTGCGGAGTCGACACTGGTAAGATAGCATCCTTGTCGTACGCCCATCGATCTGCGAACTGGTGATCCGCCTTCAACTTCGTCTCCAGGGCAACGGCACACTGGATATTTCGGCACATCTCCGATCGGGCAACCTTCCCGCTCTCTGCGTGGTATGCAGTGACAACAGTGTCGGCTCTGGTGACGGCGATCGTTGGCGCGGGCGGCATCTTGATCTGATCAGCCGTTGACCGCATCCTTCAAACCCTTGCTGGCCTTGAACGTCGGAGCCTTGCTCGCGGCGATTTTGATTTCCGCGCCCGTCTTCGGATTACGTCCGACACGTTCGGCGCGGGCCGTCACAGAGAATGAACCGAAGCCGACCAGCGCAACTGATCCGCCTCCCTTGAGCGCAGCTGTGATTCCTTCGAATACGGCATCGACAGCCTTGGTGGCATCGCCCTTCGTGATGCTGGCGGAGTCGGCGACATGGGCGACGAGATCGTTCTTGTTCATGGTGAGCTCTCGACGGTGGCGGGGAGGTTGGGGAGCTTTCCTACACTGCGATCAGTATCGGCGGCAACAGGTAGTGTCGCAGTTCGAACTCCTGCCTCTCACTCTACTGAGAGGAGGTGTTTTTCCGATGCTGAATGTCCGGTTTGCGCCATTTGGCGACGTTCCCGACGCTATCTAGCTCTCCCAAGAGAAGACTCAATATTAGCAGTATCCTTCTCAGGTCGCGACCCCTTGCGTAAGGGGCTGGCAATGGTTGCTGGCTAAGCTAACCGTCCGCGCTTCCCAAGTCCGATGGAAATAGGCGGCACTGAACCTGGGCCATAAGCTCCGTCGCTTTTTCCATGAGTCTTGTATTTGCAAGCATCTTTGCTTGGTACTTTGGCGAATACAGGGCAAAATTGTGTAGGGACCGCATGCGATCCGGGCATTCACGCGAATAGTCGCTTAGCATATCCGCGATGCTAAAGTTCTGGGTCGAAACCTCTATGTTCTCGAGATCGTCGACGGTCATGATGATGAGAGGTTCGATTCTTGGCCGAGCGGGCACCGACCCGAGCAGCTTTGTGAACTCGTCGGCGAGGAATCTTCCGAGGGTTGGCGTGCTCATGCGGGAGTCGTGAGTAACAAGGACTGGACAGATCGTGGTGGCGTCGGCGAAGCCGGTTGATGCGTTGGACCATTCGCGCCGAGCAATTGCGCCTATGATTCGAGCAAGCTGCGCGACACCCTTTCCGCGCTCGCCCCTCCTCGTTGTCGCCCCGTATCTCTCCCTGACGTGATCGAGGAATTTCTCGGGCCTTTCATCAAGGAGGGCATCCTCGCGCAGAAAGCACGCTTTCATTTCGAAGATGATCTAAGCGCCGGTGAGAAAGTAGGCCACGGAAGCGGCGCCGTTGTGGCGCTGCGG
>JBAXPR010000157.1:0-6667 GCA_037132135.1 Rhodospirillaceae bacterium
CAGCGGTAGAGCAATCGGCTGTTAACCGATCGGTCCTCGGTTCGAATCCGAGTCCCGCAGCCAGTAAAATGGGGAGAGAACAGGGTCGGACCGGCGCGGTCCGGCCCTTTTTTCGCCCCGGCGCCGCTCTCGTGCCGATGGTGGACCGCGAACCCTGTTTGGTGTATCTTCGGATCTGGTGTCCCGTTTGGGGGCACCGGCACAGAACGGCGTCCGACCATGGCCGATTTCGATCCCTCCGTCCCGTCCCAGCCGCGACCGGCGAGTCCCGCATCCGGCCGCCACCGCATTCACCGCCCACAACGCAAACCGGCGGTGCCGGAAAGCGTCGGCGGCGGCGACGATTTCGTGGCTGCGCTGGCGCCACCGCGCAAGCCGATGGCCGCGAAAACGACCAGTGTCGCTACCGCCGACGACGGCTTTATTCCCGAGCCGGGCCGTAAGCCGCCGGTACCGCCATCCCAGGCCAAGGCTCAGGCGCTGGCTCAGGGCCAGTCGCAGTCGGCCAGAGCGCCGACCATCGCCGAGTTCACCGAGAGTGCGCGCTCGGCGGCGCGCATTGCCAATGTCAGCTTCGCTGACGTGATGGCCAAGGCGGCCCAGGAAAGCAATTTCAACGTCAACAGCCGGACCAGCAGCAGCAGTGCCGCCGGACCATTCCAGTTCATCGAGCAGACTTGGCTCGACATGCTGAAGCGCCACGGCGCCGCCTATGGCCTCGGCAAGGAAGTGGCTCAGATCAAGACCCATAACGGCGTCGCCTCGGTCGCGGACCCGGCGCTGCGCAAGCAGCTGCTGGATCTGCGCAAGGACGTCAGCCTGTCTTCGGGGATGGCGGCGCGCTATCTCGACGAGTCGGGCAAGGATCTGGCGCGCGCCCTCCACCGCAAGCCGACCGAGACCGAAAGCCGCATGGCCTATTTCCTCGGGCCGGGCGGGGCGGCCAAGCTGATCCGGGCCGCCCAGAGCAACCCCGACGGTCCCTCGGATGCCGTGCTGCCCCAGGCGGCGGCAGCCAACCGGTCACTGTTTTACGGCGCCAACGGCGCGCTCTCGAACCGGCAGGCCGTAACAAAGATTACGCAGTTCGTCAGCCGTCATCTCAAGGATTTCGCGGCGCTGGGTAAGGAAGAGCGTCCGGTTACCACCGACCGGGTGGTTTCGCCCGATCCCAACGTTGGTTAAGCCTTGGTTGCGCATTCGTGTTTGCACTGCACCGGCGGAAACCGGTATTGTGACTCTTGTGCGACACGTCGTCGGGGATGACCGGCGGCGCGAAAAGGCAGAGGCGGGGCATGGCTGGACAGGTTCAAGCGCGGTTGGCGGAACTGGGAATCGAATTGCCGCGGGCACCGGCCGCCGCGGCGGCCTATGTGCCTTACACCCGGGCCGGCGATCTGCTGTTCGTGGCCGGGCAGCTGCCGATGTTTATGGGCGAGTTGCGCTTTATCGGCAAGGTCGGGGTCGAGTTTTCGGTTGAGGAGGGACAGGCCGCGGCCCGCCAGTGCGGCGTCAACCTGATCGCCCAACTGGCTGGCGCCCTCGACGGTGACCTTGACCGGCTGGTGCGCTGTATCAAGCTGGGTGGCTTTGTCAACACCACTCCCGAGTTCCGCGACCATCCCAAGGTGGTCAACGGCGCCTCCGAGTTGATGATTCAGGTCTTTGGCGATATCGGCCGTCATGCCCGCTTCGCGGTCGGGGCCAATTCGCTGCCCTTTGGCGCCTGCGTCGAGATTGACGGCATCTTCCAGGTTCGTTGAGCCGGTCATGACGGCCGATGGCATTTCAGCCGATCTGCTGTTCGGCGTCGGCCGCGTCGAAGCCGCCGAGTGGGATGCCTGTGCCGGGTCGGGCGATCCCTTCGTCAGCCACGCCTTCTTCGCCGCCCTCGAGGAGAGCGGCGCAGCTTCAGGGCGCGCCGGCTGGCTGCCGCTGCATCTTGCCGTCCGCGACCGCTGCGGACCGGACAGCCCGCGCGGCCGGCTGGCGGCGGTGGTGCCGCTCTATCTCAAGAGCCATTCCTACGGCGAGTACGTCTTCGATCAGGAATGGGCGGTCGCCTACGAGCGCGGCGGGCTTCAGTATTATCCCAAGCTCCAGATTGCGGTGCCGTTCACTCCCGTGACCGGGCGCCGGCTGCTGCTCCGGCCTGACGCCGACCCGGCGGTACTGCCGGCTCTGGTCGGGACGCTGGAGCAGGTGGCGCGCCATCAGAAGGTGTCATCGATCCACGCCACCTTCTGCACCGAGTCCGAATGGCAGGCCCTGGGTGCCACCGGCTGGCTGCAGCGGCTGGGTGTACAGTATCACTGGATCAACCGCGGCTATCGCGACTTCGACGATTTTCTCGACCAGTTGACCGCCCGGAAGCGCAAGGCGATACGCAAGGAGCGCGAGGCGGTGGCCACCAGCGGCGTCCGGCTTCATACCCTGGTCGGGGACGAAATCCGCTCCGAGCACTGGGACGCCTTTCACCGCCACTACGTCGACACCAGTGACCGCAAATGGGGCCTCGCCTATCTCAACCGCGAGTTCTTCCAGCGGCTGGGCGCGGCGATGCCCGAACGGGTGATGCTGGTGATGGCCGAGGCCGACGGGCGCTGGATTGGCGGCGCCCTCAACCTGATCGGCGACGACACCCTTTATGGCCGCAATTGGGGTGGACCGCAGGAGATTCCGTTCCTGCACTTTGAGGTATGCTATTACCGCGCGATCGAATTCGCGATTTCTCGCGGTATCAACAAGATCGAGGCCGGGGCCCAGGGCGAACACAAGCGGCAGCGCGGCTATGATCCGGTGTTCACCTATAGCGCCCACTGGGTGCGCAAGTGCGGGGTCCGCGAGGTGCTGGTCGAGCATCTGGAGCGGGAGCGAGTGGCGATGGGAGAGCTGAAAGCCCGGCTTGAGACCGAAACCCCCTATCGTCAGAGCTGAGGCGGGTGACCGGCCTCAGGAATGCGGCGCACTCTTTTCGGGCCGCTTGGCTTTTTCAGTATCGCGAAACTCGATATCGACCGCGATCAGCGCCACCACGGCGCCCCAGACCACGAAGACATAGATGAACAGCAGCGGCCAGCCGAGCACGGTGGCGCCGACGCCGAACACCCGCAGCAACGGCGGCGCGACGGCGACGACCCCGAGCAAAAACAGCGCGATCAGGCGGTCGTTGCGGTGCGGGGCGTGGGATGCCGAGGCATCGGAAGCGGGGGGAATCACAACAGGCGCTCCCGGACGTTGGTGTCGATCAGCGCGTTGGCCTCGCGCAGGACATCGGCGAGGGTGACAATCCCGCGGTCGCGCAGCAGGTCGATCTGGGCCAGCAGAACCGCAGCGGTGATCAGGCTGTCACCGAGGGCGGTATGGCGGTCGATCGCCGAAATGCCGAGCCGGCTGGCGATGCTGTCGAGCGAGTGATCGGCTCCCCGGCCCTGAAGCTTCATCGAGAGCAGCATGGTGTCGAGCACGGGGGTGTCGAAGCGCACCCCGGTGACCCGCTCCTTGGCGCGCAGGAAGGCAACGTCGAGGGCGGCGTGGTGGCCGACCAGCACGTCGGCCCCGGCGAAGCTGCGGAACTGGGGCAGCACGCTGGCGATCACCGGGCGGTCATGGACCTGCTGGTCGGTGATGCCGTGGCGGGCGGTGGCCTCGGGCGGGATCGCGCGGCCGGGATTGACCAGAGCCTGAAAGGTTTCGCCGGTCAGGATGCGCCGGCCGGCCACCCGCACCGCCGCGATGGCCACGATTTCATCGCCGTCGCCAGGGTTGAAGCCGGTGGTCTCGGTGTCGAAGACGACGAAACTCAGCTCATCGAGTCGCCGCGACAGCGGCATGCCAGCGGCCAGCGGCTGCTTCAGCACCGAAAAATCGATCGCCTCGAGGGGCACGGCCGGACGCGGTGCCGGCTGGTTGCGGGCGAGGGCGGGCGGCAGCGGCAAGCGCAGCCGGGCGTGCCCACCCTCGCGGTTTTCACTCCAGAGGTCGCTGCGGTGATGGCGCAGAACATCGCCGACGGTCAGGCCACCGAGAGCCGCGGGCAGGGGGTCGGCCTTCCATTGGTCGATGGCGGAACTGGGAATGGCGGCGCCGCTCCAGATCAGGTCGATGTAGATCCAGCGCGCCGCCGGTTCGGCCGAGAGATCGAAGGCGGAGGCGCCAGTGGCGGTGCCGATGCGCTCGATCAGGTGGTCAAGCAGGACAACCAGACTGAAACTGTCGCCATGGAGCCGGCAGGGAATGCCAATCGGGGTGATGGTGACGCCGCGATGCACCGAAACCCGGTGGCGCACCAGTTCGATCAGGGTCAGGGAGCGCAGATCGCTCATCGGCCAACTGCCGGTGAGGGTGACCCGGTACTGTTCGGCGATCTGCTCCAGATGCCGGGTCAGCGCATCGCACTCGGTGCGCATCGCGTCCTGAAAGCAGCGCAATTCCGCCCCTTCGAGATCCGGGCAGATGTCGAGGGTTTCCATCACCGCGCGGAGGTTCGAAAGCGGCGTCCGCAGATCCTCGGTGGTCGCGCGCAAGAGGGCGTCGCGCCGGCCGAGCGCGGCCAGTTCGCGGGTGGCGTCGGTGAAGGTCAGGACATAGCCGGTGACGGTGCGGTTGTCGATCACCGGCCCCCCGCCCTTGACCACCCCGTCCTGAAAAACCAGACTCATCCGGCCATCGAGCAAAATCCGGCCGTCGGGGGTGCCGCCGATGAAACGTCCGGCATCGGTGCCGCCGGGACCGGCCTCGACGCTGGCCTGACGGATCAGGCGCTCCAGGGTATGGCGAACCGGATCCACCAGCATCAGCGAGATCAGCGCCCGCCCCTGTCCGCTGTCGGCGGGCAGCGGAGCCAGGGTTTCCGCCTGAAGCAGCTCGAAGGCGGCGCGGTTATGCAGCACCACCTGATGGCGCAGGTTGCAGACCAGCACGCCTTCATGGAGGTCTTGCAGAATGGCCGCGAGTCGGTTGTTGTTCTCGGCGTAACGCTCTTCGGCCTCCAGCACCGCGCGGTCGATATCGTGCCGGGTTTCGATCAGCCGGTCGGCCAGGGCGTTGATGGCTTCGGGCAGCGGCGAGAGATCGGGATAATCATCGACATCGACCCGGGCGGTGATCGCGCCGTGGGTGGCGAGCAGTTGGGTATCGGCGGCCAGCCGCTCGGCCGGACGCAACAGGCATTTGTTGACCGCGAACCACAGCCAGGCGACGGTGCCGGCGGCCAGACCCGCCAGAAGCGCCCCTTCCTGCTGGGCCAGGGGCTGGGTGCCGTCGCCGGCGATCAGCACCGGCACCACCGCCGCCGCCACCGAGGCCGTGACTCCGGTCACCAGAAACAGCAGGGCGACGATGCGGCGGGAGGTCTGTTCCGGCTCTGCGAGGAGCACGGCCGAGTCATCGGCGGAGTCTTCGGGCAATTCATGCATACCGTCGTCCACTCCGGCGTTTGAGTCCCCCACGCCGGGACTGAGGCTCAGGCCGGATCATCAACCTCAAGATATTTGCGGACCGTGCTGACCAGGTCGCGGGTGGAAAACGGCTTGGTGATGTAGTCGGTGGCGCCGAGCGCCATGCCCTTTTCCCGTTCAACGTCGCGGCTCTTGGCGGTGAGCATAATGATCGGCAGGTCCTTATAGGCGGGATTGGCCCGGATGGTCTGACAGACATCGAAACCGTCGCGCTTGGGCATCATGGCGTCGAGCAGAATAAGGCTGGGCGTCGACTCTTCAAGGGCTAGAATCGCTTCTTCGCCGTCGCGCGCCACCCGGACCACGAATCCGGCCTTTTGCAGCAGCACCTGCAACGAAAGCAGAATGCTAGGCTCATCATCAGCAACCAGGATCGTCGGTTTCATGGGAGTGCTTCCTCTGCCCGATTTTTTTGCCCCGGCACTTCAATCGGCCGGCTGTATCCCTGTCAACCTCGCCCCCGGGTGATCGCCCATCCGGTCACGTCTGGCTGGTCATTTGCGGCAAAATCCCTAGGTAAACCTAGCAACTTTACAGAATAATGGCAACCGTCGCCGATGCCCCGGCAGGATCAACACCACCCCTGATCGCCAGTCCGGGTGCCGGAGCGGCGATCAGGGAGCCTGAACCGAGAACACGAAGGGCTCGAGGCCGGTCTTGCTGCGCAGCTTTTGGGCGAGGCTGGCCGCGGCGACCCGGTCGCGGTCGCTGACCCGGCCGATACGGACGACATGCCAGAGCTGGCCCCGACGGTCGGTCCAATCCTTGATGTAGGCGTCAAAACCCTGGTCTTTCAGGGTCTTGGCCAGCCGGTCGGCGTTATCCGCCATCTTGAAGCTGCCGATCTGCACCGTCAGCACCCGCGGACCGGTTGGAACCGGCGCGCCACTGGCGACCGCGCTCCGCTCTTCGGGAGCGATCGGCGGCTCGGCGGCCTCGGGCGGCTTGACCTTGGCGACGACCACCGGCTTCGGCGGCTCCACCGGTTTGGGGGGCTCGACCGGCTTTGGCGCTTCGGCCTTGGGCGGCTCGACTTTGACCTCGGCCTTGGCGTCATGCTTTGGCGCCGGATGACTGGCAACCGGCGGCGGCACCGGAGCCGGTGGCGGCTCGGGGGCGGGGGGCGGTGCTGCGGCTGGGGGCAAGGCGGCGAGCTGCGGGGGGGCCGGCGTCGGTTTGGCCGCGGGGGGTGGCGGCGGTTCGGGGGG
>JBAXPR010000158.1:0-6565 GCA_037132135.1 Rhodospirillaceae bacterium
CTGTGCAGAACCTGTGCATGTTTCTAACTGGGCAAATAGCGCTATGAAAACAATTCGTTAGGTACTGTCAGCCTAACAAAGGCTTAAGCCGCGCCGTCCTAACCGATTGATCTGGAAAGCGGTTTTATTATTAATCATAACCGGTCACGCCATCGCGGCGCATTCCTTTGAAATCTCAGCCGCTTACCGCCCGCGTCCCGGTCACCGCCGCCGGGTGCGTCACCGGGACGCGCCCTGGTCTCAGCAGGTCTGCGCCAGCGTCATAATGTCGCGGGCGCGCTGCTCCCAGCTGTGGTGGGCCAGGGCCAGCCGCTGACCGGCCTCGGCGCGGCGGCGGGCGGCGGCGGGGTCGGCGGCGAGAGCGGTCAGTGCTTCGGCGAGGCTGTCCGGGCGGTCGCAATCGATGAAGGCGACGTGGTCGTCGCCAACCACCTCGGCAATCGGCCCGAGCCGGCTGACCACCGCCGGGGTGCCGCTGGCCAGGGCCTCAAAGAGCTTGAGCGGCGACATCCATTGATGGGTGCCGACGCCGCGGGTGTAGGGCAGCAGCACGCTGTCGTAGGAGCGCAGCAGGCGGGGAATGCGCTCATGGGCGACCGCGGGCAGCACCAGCACGTTGGGCAGGTCGAGACCGCCGGCGCGGGCGGCCGCGACCTCGGTCTCGCCGCCGCCGATCAGCACGAAGCCGTGGCCGGGCAGTGCCCGGGCCGCGACCGCGATCAGGCTGAGGCCGCGCTCGGGCCGCAGTGTGCCGTAATATAGATGAACCAGCGCAGTATCGGCCGCCGGCCGCGGCCGTTCGGTGACCGGCAGCGGTTCGGCCGCGGCAAAGACCGGATAATCGACGGCGTCATGGCAGGCGGCGGCGTGGGCAGGTGGCACGCCATAGGCTGTAATCAGGTGATCACGCAGATTTCCCGAAATGCCAACCCAGCGGATACGCCGGCTCAACAGCGGCACGGCAAGCCGTGCGACGGCCTTCAGGTCCCGATGCAGCTCCAGCACCAGCCGGGGCGCCACCAGTTGTCCGACCAGCGCCACCCCGAGCGAGCGCGTCACCACGACGCTGTCCGGCCGGGCCAAGCCGCTCAGCGCCGGCAGCAGCCGGGCCAGGAACTCGGCGTAGCGGGTTTTGCCATAGCGGGCCTTGCAGGCGACCGGCCGCAGGCTGATCGGCAGCCGGGTCAGCGCCGGCACCGTGTGGCCATACGAGGGCCAAAGATAGGTCACGGCGCCGCCGATCGCGGCAAACGCCTCCAGCATCCTGCAGGTCTGGAGGACGTGCGCGGTCTCGTGCTCCATGATCATGTTGTTGGCAACGATTATTTCAGGCATGGCAAGGTCAACGTGTCTTGGGGCGTTTTGGCCGGGTGTCACCCGGTATCGCACAACCCATTGATCTGACGGGGTAGTTTACGGCCTTCGGACCCGGTCTGCCGATGCCTGGACAGGACCGGACCCCGAGATCGCTCCTGCCAGGGGACACTAATGAAACTTGCGGGCCGGGGCAAGATGTTTGGTCCGATGCCGGCCTGAGAGTTCGCCGTAAAATCAGGTGCAGACCGGTCCCGATCAAAGATAAAGCCACGCCATTATTAAAGGAAAGGGCAAAGCTGTTGCGTTATTTCATTACCGGGGGTGCTCAGGCACCATCGGAGTTTTTGGCCCGGTTCCGTGGCCGGGGCCGGCGGACCCAAGCGGTCAGCGGCGCTCGCGGCGGAACAGCAGGTGTTCCTGGCCGGGGAGCCGGCCGTTGCAGAGCGCGCTCGTCTCGTCCTGGCGCCGGCAGTGATAGGTGTTTTCGAGGGAATGCCCGCCATCGCCGCCGCTCCGGCTTTGGCAGGGCACGCGATCGACCGTCCACGCGATCTCTCCCGCGCCGTTGAACGCGGCGCTGATCGGGATTTCGCAATAGTGGACCGAGCCGGCGCCCGGTCCGTCGATCCAGCTCGAGGTGTAGGAGATTGTTCCCTGCCCGGAGCGGTCCAGGCAGACCCGTTCGGCCGACCGGATCTGGTTGCCGGTCGCGCCGTGGCCGCCGCGATAGATGGTCCGGTACTCGTAGCCGAGAATCCAGCATCCTTCGAGCATCGACAAATCGCGGCTCTCCCAGCGCTCCCTGGGCAAGTCGGCGTGTACTTTTGGCGGCGGCGGCGGTGGAGGAGGTGGTGGTGGAGGTGGTGGTGGCGGCCGGCGGCCGGGTAACGGCGGCGGCGGGTCCTCGGGCGGCGGCGCTTCAACCAGCCTGGGGGGAGGTGGTGGTAGTGGTGGTGGCTCTGCGGCCTTTGGCGACTCTGGCTTCGGTGGTTCGGGCGGCGGCTCGGCCTTCGGCGGCTCGGGCGGCGGCGGTGATGGCGGGTGCTCGGCCACCGGTGGCGGCGGCGGTGGCGCGGTGGGCTCGGGCAGGGGGTGGAACCGGAGCCACCAAGCCAGCAGGCCGCCGAGCAGCAAGGCAAGCAGGAGCGGCAGCCACCACCAGCGCCACCATCCGGGCGCGACCGGCGGTGGCGGCGCTTCGGGCCGGCCGATGCCGGCGGCGAAGGGATCGAAGCGGTCGCCCCCGGCCCGGCGAAAGCCCCAGAAGCTCAGGACGAGGCTGTCGCCGACGACATGAAGGTGCTCGATCCCCGGCACTTCCAGCGCGGCGTGGAGCATCTGGCCGAAATTGCCGAGTCGGGTGTTCGGGCCGCTCCGGGCAAGCTCGAGGGCCAGACCGGCCAGTGCCTCGCCGGTCTGGGTACGCCGGGCGTCAAAGCGCGCGCGCTCGTCCGGCGGCAGCTCAAGCCAGCGCCGGGCCGGGCCGGGAACCCCGGTAGTCCAGACCAGCTGGTCGCCGATGCGCTCAGGCCGGGCGAAGATTTGGGCGCACCCGACGCCCAGCCGCTGGTGAACCAGCGCGACCAGTTCCTCGTGAGCCTCGAACACCGGCTTGTTGAAGGCGGCCAGCGCTTCCAGCCCGTCGATGGGCGCGGCGCCGAGGCGTTGCTGGGGCGTGGCCCGAGTGTCGGCGGATGACCGGATGCCGGGTCTATCGGGCATCGGGCAAACCCCGGGGCGCGGGATCGCCGAGGGTGCGCCGGATCACCTCCAGCAGGTTCGCGACATCGATCGGCTTGCCGATCGAATCGGTGAAGCCCCCCGAGAGCAGACGCTCGTGATCGTCCTTCAAGACCCGTTCGGCGAGGGCGATCACCGGGATGGCGGAGTCGCAGCCGGCAAAGCTGCCGGCGCGGATCATGCGCGTGATGTCGAGGCCGCTGCGTCCGGGCAAGCGGGTGTCGATCAGCACCAGATCCACCGTCAGTTCGCGCAGCAGCCGCAGGGCCGAGGCGCCGTCGGTGGCCGAGGCGGTCTGGAAGCCGTAGCGCCCGAGCATGGTCACCATCAGCCTCAGACTGAAGGGATCGTCCTCGACCACCAGGATGGCCGGGCTGGCCGCCGAGGCTGACCGGGCGAGCCCGGCCAGGGTCTCGGCAAGGTCGGCGCCGCTGCCCCCGGTGCCGAACTGCGCGGTGAAGAAGAAGCTCGAGCCGACACCCGGAGTCGATTCCAGCCAGATTGCCCCGCCAAGCAGGGAAACCAGCCCCTTGGAGATGGCCAGCCCCAGGCCGGCACCATCGAACCGCCGGGTGAAGGAGCGATCCTCCTGCTCGAAGATTTCAAAGATGCGTTCGCGGTTCTCGGGGGCGATGCCGATCCCGGTGTCGCGGACCTGGAACAGGAGTTCGGTCCGGGCGCCCCGGCTGTCCCCGGGCTGGACCCGGATGTCGATCCGCCCGGCGGCGGTGAACTTCACGGCGTTGCTGATCAGGTTCATCAGAATCTGGCGCAGCAGCGCGCTGTCGCCTTCCAGCCGGCGCGGAATGTCGGCGGCCACCGTCAGGTTGAGCGCCAGCCCCTTGCGTCCTGTTTCGCCGAGGAACAGCCGGGTCACCGCGGCCAGATCGTGGCGGACGTCGAAGCTGCGCTGCTCCGGCCTCATCCTGCCCGCCTCGATGGTCGAGAAGTCAAGAATGTCCTGGATCAGTTGCAGCAGGGTGTCGCTGGAACTGATGATGGTGTCGAGCTGTTCCTGGCGTTCGGGCACGGTTTCCGAGGTCCGCAGCAGGGCGGCGAAACCCGAAATGGCGTTCAGCGGCGTGCGCAGCTCGTGGCTCATGGTGGTCAGGAAGATGTCCTTGGCGGTGTTCGCCGCTTCCGCCTGTTCCTTGGCCTCGCGCACCCGTTCCAGAATTTCGCGGTCGGCGGTGACATCGCGGGCATTGCCGAGCAGGCGCACCGTCCGGCCGCTGCCGTCGCGGCGGATGACACCATTGATCTTCAGCACCCTGAGGCCGTGCGCGGGGGTGGGGATCGGATACTCGGCCTCAAGGAGGTCGTCGCCGGTCGCCATCGCGGTGCCAAAGTCCCGGGCCAGCCGGGCGGCGTCCACCGGGGGCAGCAGCGACCACCAGCTTTCCAGCGTCGCGACCGGCGCCGGGTCGGCGAGGCCATGCAGCCGGGCCATCTCGGCGCTCCACGACAGCCGGCCCGGGCCGGGGTCGTAGTCCCAGAGTCCGACTCCGGCCATGCTGCCGTTCAGGCGCTCCAGATCCTGGTTGCGCTCGCGCAGTTCGCGGCCAAGCTGGCCGAGCCTGAGGTGATGGCAGACCCGGGCCGCCACTACCGCCGGCGAGAACGGCTTGTGGATGAAGTCGTCGGCGCCGAGGGACAGCCCGAACGCCTCATCGGCAGCGCTGTCGAGGAAGGTCAGGAAGATCACCGGCGTGTGCCGGGTGGCCGGGGCCGCCTTGAGCCGGCGGCAGACCTCGAAGCCGTCCAGCCCCGGCATCACGACGTCGAGCAGCACCAGATCGGCCTCGCCGCCGGCGTCGAAATACCCCAGAACCGACTGGCCGTCGACAAAGGTCTGGACCTGATAGGCGTCCCCAAGAAACTCCTCCAGGATCAGCAGGCTGTCCGGCTGATCGTCGGCGATCGCGATCCGGGGGCGGTCGCCGGTCATCGCTCACTCACCGAACCCGGCGGTGGCGGGCCGGCCCTGGTCGGCGCCGGCCCGCTCCGCGAGTGTGGCCATCATCACCTCGACCGCCGCCGCCAGTTCGACCGCCTGACTGGCGGCGTCCGGAGTCGCGGCGTGGGCGGCCCGCTCGGCCCGCTCGGCCTGGGCCTGAAGCGCCGCGTTCATCAGGTTGCCGGCAGCACCTTTGAGGGCATGCGCCAGCCTGGCCAGCTGAACCATGTCGCGCGCCGCCGCTGCTGCGCGCAGCTGGCGCGCGGTCCCGGCGTGACTGGTCCGGATCGTCGCCGCCAGCCGGGCGACGAAATCGTCGCGGTTGCCGTAGCAGGCGATCAGGCCCGCCCAGTCGATCCCCAGCCCGACCGGTGCAGGGGGGCGGCGGGCGTGGCGCTGGATCACCGCGATCAGGGTTTCGAAGACGAAGGGCTTGGAGACATACTCGACCATGCCGGCGGCCAGCCCGGCCTCGCGCTCCTCGGGCAGAACGTCGCCGGTCAGCCCGACCACCGGCAGCGCCGGGGCCAGTTCGCGCACCCGCGCCGCAGTCTGGCAGCCGTCGAGATCCGGCATCTGGATGTCGGTGAGCAGGATGTCGAAGGCGTCCGTCCCCTCCTGGCGCAGGCGTTCGATCGCCCGCCGGCCGTTATCGACGCAGACCAGCCGTGCCCCCTGCTGGGTCAGCAGCTCTTCGAGCATCAGCCGGCTGACCAGACAGTCCTCGGCAACCAGAATTCGGTAGCCGGCAAGGCGCAGCCGGGGCCTCCCGGGCCCAGCCCGGGCGTCATCGTCGTCTATGAACAAGGGGCTGCGTTCATCCGCCATGACACCTCGCCAACTGTTACAATAATCTGATATTGAATGCGAACTATCCCATGACTCAACCACGCTTAACAAGCTGGTTTTCGGGGTATGTTCGCTCTCTGTTGGAGATATAATCATCATGATTCCCGCTTTTCCATAATATTATTACTTCTGCGGCGAAGGCTTTTTTTGCGGCTTGTCCGGTCGCGCCCCGGCGGCGCCCTTCTCAGACCACCACCCCCGGACGGCGGGCCGCCGAAGCCGGTAGCGTCGCGGCGTTGCGGTAGGAGGCGAGCGCCGCCGTCCAGGGCTCGATGTGGAGGCCGGAGCCGAGTTGCTCCTGGGAAAGACTCTGGGCGAGGAAGCCGGGACTGGGCCGGCCCGGCGCGCTGGCGCTGAGGCCGGCGGCGGCGGCCCGGGGCGCGCCCCCCAACTCAGCAGCGGCCGGGTTTGCCGCGGTCTGACCGCTGGTTTGCGCGCGGGCCCGGCTGTCATCGGCGCTGTCATCGCGCCGGGCGGCGCGCCGGGTAACCGGCGGCACCGGCTGGACCGGCGTCCCGTTCGGCACCGTCGAGGCCGTCGCGCCGGCACCGGGGGCGGGCAACGCCAGATAGCTCAGGGCCGGCAGGCTGGACGAGATGGTCGACAAGGGGGGAAGACCGGAAAACAGGGATAAACCGCAGTCAAGGATAGTATACCCTGTTCACCTCAGAATCCGAAAATCCTTCGGCGAAATAACTCGAA
>JBAXPR010000159.1:0-6476 GCA_037132135.1 Rhodospirillaceae bacterium
GCCGGCACCTGGACCTGGTGGGGCTGGCAGGCCGGCTACTTCGACTCCGAGGCCGACGCCCGCGCCTTTTATGACGAGAACCGCTATATGTTGTGCCGGCAGATGGCGGCACCCAACAGCCCGCAGTGGTTCAACACCGGCCTCCATTGGGCCTACGGCATCGACGGCCCGGCCCAGGGCCACCATTTCGTCGATTTCCGCACCGGCGAGCTGACCGCCTCGCAGTCGGCCTACGAGCATCCGCAGCCTCACGCCTGCTTCATCCAGTCGGTCAAGGACGACCTTGTCAACGAGGGCGGGATCATGGACCTCTGGGTGCGCGAGGCCCGGTTGTTCAAGTACGGCTCGGGCACCGGCACCAACTATTCCCGGCTGCGCGGCGAAAACGAGCGGCTTTCGGGCGGCGGGCGCTCGTCGGGCCTGATGAGCTTCCTCAAGATCGGTGATCGCGCCGCCGGCGCCATCAAGTCCGGCGGCACCACCCGCCGCGCCGCCAAAATGTGTACGGTCGATATCGATCACCCGGACATCGAGTCCTTCATCGACTGGAAGGTGGTGGAGGAGCAGAAGGTCGCGGCGCTGGTCGCCGGATCGATCACCACCCGGACCCACCTCAACGCGATCATGGCCGCGATCGCATCCGGCCGCGACAGCGGGCTCGATGAGGCCGGCGCCATTGATCCCAGGGCCAACAAGGGCCTGAAGAAGGCGATCATCGCTGCGCGCAAGGCGGCGATTCCCGAATCCTTCGTCCAGCGGGTGATGCAGTTCGCCAGCCAGGGCTTCACCGAGATGGAGTTCCGCACCTATGACACCGACTGGGACTCCGACGCCTACCTCACCGTCGCCGGCCAGAACTCCAACAACTCGGTGCGCATCACCAACCGCTTCCTCGAGGCGGTGCAGGAAAACGGCGATTGGGCGCTGATCCGGCGCACCGACGGCAAGGTGGCCAAGCGGGTCCGCGCCCGCGACCTCTGGGACAAGATCGGCCATGCCGCCTGGGCCTGCGCCGATCCCGGCGTCCAGTTCGACACCACGATCAACGAGTGGCACACCTGCCCGAACTCCGGCCGGATCAACGCCTCCAATCCGTGCAGCGAGTACATGTTTCTCGACGACACCGCCTGTAACCTCGCCTCGCTCAATCTGATGCAGGTGCGCGATGCCGGGGGCGAGATCGACGTCGGCGCCTTCGAGCACGCCTGCCGGCTCTGGACCGTGGTGCTGGAAATCTCGGTCCTGATGGCCCAGTACCCCTCGAGGGAGATCGCTCAGCTCTCCTACGAGTACCGCACCCTCGGTCTTGGCTTCGCCAATGTCGGCGGCCTGATGATGGTCTCCGGCCTGCCCTACGACAGCGACCAGGGCCGGGCGCTCACCGCCGCGCTCAGCGCGATCATGACCGGCGTCGCCTACGCCACCTCGGCCGAGATGGCCGAGGAACTGGGCGCCTTCCCCGGCTATGCCGCCAACGCCGAGCCGATGCTGCGGGTGATCCGCAACCATCGCCGGGCCGCCCACGGCATGAACGGCAACACCGCCGGCGGCTATGAAGGCCTCTCGGTGCCGCCGGTGCCGCTGATTGCCGCCGATTGCCCGCAGCGGAGTCTGGTCGACGCCGCGCGCCGGGTCTGGGACAGCGCCCTTGAACTCGGCGAACGCCATGGCTTCCGCAATGCCCAGGTCACGGTGGTGGCGCCGACCGGCACCATCGGGCTGGTGATGGATTGCGACACCACCGGCATCGAGCCTGACTTTGCGCTGGTCAAGTTCAAGAAGCTGGCCGGTGGCGGTTACTTCAAGATCATCAACCGCGTCGTTCCCGAGGCGCTGCGCACCCTCGGCTACACTGCGGCCGAGGCCGAAGCGATCGAGAAATACGCCGTCGGCCACGGCACCCTGAAGGACGCGCCCGGCGTCAACCATGCCCGGTTGCGCGCCGCGGGTTTCACCGATGCCGCGCTGGTCGCCCTCGAAAACGCCCTCGGCAACGCCTTCGACATCCGCTTCGCCGCCAACCGCTGGACGCTCGGCTCCGAGTTCTGCCTCAACGCCCTCAAGGTGCCGGAGGCCGAACTCGACCGGCCGGGCTTCGACCTTCTGGCCTGGCTGGGCTTCTCCCGGGCCGAGATCGAGGCCGCCAATACCCATTGCTGCGGCGCCATGACTCTCGAAGGCGCGCCCTTCCTGCGCCAGCGCGATCTGCCGGTGTTCGACTGCGCCAGCCCGTGCGGCCGGATCGGCACCCGCTCGCTTACGGCCGAGTCCCACATCCGGATGATGGCGGCGGCCCAGCCTTTCATCTCGGGCGCGATCTCAAAGACCATCAACATGCTCAACAGCGCCACCGTCGCCGACTGCAAGGCGGCCTATCTGCTGTCCTGGCGCCTGGGGCTGAAGGCCAACGCCCTCTATCGCGACGGCTCCAAGCTCAGCCAGCCGCTCTCGTCGAGCGTGCTCGAGGGGGTGGAGGCCGAAGACGACGAGATCGTCAGCGCGATCATCGAGGCTCCCAACGGCGTACGGGCACCGCTGGTCGCCGAGCGGATCGTCGAGCGGATCGTCGAACGGGTGATCGAACGCTCGTCGCCCCAGGGCCGCTCCAAGCTGCCCCAGCGCCGCAAGGGCTATACCCAGAAGGCGGTGATCGGCGGCCACAAGCTTTATTTGCGCACCGGCGAGTATGAAGACGGCCGGCTCGGCGAGGTCTTCATCGACATGCACAAGGAGGGTGCCGCCTTCCGCTCTCTGATGAACAATTTTGCCATCGCGATTTCGATCGGCCTGCAATATGGCGTGCCGCTGGAGGAATTCGTCGAAGCCTTCACCTTCACCCGCTTCGAGCCTTCGGGCCTGGTTCAGGGCAACGACGCCATCAAGATGGCCACCTCGGTGATCGATTACATCTTCCGGGAACTGGCGATCTCCTATCTCGGCCGCTCCGACCTCGCCCACGCCACTCCCGAGGACCTCACCCCCTGCACGGTCGGCGGCGGCGAGAGCCAGAGCGAACTGCGCGATCAGCCTGATACTTTGGAAGAGACGGTCAAGCGGGTGGCCAGCAAAGGCTATGTCCGCTCCAACCTGCGGGTGCTGCCCGGTGGCAATGCCGGCCGCGCGGTCTCGGGTTTCGCCCTGGCCAACACCGGCACCGACGCCCGCGCCGCCGCGACCGGCCACAGTCACGGCCACGGCCAAAGCCACGCCCATCTCCGCACCGAGGCCCTGGCCCTGGTCGGTACCGGCTCAGGCTACGGTGTCGACATCAAGCGCGACCAGATTCTGGAAGCCCGGGCCAAAGGCTATGTCGGCGACGCCTGCGGCGAATGCGGCAACATGACCCTGGTCCGCAACGGCACCTGCCTGAAATGCGAAACCTGCGGCTCAACCACCGGTTGCTCGTAACACGGGAGCTGGTTGGTGTTGGGGAACGCAGCATAATTTGCCTCCCTGCGCCATAGTGTGTACCGAATCGCAGCATCAGCCTGTCGCAGTTTCGTCTGCGGCGGGCTGATGCCCGAAACCCCCGATTTCCGCCATTTTCCTTTAGCCGGCACCGGCTCGGTTTTTCCGGGTCGCGGGCGGCTTCTGGAACCGGCCGGAAGCAGAGCTATCCAACGGAGTTGTCATGCGCGCCTTTGCCGGTCAGCACTCGGACGCGGTCGCGATCAAGCGGACACAGCCCCAGAAGCAGGCCCAACTGGCCCAGCTTCGGGAGCAGCTGGCCACGATGAAGCCCACCGTCGCGGCCTCGATGCGGGAATCGATCGTCAAGCGGATTGCCGACCTCGAGAAGGAACTGGGCGTACCAGCCGCCTCCAATCGCCGCGCCTGAAAGTGGCAGCCACTCGCCACCCGGTTGCGCCCACAAATCGACGCCAGATAGGGGAATCGAGTCCTCCCCTTATCATTTGACCTCCGCCGCCGACATGCGCTCTACGCGCCCTGTATCGCGTTTAAGATCTGCCAGGCCGCCGTCGCCGGGCGCCAGACGTCGATGGTTTTTGGTCAGTGAAATCACCAAGGCGAGCCGACAATGGACCCGTTCAAGCCCTACCAACCGAAGTCCGTCGCAAAAGCGCCGCCACGGATGACCGACGATGCCGCCGAGGCTATGGCGCTGCAGGCGATCACCTATCTCATGGCCGACGAGAACCTGATGACCGGTTTTCTCGCCGCCTCGGGTTGCGCCCCCGAGGACCTTCGAGGGCGACTGAAAGACCGCGGGTTCCTGGTCGGCGCCCTGGACTATCTCCTATCCGACGACAGCATCGTGATCGCCTTCGCGAGGCACATCGACGTCGCGCCCGAGACGCCCTTTAATGCCAGGGAAAGACTCGCCCCCACCGTGAGCGCCGACGCATATTGAACATCGGCGACCCGATGCTCATCGCAAGAATTCGGTTGCCTGTAGAAGATATCACCAGTTCAACCCAGGTACCGGCCTCAGTGCCATGGCTGGGTTGTGTGTGAGGCCAATGATACGGCATGCTGGCGCCTTATTAAGCGCCGCTTTGTAGCCATTCCTGGCAATGACGGCTGCGGCGCTCCTAGCGGCTCCGAGCATCACACTGCTCGGCCCGACCCGATTTTCTGCGTCCTTGACTACGTCGGATGCATCGATCTTACGAAACCAAGCTTTGACCTTCTCGTCATCTGCTTTCATCGCATTCCATCCCATGGGCGGAGGATCATCGAGCATGGATTCGAGCATTGCGAAGGCAATCTCCCAGATGCCCTGCTCAAAATCCATGTCGTCTCCCCTCATCGAAACGACACTGACAATTTTACCAGCGTGCCAATCGCTTATGGCATCCCGAGCGTCCATTATTGCCTCCATCTGTTCGGCACCAACTGCCTGAACCAAATGTCGAACGGACGGATGCAAGAGAGACGAGTGATGGAAATCGGCGAGTTCACCTGCACGACGGCGACGAACCCGCAGAGCGCGCCTGCCCGAACCCCTGCAACCTTGGGCATCGTCGCCGCCTTCGCCGCCGTCAATCCCGACCCGGTGTTGGCCCACCGTTCGCGGCATGACCGTGCTCGGCATCGCCGGCGAATTGGCGCGCCAGCAATCGAAAGGGCCGGGGTCATTTGCCGTGGCGCTGATTGAAACGCTGGCGACTCTCGACAGGTCGACCATCATGAAACAGGCACGGATTTGCCATGCCCCCACCAGCTTCAGTGACAGATCGCCGTCACCGGACTTCCAGTCGCCGCCCTCATCTTGCCGTCAGTGAAGGGGAAGACGCTGATGCAGATACGATGCCCCTCGGGCAAAGGGATACGGATAGCTTCGCTCGTACCATGATATCTGCAGACCAACGTCGCCGGTAACGCTGTCGTGACATCAACGGACCAAGTCTGTCTGGCAAGTCCCCGAGATACCTCAGTGTCATCCGGTGCAAGCCAAGCGGGATATTCGGTCAGTTCCTGTCCCGGCGGGCCGGCAAGTATATCCAGGTGTACGAACTCGGCTCCGCCAAGTGAAAGCGTTGGCGGACACCTCACGTCTCCTGCGGCTCTTGCATCGGAGCGCGGCGCTACGAGAAAGACGGCTGCTACCAGCATAAACGTCATGCGCATTCAGGTATTTCCTTCTTACGTTTTGGATTAGCAGGTTTACATCCTAGGCGTCCGATATAATCACATGGCGCAGCTAAAAGACGCGTAGAAGACAAAATAACAGGCTGAACTCGATCCGATGTTGAGCGCGCAAGCATTGGATTGTTACATCGAACATACCGTCGAAGAGTAGGTTAGGATGGCAGTTCCGCCGCCACCACTAGTGGCTGTCCATGGAGTTCCGTTACCATTGCCGTAGCCGCCGCCAACGCCACCGCTGTGCCCACTGTTGACGGTGTAGTTGTCATAGCCGTATTGGCCGATACGCTCCCCACCAGCGCTGCCATATCCACCGCCAGACCCTGCACCGGATCCAGGCGATGCTCCGACGGCGCCCTTCCCACCGGTCCCCGCACCGTGAAAGTAACTTGCCCCCCCGGTGCCATTGCCACCGCCGCCGGCACCTCCCGGATCAACGCCACCGCCACCGGTCCCGCCCGCACAGCCAATCATGCCGGAGCCACCACCGCCACCGTCGTCTCCTCCGTTAAACCCTGCCCCACCACCACCACCGACAGTGACGGTAATTTGGCTTGACGGAGCGACCGACAGACTGCCGACATCAGTCGCGCCTGCGGTCCCTGAGCCTGATCGACTGCCATTGCCGCCGGTGGCACACGCCAGAAGCACCCCACCCTGAGAGATGCCAGTACCACCACCGCCGCCACCGCCGGCGGTTCCATCCCCAGACCCTCCGCTGCCTCCTTGCAGCCAAAAGCTGATTGAAGTTACGCCAGCCGGTACAGTTAACGTCTCAGAAGTTCGAACCTGTCTCTGGCAGCTTATTCCTCCTGACCGGCCCCCACTGACTGGTCCGGGTTGAATGTTAGTGCACCGTCGGCCTT
>JBAXPR010000160.1:0-6364 GCA_037132135.1 Rhodospirillaceae bacterium
CCTTCGGCGGTCCTGGGGTCTTGGCCGGGGCTTTTTGAGCGGGCTTTTCAGCCTTGATCACGGCCCCGGCGCTCCGGGCCGGGGCTTTGGTCTTGGCCGGGGCGCCGCCGGTCTTGGCCGCCTTGGCCGCCAGCAGCTCGATTGCCTGTTCGAGGGTTACGGCGTCGGGGCTGACCGCCTTGGGCAGCGAGGCATAGAGGCTGCCGTGCTTGGCGTAGGGGCCGAAACGGCCGCTGCCGATGGTGATCGGCTTGCCGTCGGCGGGGTGGGTGCCGAGCGCCCGGCCGGGAACCGAGGCCGCGCGCTGCTTGCCTTCGCCGAGCAGGACCACCGCGCGGTTGAGGCCGATGGTCAGGACGTCATCATCATCGGGCAGCGACTTGTAGACGCTGCCGTGCTTGAGGTAGGGGCCGAAGCGGCCGATGCCGGCGCTGATCGTGTCGTTGCCCTCGGGATGACGGCCGACCTCCCGGGGCAGGGCGAGCAGGCGCAGCCCGGTATCGAGATCGACGTCCGCGGGCGGCAGGCCCTTGGGAATCGAGACCCGTTTGGGCTTTTCCGCCACCGGCTTGGCCTTCTTCTTGCCTTTGGCCGCGGTGGGCGCCGGTTCCGGCGCCGGCTCGGGCGGCGTGGTCGCGCCGGCCGCCGGGCCGAGTTGGACATAGGCGCCATAGGGTCCGCGCCGGACGGTGACCGGCAGGCCGGTGTCCGGGTCGGCGCCGAGCAGACGCGGTCCTTCGAGCGCATCGGGCGCGTCGTCGCCCGAGCCGCCGGCCACCGACAGCGGCCGGGTGTAGCGGCACTCGGGATAGCTCGAACAGCCGATGAAGGCGCCGTTGCGGCTCAGCTTGAGGCCGAGCCGGCCCTTGCCGCAGGTCGGGCAGGTCCGGGGATCGGCGCCACCGGCGGTCCCGGCCGGGAACAAGTGGCTGCCCAGCGAGGCGTCGAGGGTATCGATGACCTGGGTGATCGTCAGGTCCTTGGTGCCGTCGATCGCGACATGGAAGGCGGCCCAGAACTCGCGCAGGACCGATTTCCAGTCGACGCGGCCGCCGGAAATCTCGTCGAGCTGGTTTTCCAGATCGGCGGTGAAGTTATACTCGACGTAGCGCTCGAAGAAGCTCTCGAGAAAGGCGGTGACCAGCCGGCCCCGATCCTCGGGCATGAAGCGCTTTTTTTCGAGCCGGACATAGGAACGGTCCTGCAGGACCTGGAGTATGCTGGCATAGGTCGACGGCCGGCCGATACCCAGCTCCTCCAGCCGCTTGACCAGACTGGCTTCGGTATAGCGCGGCGGCGGCTGGGTGGCGTGCTGATCGGCGCGGATCTCGCCCTGGCGCTGCAGCGGGTCCTTTTCCCTGACCGGTGGCAACCGGCGCTCGGCATCCTCGTCGGTATCGTCGTCGCGGTCTTCCTTGTAGACCCGCAGGAAGCCGTCGAAGACCACGATCGAGCCGGTGGCGCGGAACATCGCTTCGCCCTTGGCCGAGGCGATATCCACCGTCGCCTGGTCGAGCACCGCCGAGGCCATCTGCGAGGCGACGGTGCGCTTCCAGACCAGTTCATAGAGGCGCAGCTCGTCCTTTTCGAGATAGCGCGCCACGTCTTCAGGGCGGCGGAACATATCGGTGGGCCGGATCGCCTCGTGGGCCTCCTGGGCGTTCTTGGCCGTGGTCTTGTAGACCCGCGGCGACGAGGGCAGATAGCGGTCGCCCCAACTGTCCCCGATCAGCTTGCGCGCGGCATCGATCGCCTCGTGGGACAGCGAGACGCCATCGGTTCGCATATAGGTGATCAGACCGACGTGCTCGCCGCCGATGTCGACGCCCTCGTAGAGCTTTTGGGCGGTGCGCATGGTACGGGTGGCGCCGAAGCCGAGCTTGCGCGAGGCCTCCTGCTGTAGGGTCGAGGTGGTGAAGGGCGACCACGGGTTGCGCCTCACCAGTTTGTGCTCGACCGAGGCCACCGAGAACGCCAGCGGCTTCAGCCGCTCGACCACCGCTTCGGCCGCCGCCCGGTTGCCGAGGGCGAACTTGTCAAGCTTCTTGCCGTCGAGCTGGATCAGGTGGGCGCTGAAGGTGGCGCCGTCCCTGGTGCCGAAGGTGATCTCGATGGTCCAGAATTCCTGGGGCCGGAAGGCCTCGATCTCGCCTTCGCGCTGGCAGACCAGCCGCAGCGCCACCGACTGCACCCGTCCCGCCGATTTCGAGCCGGGGAGTTTGCGCCACAGCACCGGCGACAGGGTGAAGCCGACCAGATAATCAAGGGCGCGCCGGGCCAGATAGGCCTCGACCAGTTCCTTGTTGACCGCGCGCGGCTTGGCCATCGCCGCCAGCACCGCGCTCTTGGTGATTTCGTTGAAGGTAACCCGCTGGACGTCGACCTTGCCGATCAGGCGCTTTTCCCGCAGCAACTCCTCGACATGCCAGGCAATCGCCTCCCCTTCGCGATCCGGATCGGTTGCGAGGTAGACGCGATCGGCACCCTTGACGGCGCGCATGATCTCGTCGATGTGGCGCTTGGAGCGTTCCCCCAGTTCCCAGGCCATTTCGAAATCCTGGTCGGGCAGCACCGAACCGTCGCGAGCGGGCAGATCACGGACATGACCGAAGGAGGCGAGCACGTAATAGCTCGGCCCGAGGTATTTATTGATCGTCTTGGCCTTGGCCGGCGATTCGACGATGACGACGCTGCTGCCCGGCACGAATTTCTCTCCGCCCATCCTGTCTGCTCCGGTGAGGAGAGAATCCGGAATGCTGCCGAAGGGGCACAGAATGCCGTCCGGCACCAAGGTCAATTGACATCAAATCAAATTGACCTGATTGCCCGGCCGTCTTTCCACTCGTCCGGCAAGTTCCAGTTCCAGCACCACCGTGTGCACGATCGGGGGAGACAATTGACAGCCCCTGATCAGTTCGTCAACCGGAACCGGTGTCGGCCCCAGGCTTTCGAGGACCAGGGTCCGGGCGCGGGCCAGTTCGGTTTCGTCGGCCGGGGGGGTGACCAGGGCCGGGGGCGGGGCCAGGAAGAGGTCGCCCTGGAGCCGTTCGGCCAGCGGCGGCCGGGCAAGACCGGCGAGGGCCTCAAGGATGTCGGCCGCCGACTGGACCAGGGTTGCGCCCTGGCGGATCAGGGCGTTGGGACCCTCTGAGCGCGGGTCGAGCGGCGATCCGGGCACCGCAAGCACCTCCCGCCCCTGATCGAGGGCGAAGCGGGCAGTGATAAGAGAGCCCGACTTCGCCGCCGCCTCGACCACCACCACCCCCAGCGACAGGCCGGAGATCAGGCGGTTGCGCCGGGGAAAATGGCGGGCCTGGGGCTGGGTCGCGACCGGACATTCGGCGATGAGTGCGCCCTCCGCCTTCAAGCGCCGGTAGAGAGGCTCATTCTCTTCGGGGTAGATGACGTCGACCCCGCCGGCCAGCACCGCCACCGTGCCGCCCGGGAGCGCGCCCTGGTGGGCGGCGGTGTCGATGCCGCGGGCCAGCCCCGAAACCACGACCAGTCCGGCTGTGGCCAGGTCCCGGGCCAGCTGCTGGGCGAAACGGCGGCCGTTGAGCGAGGCGTTGCGGGCGCCGACCACCGCTACCGCCCCCTGGCTGAGGAGATGACCGTGGCCGAGCAGCGAAATCAGCGGCGGCGCGTCGTCGATCGCGGCCAGCGCGGCGGGATAGTCGGGCTCACAGGCCGCCAGCAGGCGGGCACCGAGGCGGGCGGTGGCCGCGATCTCGCGCTCGGCCTCGGCCTTGGAGGTGATGCGCAGCGGTTTGCTCCGACCGCCCCGCCGGGCCATCTCGGGCAGGAGCTGGAGCGCGCGCGCCGCCGAGCCGCATTGCTCGAGCAGCCGGAAGAAGGTTACCGGCCCGACATTCTCGGTGCGGATGAGACGCAACCAGTCAAGTCGCTCGGTATCTGAAAGGGGGCGCCGGATCAATGCCATAGTCAACAGTCGCCGACCATATTCGCGCCGTCAACCGAAAAATGCCCCGCTCTGTATGCAAACGGGGGTGCCAGTCCCGGCAGACTAGGCCGGTGGGGTGGCCACGATCTGGCGGGTGATGTCCATCACCAGAACATCATCCTCGACTCGAAGCGTCTTCTGCGCATCACGCGGTACCGGTACCTTCTGTTTCTTGCAGAAATAGAGCAAGGCTCCCACCAGCTTGTTGCCGGAAAAGGGAAACTCGTCGAATCGGGAGGCGCCATGGCGCTGAAGGAACACCGTTACCCGGCACGGAGTCCCGGTAAGGGCGATTCGCGACACCACGCCCTGAGGCAGATCGCTCTGTCCTTGTGCCTGGACATACCAGCGGAAGGCTGTGAGCACGGCCGATTCGGAAAACACCAGTTGGCGGTTGTCGAGGATCATTTTTTGCCCCGCGAGCGGCGGGCCTTTGTCGTAAGCGCAGACGATGCTGTCCGGAAAGGAGGCATGAGCGGCCGAGCCTCACAGCCTGGGGCCGGCCGGTCAAGAGGATAAGTCGTGGGGCAGAGCCGCTGCCGATCGAGCCGGCGAACCTGCGGGCGTGTCTGGTGCTCCCGAGCCGGCACGCCGTCCGGTTTCCGGTTTGCGAGTGGTGTTTTTGTTATGTATTATATATGTTCTTGTTTATGTCTCCCTCTTCTCTCCGTCATGCTCTTTTCTGTGCCCCCCCCCTTGCCATGTCCCGCCGCTGCCTCGCCCTCTGGCTGCCCCGCCTTGTCACCGACGGTATCGAGCGTCGGCGTGGCGCTGGCCGTGAGCGGGAACTGGCGGTGGTGATGCCGGGCAGCCGGGGGGTGGTCGTGCTCGCGGTCAACCGGGCGGCGGAACTGGCCGGGGCGCGGCCGGGCATGGGGCTGGCCGACGCCCGCGCCCTGGTGCCCGACCTGGCGGCGGTCGGTGCCGAGCCGGGGTTGGTCGCCGGGACGCTGGAGCGGCTGGCCGGCTGGGCCGGGCGCTACACGCCCTGGCTGGCGGTCGAGGGCGACGACGGGCTGATGCTCGACATCACCGGTTGCGCCCATCTTTTTGGCGGCGAGGCGGGGATGGCCGGGGATCTCGGCGCCCGGCTGGCCCGGGCCGGTTTTGCCGCCGTGATCGCCATCGCCGACACGCCGGGAGCGGCGCGGGCGCAGGCGCGCTTCGGCTGCGGCGGCATCGTCGCCCCCGGCGGCCAGCGCGAGGCCCTGGCCGGACTGCCGGTGGCGGCGCTGGGGCTGCACCGGGACAGCGCCGACGGACTGGCCCGGGTCGGGTTGCGCCGGATCGCGGATCTTTATCCTATGCCGCGGCGGGCGCTGGCGGCGCGCTTCGGTCTGGAGGTCGGGCGGCGGCTCGACCGCGCCCTTGGCCTCGAGGACGAGCCCGTGTCGCCGCGCCGGCCGCCACCGCCCCACAGCGTCCGTCTGGCCTTCGCCGAGCCGATCGCGGCGCCGGATTCGATCCGGGCCGCGGTGGCGCGGCTGGTGGACAGCCTGTGTGCCGGGCTGGAGCGGGCGGGAGAGGGGGCGCGGCGGCTGGAGCTTGCGGCCTGGCGGGTCGATGCCGGCTGTGACCAGCCGCCCCAGGAGATCGCCATCGGCACCAGCCGGCCGGTGCGGGCGCCGGTGCCGCTGCTGCGTCTGCTCACCGAACGGCTGGAGCGCCTGGAGCCCGGCCCCGGCTTCGAGGTCCTGGCGCTGGCCGTTCCGGTGGCCGAGCCGCTGGCGGCGGTGCAGTTGAGTTTCGAGGGCAAGGACGCCGGGGACGGCGAGTCCGATCTCGCCGGTCTCGTCGACCGGCTGGTGCTGCGGCTGGGCGCGGCGGCGGTGCGCCGGCCGCTGCCTTTCGCCAGTTGGTGGCCCGAGCGCGCCGTGCTCTGGGCGGCGGCGCTCGATCCCTTCACCGGCCCCAACTGGCCGGCCGACCGGCCACGGCCGTTGCGCCTGCTGGCACGGCCCGAGCCGATCGAGGTGATGGCGCCGGTGCCTGACGATCCGCCGGTGATGTTCCGCTGGCGCGGTCAGGTCCATCGGGTGGCCTGTGCCGAAGGGCCGGAGCGTCTCACTGCCGAATGGTGGCGGGGCTTGGAAGGCCTGCGCGATTATTACCGGGTCGAGGACGGCGAGGGCCGGCGCTTCTGGCTCTATCGTGACGGCCTTTACCGCTCCGAACGGCCCCCGCCCTGGTTTCTGCACGGCCTCTTTGGTTAAACTTATAAGGCGGGGCCCGGACGGCGGTTGACTCCGGCGCCAAAAACCCTTTCCTCAGGGGGTGGCGCGCACCGCCGTTTCCGTCCAACCTTCCCGTCGTCGAGGGTGTTCTTTCCATGACTGAATACAAGAAACACATCCGGTTCAATGGCCGCATGGTGATCGTCGGTTTCGGCAGCATCGGCCAGGG
>JBAXPR010000161.1:0-6172 GCA_037132135.1 Rhodospirillaceae bacterium
TCGACAACTTCAAGCCCTTCAACGACCGCTTCGGCTTCCGCCAGGGCGACCGCGCGATTTTGCTGTTTTCCGAACTGATGCGCAGCGCCCTCGGCGGCAGCCGCAGCTTTCTCGGCCATATCGGCGGCGATGATTTCTTTGCCAGCTTTCGCGACACCCCGGCCGAGGAGGTACGCGGACGGGTCGAGGCGGCGCTGGCCGCCTTCCGGCGCGACGTCGAAAGCTTTTACGATCCCGAGTCCCGCGAGCGCGGCTTCATCGTCGCCCGCGGCCGTGACGGCGCACTCCAGCAGTTCCCGCTGCTGTCCTGCTCGGCGGCGCTGGTCGAAATTGCCGCCGGGGAGCGCATGGTCACCGTCGACGACATCGGCGGCACCATTGCCGGCCTCAAGAAGGCGGCCAAACTCGCGCCCGGGCATATCGCCGTCGAGCGCCTGGGCTGACGGCCGGCGCCGCCACCGGGGTGAAGGCTGGCGCCCGGGCAGGACCGGGGCTATTCTGTCATCCCCGCCGCCGTTCCGGACCTCCCCGATGATCCTGCGCCTGACCCGGCTGTTCGCCGTCCTCGCGACGACCGTCGCCCTGGCCTCGCCACTGGGCGCCGCCGCCCGCTCGGGCGACGAGAAGAGCGTCGAACCGGCGTCGCCGCTCGGCGACTGGCGAATCGGACCGGTGGTGACCAAGGACGGCGCCTTTGCCTATTGCATGGCCGAAAGCCGGTTCGACAACGGCTGGTCGCTGGTGATCGCGCGAAGCCGGCAGGGGGCGCTGAACATCGGCCTCGGCATGGCGGCCGCCCATCTGATCAAGGGCGCCGCCTGGCCGGTGACGGTGATCGTCGACGGCAGCTTCAAGCGCGACCGTCAGGCGGTGGCGGCCGATCCCGACATGCTGGTGATCGCCAACAAAGGCGACACCGAACTGTTTCAGGCCCTGGTCCATGGCGATACCCTGGCCATCCGCGGCCCCAAGGATACCATCAGCTTCCAGCTCAGGGGCACCAACCGGGCGATGCCCGCGCTCAGAACCTGCGTCGAGCAGGCCCGCGCCGGCAAGCCGGCAAATCCGCTGGGCAGCGTCGCCGCGGGCAGCCTGCAATTTCCGCCGGCGCTCAAGCGTCTGCTCGCTGAAGCCGGCTTCAAGACCGTCGGGCTGATGGCGGCCTCGGCCGCACCCCAGGGGCTGGGACCGGTTGATTTTCTCTGGAAGGCGGCCGAGGTCACCGCCGGCATGGCCGAAAGCCGCACCACGCTCGGCGCCGGGTTGGCCGGGCTGGGCGATGCCATCCTCGAGCGCCTGCGTCCACGCTGCGCCGGCGGCTTCACCGCCTCCGAAAGCGACGCCACCACCCTGCCCGGCGGCAGCTTCCGCGCCCTCGAAGTAGCCTGCACCACCAGCGCCGGCACCACCAGCCACATCGCGTTTCTCTTTGAACTCGGCCGCGGCGGCCTCTTCAAGCAGTTTTTCTTCGAAGCCGCCGACGCCGCCGCAGCCGCCCGCGACCGCGATATGATCGCGGGCGTGCTGAAACAGGCGGAAAGCCGGTAGCGGCCATCAAGCCCGGGGCTCTTGCACGATCTCCCCTGCCGGGAGTGCGGGCGCCGGCTTCAAAGCGCGCTCAGCGTACCGAGGCGATCACCTCCCCCGAACGCGCAGAGCAGGAGACGACGCCAGCCTTGCACAAGGCCCGCCGCACCTGCTGCCGCCCAAGGTCGAAGTAGGCGGCATAGGCCGGATAGCTGGTCGAGAACGTCATCTTGATGAAACTATTCTGGGGAAACACCGGATGGTCGTCCGCGGAACCGGCACAATCGCTTCCGATCAGATGAGAGAGCGCGACGCAGGACAGCCCGTCCTGCTGAACGGACGAACCGTCGCTCAACCAGGTGCCGTCGGGCGCTTCGCAATTTCTGATCCTGACCGACCGGCGGGCATCACCGCTGGCATCGCACCACCTCGTCCAGGACTTCGATGCCGATTCGTCTCTTGTGTCGGGGGGAAGCGGCAGCTTCGGATCGGTGCTCTTAAGCTGGCTGAGAATGTCCTTGGCATTGATCGTTGGAACGACCGCGATGATTCTGGAAACAACCTTAAGGTCCGATGCGTCTTCTTTTGAACGTTTAGCATCTTTTTCGTCGGCGCGGACCTTGACCGTAAATATCATGGGCTTATCGTTGATCCAGTTCCAGAATGCCTGCTCAGCCCTGGCTTTTGCGTTGTCCTTTTCTTTATCGGTGGCCCGGCAATTTTCCATAGGATAGCAGATCGGAACAAATTCTTCCTTTATATCCACCTTATCAGAGAGCCACCCGGAAAAGCGACTCTCGTATTCCGGACATACCTTTTCACGGCGGGTCCTTTTATCCGTTATATCCCAGCCATCCAGACGATTGCAGTAGATACGCGCGACCGGGTTGATCCGATTGTCCCCGGCAGTTTTTGGCGATAAGTTAAAGAGACTGAAGTCGTTGTCGCCAAGCTGCGATGAGCACAGACCGTCGAGGAAGTTCTTGTAGACATGGCCATTGACCTGAATGGCTACGTTCCTTTCCTTCATCACGTCCCGTAGCCAGTCTTCTTTACCGGTGTCGTCCGCCGACGTCAGTGTGTAGGCGCCGTCCAACTCCAACTGATTCTTCAGATGGCAGATGCCTTCCCAGGCCGCCTTGTTGTCCTCGGTGCCGTGGACGTAGACAATGGTCTTGTAGCCGCGCCGCAGCAGGGAGAAAATGCCGGTGTTCTCGGCATTGCCGCCATCTTGCAGGTGAATGTGAGCGTTGTCAGTATATTGGCTGGTGGTGGCCAGGTAGAACGGCCACGGCAGCGCTTCCGCCGCGAAGCGGTACAAGTCCGAGGTATTGAAGTTGGGAATCTCGGTGAACCATTCCGTGTTGACCAGACCGAGAATAGCGCCCGCGCCGATCCGTTGTATGGGATTCGCGAGCAGGGTTTCATCTTTGTCCGCGAACGCACCCGAGGTCGCGATAGCGTCGACCAGCGGCATCGAACTCGGGTTGGCTCCCAGCCACTTCCCCGATGACGGCGGCGGTGACAGGGCGTAGCCGTAAATGCCCGAACCGTAGCCGTTCATGGTCAGCTCAAATTCCTGGCGAAGCGGGTCGCGGGGTTGCGCCACCATCCAAGTATCGACCGAGATCCGCCCCGGCGCGGTGGTGTTGACGATCCACAGCGGGACATTCCACTTCTGTTTTTCGTCACTGGCATGATCGAGGTACATCTTGAAGGCGCCGAAGGTCCGTTCCTCCCGGCGTTCGCCTTGCATGTCGAAGATGCGGAAGGGATAGGGGGTCTTTATCTCTTCCTGCCAGTCGGACGGCGAAAAGCCGTAATCGCGCTCCAACCCAGACTTGTAAACAACTTCCGACGGCGCCGTGTAGGATGGCCAGCGGAAGACCGCGCGCGTGGCGAGGTCGACCGGCATGGTAGCGGCGGTTTCCGTCACCAGGAACAGAACGTGCCAAGCGTCCTTCCAGGATAACCATTCGTCATCGGCATCACCATCGAGGGTGCCGTTGATGATATCACGATTGCGCCAGACATGGTCGATAAAGGACGCGCGCTTCCCGGAGCAGCTATGGGTCCCGACGTTCAAAATATCCTTCAGTCTGTAAAGATACGGCTCTTTGGAGGGAATGCAGGATTCGAACCAGCCACCAGGACCGGGCATGTCAGCGGCCGGGTTCTTCTTGAACTGGCGCAACCTGTCGTACCACCGGTTGAAGAGATAGCCGGCGGCATAACTGCCGCCGGAGGCCGAGGAGACCGCGGTGACCCGGCCATCGAACAGGCCGAGTCGTTCCAACCCGGCCAGCGCCCCCATGCTAAAAGACGCCGCCTTGGTGCCGCCGCCTTCAAGCGCGACACCGATTTCTCCATCGCCGGGGCGTCCGTTCGGATTGAAATAGTTTGATAACCTATTCAGGCGGGCTTCGCACGCCGGTCCACCGTTGGGGGGCTTGCAAAAATCAAGAATCGCTTTCCGGTCATAAAGTTCTAAATATCGATGAGGAAACTTCTTAACATCGTGCCAGGATACGTCTGTTCCTTTGTCAAAAAGCCTTACAACACATGACTTGTTTTCTTTTCCCTGGCAGTCCTTCATCGGATACTCTGTCGGCGCCATGTATTCTGGCCGCTTGATATCAGGAACATCCGACGACATGACCGGGTCGTGTCCGCCGGCGCAGGCGCTCAGAAAAACGGCCGAAGCGACGCAAGAGAGCAATCCCGCAGTGTTTACGTGATTAGCCATGCTGATCCCTTTTTTCGGCGTCACAACCATACAGCGTGATGTGACCGGCGTCTATGCAATGGCCACGAGATTAGCACAGCATAATATCGAGTCAAGCGGGCCAGTAACCGGGCGCTCTGGCGGCATCTGCCGGAGCGCTTGGGCCAGGCCGCAAGCCAAGCTTGCCGGATATGCTGGAATTCGTTGAACTCAACTGGTAAATAGCACCCTTTGATTGCGACAGGCGCCCTTGCCGGGCGACGGCCTTCCCATCGCCTGCCGTCCGGGCGCTCGCCCGTGCCGCAGCCCCTGGCAATGATTACGGCTTGCTGTTGGTGATGATGGTGCTCAGGTTTGACTTCGCCATGTCGGCATTGGCAATCTTGGCATCGGTAAAATCGCAGTTCAACAAGTTGCACTCCTTCATCGTTGACCGATACAGATTGGCCCCGATAAATATGGCATCGGAAAAATTGCTGTTGCTCATCAGCGATCTGACACAGGAACAGTTTGTGAATTTCGATTGCCACCTGTTGGACTTGTCATGGAGATTGATAACCGGCGAAAAGTCGCCGCCGCGCATGTCGGCACCATCAAGCGATGACCCCGTCATATTGACCCCGCGCCCGTCAACATTGGTCATCCGGCAATTATCAAACTTGCAGTTCAGAAAGGTGGCCATCGACAGGATTGCCCCATTCAAATTTGCATTCGTCAGGTTGACATTCATGAACTCGACAGCAGACCAGTTAATTCCTGGAAAGTTAAGGCCACGAAAGGAGCAATCACTCAGGACAAGCCGGCTGCCCTGCTTCGACAGGGAATCAATCCACAGCTGGTGATTGGCAATTTTTATCTGTAATGGCGGGCTGAGGTGGGCCACCGTTCGCTGAATTTTTGCCTGGGCAAACTCCTCGGCGAAGGTGTCAGTATTAATGATATTAGATCCGTTGAAGTCTGCGTCAATCAGTTCAGACCCTTTAAAGACGGCGCTTCTGATAACAGCTCCTGTAAAGACAGCCCCATTCATGTTTGTGTATTCAAAATTAGTTTCCGCAATGAAAGCGTCCCGGAAGCTTGCCGAAGCCGCCTTGGCCGACTTGAAGCTGGCCTCAAGCAGATTACAGTCATCAAATGAGGTCGGCACGACCTTCATAAGATCAAACGCACTGATCAGGTTTCCATCGGTTTCCTGGACGAGCAAACGGCCTTCCCGGCAATCGGCGCCATCAAGAATGGCCTGCCGCAAGTCGGCCTGCTGAAGCTTGGCCCCTCTCAGGTCCGCCTTGGTCAGGTTGCTGCCGTTAAATTTTGCACCCGTGAGATCGCAGCTGTAAAAAGACGCCCCTTCCAGGTCGGACTGCGAAAAATCACACCCTGCGAGATTTGCCCCTTTGAATTCGGCAAACCTGAGATCGCAGCCGCGAAATGATGCTTTTGTCATGGTAGAAAATGAAAGATTCAACCGCTTGCCGTTTTTTTCACCCCGAAGAAACCGATAATGACAGGAAATCATTTCGTCAAAATCGCCGGCATTGCCGGCTCTGTCTAAAGTATTATGGCCATTGTTTTCGATGTCTGTCATGATGGTCTCATTGCATGATCTTTTGTCTATTTCAACAGAATCCACGCCACGCCGTTCGGTACCAAGCCTTGGGTCTCAACGGCTGTGCCGGAGCCGGGCGCTGCGAGCGCTTGGCGCGCAGGATCAAAGCGCCAGCGCCGGTTCATGATACTGCGCGAGGGCCACCGCCGCCACATCCGCATCGGGCCGCCGCCGATCGACCGGCGGTCAGACAATCGAGAAGCCGAGGCTGTTCCAGTGCGCGGCCTGGGTGGCGGACAAGCCGATGGCGCCATGCGAGACCCCGACCGAATACCAGGAGGTGCCGATCGCGGCAATTGCCGTGGCGTCGATCC
>JBAXPR010000162.1:0-6059 GCA_037132135.1 Rhodospirillaceae bacterium
CCACCCATTGAGTGACCCGCGAGCTGAACCCCAAGGGGTGGGTGGGTAATTACCAGCAAGGAGGAGATTGACAAAGAAAAAGTCATAATGAGAAAAGTGTTTAGCGGTCTTAAGGCCTTGTATGATCATTATGTGGCCGTCAGGGGCTCGGCCGAACAGAAATTTAAGCAGGAACATACGAAATTCAAGAAATTGTTGATATCAGACGCGGACAAGGCGTGCCTTTCTGGGGGTTTCAGCCTAGCTGATGTTGTCCTGATTGATAACGGCTGCAAATTAACCCCCGTGAAATTGGATGATGAGGTCGAAAAAAAGGTCCGTTCCTTTTCAAGGGTAAGGTGCCTGATCGATTACGGGACCTGCAAAATCGACATCGAAAATTTTATCAAGGAGCCACTGCGCCGTTTCAAACTATACAAGATGTTTGAGAAGTACGAAAACATGTGCTTCAAGGACCGGATGCTGGAAAAACTAAAGATTGCGCTGGCTAACCCGCTGATAGATCCGATCGTCACAGAGGTAGAGATCAATGATCTGCGCCTGAAACCCGTTCTGGATGACTGGAGGCGCTTTCTCGGCGTGCCGGACAGCGGCTACACAATGATCGCAACACCAGAATTTAACGGCCTCTATGGCGGTGTTAATGTTCGATACAGGTGTCACCTCACGATCTCCGATGATTCCATCAAAAGTCCGGCCAAAGCGCTGGATCAGTATGCCACTGGGCTTGATCTGAGAACGGACATTTTTGTTCTTGGTGGAATGTGGACCTACGAAGTTCATTGTACCTTGGAGTGCGGAACATCCTCGGCTGAATACGCTCACATTTACTTTGGTGGCAGGGATAATAGGTGGCCGCCACCCGCATCTGATCTTACGTTGTTTGGCGTAGACGCCGCCCACTCTAATCAGATCGAGATTGATGCCAGAGCAAAGGTTCAATTGGGGCTCGACAACTACAAGGGCGACATGCTTGTGAAATGCGCCGCTGCTCTCGCCAACATCGGCCGCGGCAACGACCTTTTCAACACCGCGCCGAAATGATCGAGGCGGCGGCGCCCACCGACGATCTGCTGACTCTGGTCGCGGCTCATCGCGAGGCTGGACGTCTTGAAGCGGCGGCGACTCTCTGCCGAGAGATTCTTGGCCGGACTCCTGGCTGTGCCGCAGCGTGGCGGGTCCTGGCCGGGATTGCCCGGCAGGTTGGGCAACCTCGAACCGTGGTCGGGCTGCTGCGCCGGGCGGTGGCCGAGTGCCCCGAAGACGGTGCGATGGTCAATGATCTCGGCGTCGCGCTCCGCGAGTCGGGTGACCTTGACGAGGCGATCGATTGTTTCCGGCAGGCGGCCGCCCTTGATCCGGGCGACGCCGCGGCGTTCAGCAATCTCGCGATCGCCCTGGCCGAACTGGGGCACCCCGCGACCGCGGCGGAGACCTGCCGGCAGGTCCTGGAGCGGAACCCGGACTTTGCGCCGGCGCACTATAATCTCGGTAATCTGCTGAAGGATGAGGGCCGCCACGAGGACGCCGTGGCCTGCTACCGGCGGACCCTGGCGATTGAGCCCGGGCACGCCGAGGCCTGTAACAATCTCGGCGTGGTTCTGACCGAACTGGGGCGGTTGGATGAGGCGGCCGCGGCCTGCCGCGAGGCGGTCGCGCTTTGGCCCGGACTGGCGGTGGCGCACTATAATTTGGGGAACGTCCACAAGACCAGGGGCGCCGTCGGGGAGTCGGTCGCCTGCTACCGGCGCGCGATCGAACTCGATCCCGATCATGCGTAGGCCCACAATAATCTGGGTGTGGCGCTCGGCGAACTCGGGGAACAGGCCGCCTGCATCGCCAGTTGCGAGCGTGCGCTCGCAGTCGATCCGGGCTATGCCCGCGCCTGGTACAACATCGGCAACGCGCGGCGGGCGCGAAACGAGCGCGCGGCGGCGGTCGCCTGCTACCGGCGCGCCCTGGCGCTGGAGCCGGATTTTTCCAAGACCTGGAACAACCTCGGGATCGTTCTTGGCGAACTCGGCCGGCCGGACGAGGCGATGACGGCTTACCGTCAAGCCCTGGCGCTGGAACCCGGCGACGCCAGCCAGCATATGAACATCGCTTTCATGCTGTTGCTCAAGGGCCGCTACGCCGAGGGCTGGCAGGAGTTCGAATGGCGCTGGCTGTCGGCGAAATACGCCCCCCACCGCTACGCCCGTCCGCTCTGGCGCGGTGAGCCCCTGCCCGGCCGGACGCTGCTGCTCCACGCCGAGCAGGGCATGGGCGACACCCTGCAATTCGTCCGCTACGCCGCCTGGGCCCGGGAGCGCACCGGACGTGTGCTGGTCCGGTGTCAAACGCCGTTGGTGCCCCTGCTCGCCAGCGCCACCGGTGTCGACGCCGTCTTTGGCGAGAACGAGCCCCTCCCCGCCTTCGACGCGCATGCCCCCTTGATGGGACTGCCGAAGCTGCACGGCACCGACGCCTCGACCATTCCCGCCGCCATCCCCTACCTGTTTGCCGAAGCCGGGCGGATTGGGCGCTTTCGCCTCCGCTTCGACGACATTCCGGGCCTGCGCATCGGAATCGTCTGGCAGGGCAACCCCAACCATGTCGGCGACCGGTTGCGCTCGTTTCCCCTCGCCCGGTTCGAGCCGTTGGCGGCGCTCCCCGGTGTGCACCTGTTCAGTCTTCAGCAGGGCTCCGGGGCCGAGCAACTGGCCGCCGCGGCGGGGCGTTTCCCGGTCACCGACCTGTCCCCGTACACCCGGGACTTCCGTGATCTCGCAGCCGCCCTGAGGGCGCTCGATCTGGTGATCACCTGCGACACCGCGGTAGCCCATGCGGCGGGCGCTCTCGGTGTGCCGGTTTTTCTGCCTGCTCCCGCTCTCGCCCGACTGGCGCTGGCTGGAGGACCGCACGGACACGCCCTGGTACCCGACCATGCGGCTCTACCGGCAGCCGGCGTTCGGTGACTGGGAGGCGGTTTTTGCCCGGGTTGCCGCCGACTTGGCCGCCCGGTCCGGCGATCGGCGATCGGGCATCATCCGGCCGCGCCCGGATCGCGGAGCACCCAGCCCGTGACGATTTCATCGTTTCCGTTGCGAAAGCCATGGCGGATCGCCTCCGACAGATCCAGCGGCAGGCCGTGACGCTTCGAAAAGGCCTGAGCCCGCGTCGCCGCTGTCTCGGCGGTCAGGCCGGTGGCCCGGGTCAGCGCGAAGAAGACCTGATTGCCGATGCCCCGGGCCGCCGCGATGTACAGGCTCTCAAAGACCGCCCGGTAGGTCGCAACCGTCGCATCGTAATAGGGGTTGGCCTGCTGATTCCAGACGTTGGCGATGGCCAGGCCCCCGGCGGTCAGCGCGCCGCGCACGCTGTCGAGGAAGTCGCGCGTGATCATGTGGGCGGGGGCGCCCCCGGTGCCGGCGACGTCCAGTACGATCACGTCGTACCTGCCCCCGCAGCGCTCGAGAAAGCGGCGTCCGTCCTCGACATGAATTGACATCGCCCCATCCTCGCAAACCCCGAAGAAGCGGGCCGCAACGCCGACCACCACCGGATCGACCTCGACAACATCGATTCGCATGTCGGGAAAATAAGTGCGCAGAAAACTCGGGATGACGCCGCCGCCGAGGCCGAGCACCAGCGCGCTGCCGACGTGATCGGCCAGGGAAAACCCGGCAAGGATAACCGGCGGATAGGGCGACTCCAGATGCGCCGTCCGTCCGACCTTGATCACGCTCTGCCGGACCCGGTCCTTGCCGAACCAGAGGGCGCGCAGGCCCTGCCCGTCCTCGGTAACCGTGATCACGTTGAATGCGGATACCGCTTCAAAGAGAAGCGTTTCGCCATCCCCTGTCATCTCCGTCCTGCCGTCGATCCTGGTGTTGACGCCCGGCCGTACGCTCCCGGCCGGCAGGACTGTACCACAAGAACACTCGGGCGAGTACTGATCTGGAATGACCCAACTGAAACAGGTTTTCGAGCCTCGCCGGAGCAGATTTTGATCAGAGAGCCTCCCACTGCTGTTCTGCCGTCGTGATCCGCGCTAGTCGCCCTGATTGCAGAAGCTGCGCAGGATCGCCGCATCGGAAATGGTGACCGAGGAGCCCCGGCAGACCACGCCGAGCGAGTGCAGGCGCTTCCACGCCCGCGACAGGCTTTCCGGGGTAATGCCGATCCGGCTGGCCAGTTCGGCCTTCGAAATCGGCAGACGGATAGTGGTCGGACCCGTGGTGGCCTTCGACCAGTCGAGGAGCGCCATCGACAGCCGCTGGCTGGCCGAACAGGCCTTGAGACCGACCACCAGCTCGATCAGGGAACATTGCCGGTGGGCCAGAGATTCGAGAATTTTTCGGGCGAAGTCAACGTCTTCGACCAGCCGGTTGAGAATCGGCCGTCCCGGGATATTGACCAGTCGGGTTCCGGGTTCGACTTCTGCGTTCACCGGCACCGCGCCGTTGCCGAACATCGCGGCTTCGCCGAAGCTCTGGCCGGGTTCGACGACATCGATGATGCTTTCGCGACCTTTGGCGGTTAGCACGAACAGCCGCGCCCGGCCGCTCAGCACGACGAAGAAATGGCCAAGAACCTCGCCGCTGGTTACCAGCAGGGTCCGGACCGCATAGCTGATGGTATGGGCCTCGGCGGTCAGCGCCGATATCGTATCATGGGTCAGGCCCTCGAAGAGAGGCAAGGTCTGAACCATCTTCTGATCCGCATCGCTCATCGTGGTCTGGGTCAACAACCGAACCTCCCCGATTGAATTGGGTGTTGCAAGCCTTGGCAGCGGTGACGACAAACTCGGGGGCCGCCCGGTCGGGCCGCGGGAGACGATCACGGCTGATCGTCCTGCCCTTCGGCGTAGCGCCGCAGCTTGGCGACATCGGCGATGGCGACGGTGCTGGCTTGCGAGGTCACCCCGAACTCGCGCAGCCGCGCCAGCCGCCGCGACAGGTTTTCCGGGGTGATGCCGATCAGGCTGGCCAGCTTGCCCTTCGAGACCGGCAGCCGGACCGTGGCAGTGCTGGCCCTGGCGTCGATCTGCGCCAGCAGAGCCGCCGCCAGCCGTTGGCCCGACGACCGGACCTTGAAGCTGTGCACGCGCTCGATCAGCTGACGCTGCCAGTGCGCCAGCGCCTCCATCATGCGGCGGGCAACCTCGGCATCCTGCTCGACCCGACTGAGAATGGAGCGGGCGGGAATGTGGAGCAACCGGGAGCCGGCGCGGGCTTCACCGTTCACCGGCATGCCGCCGTTGCCGAATACGGCGGCTTCGGCGAAACTCCGCCCCGGTTCGATGAAGTCGATCACCGACTCGTCGCCCTGGGCGGTGAGGATATACAGCCTGACCTGTCCGCCCAGCACGACGAACACCCGGTCCGCCGGGTCGCCGCGCGAAAACAGCTGGGTTGATGCCTGATAATTGACGATCCTGGCGTCTTCGATCATCGCCTCGAGCATCGCAGCCGACAGCCCATTAAAAAGGGGACAGGTCAGAACGATTTCAGACTCTCTGGAATTGAGGGCTATTTTTGCCATGGGACGCCTGCCAGCTTCGAACGATTTGTCATGCTCCCTACAGTTCTTCCCCCGCTGTAAAGGCGCGCAGCTGATTGACATCCTCAACCAGTATTTCATGCTTGCTGTGGCTGACGACGCCGAAGGTTCGCAACTGCCGCAAGGATCGGGACAGGCTTTCGGGGGTCATGCCCAGCATGCCGGCGATGACCTTGTGCTCACAGGTCAAGCGAACCACTTGCGGCCCGCTCCGGCGCTCGGTCAGCCCGAGCAGGAAGTCTCCGAGACGCTGGGATGCGCTCAGCAGTTTGAGGTGGGCGATCTGGCGGACGAGGACATGAACCCGCGAGGAGAGAAAGGCCAGCATATGGCGGCGCCAGCCGGCATGGCCGTCGAGGCAGGCCAGCATCGCCGTGGCCGGAATCACCACCAGCCGGGATTCCTTGATCGTTTGGGCCGACATCGGATAGCGGCCGGTATTGAACAGTCCGGCCTCCCCCACTGACCGGCCCCCACTGACTGGTCCGGGTTGAATGTTAGTGCACCGTCGGCCT
>JBAXPR010000163.1:0-6045 GCA_037132135.1 Rhodospirillaceae bacterium
CTTTGAACAAACTCTATCCCTAGTGGGTGTATGTGTCAACCGGATAGGCATGCAGTCGTCATGCTTGGTTTCAGGCCCGGCCCCGGGCTTTCCAGTATCGGAAGCGTTTGGCGACGTGCCGCTGGCCTTGTTGACCGCGTCACCAACCGCTTTGGTCGCGGCGGCGGCGGCGGCTTGAGCCTGGTTTTTTGCCTCGACGGCGGCCTTGGTCGCCGCATCCATCGCAGCCTGCGCTTTGAGTTTCGCCTCAGTTGCCGCCTTTGTTGCCGCGTCAACAACCGCCTGGGCCTGAGCCTGAGCGTCGGCCGTCGCCTTGTGTGCGGCATCGATCGCGGCCTGAGCTTTGCTTGCGGCGTCGGCCGCTGTCTTGGCCGCGGCATCGGCCGCGGCTTGTGCCTTTCTCGCGGCATCGGCGGCAGCCTCGGTCAGGGCCTTGGCTAAAGCGTCAGCCGCGGCCTGGGCCTTGCCTGCGGCGTCAGTTGCGGCCTGACTGATGGTCTGGGAGGGCGCGGCGCCATTTGCGGCCGGGGGTTCGGCAGCAAGAACCGGCGTCATCACGGCGGCAACAATCAGGGACACGGTAGCGAAAAGCTTGAACATGACCGGTGTTTCCTTTGAAGCGGTGGAGAAGGCTTGCGGAGCGCCCCTGGCATCTATTGCTTGTTTGATCCGCCGTCGCCTTGGCTGAAGACGGAAAGCAGGCCGCCCATAATTGCAACGTTCTTCATGAACTGGATCTGCTCGCGAGCCGCGACAGCGGCGTTCGGGACCGACCAGAAGTTATGGAAAATCAGCGTCGTCGGAACAACAAAGAGCGCAAGAGCGGCCGCTGCCCAGTCCGGGTAGATGTTTGCGGCAAGCATAAGGCCACCGCCAACCTCAAGCGCGATTGTCGGAACCAGCAACGCCTCAGCCACGGGCAATCCGTATCCGGCCATCCGAGCGGCGGTCGCGGAGAAGGCTGGTATTTTTCGAACGCCGGAGATTACAAAAATCTGGCCGATCAACACCCGCCCCACGGACCTGGCCATCTCGGAGAGCGTCACGGCCTGATCACTTTCAGAGGCCGGCGGATGATCTGCCAGCGAGGCATTTGACCACGAAACCGTCAGCAGGATCACGAAAACAGCAATAGCGAGGCTGTGGCAGCCCATGATACCCTTGTGTCTATTTCGGATATTTATACTATCGGCCGGTTTTGCCCCGTCCATTGCTGCCTCCTTGTCGAATATCCAGACTTCATCTGCGAAACCGCGCCGGGCTGAGCACCGTGAGACCCAGGAACCTTGAACCGGCACTATCCCAAATCCTGACCACGATCGCCAGCGCCGCAGACGCCACCAGGATTTGCACGGCCAAGCCGGCATAGCCGATCGGCGTGTTCATCGCCGCGGATTGAACGACAGCATGGGCCAGACGGATAAACCACCGCTCCGCCACGTCGCCGAGGGGCTCGCATACCAGTAAAGCGGCAAACCCGACCAGAACCGTGAGCAGTCTGGAGAGGCGCCGGTCGTGGTGCGACCGGTTTTCCTGCTGCGCTTCAGTCGATGTCCCATCGCCGCGGGTTGCTCTCAGGAACAGGCGAACGGCGCAAAAACCGCCAACAGCAATCAGCGACCAGAGCGAAAGCGTATCGGCAAGGGCGCCAAGGTCGATGGCCTCGCCCCTCCCCGCCGCCGCCCACATTGAGCGGCAGGCCTGAATGAGTCCGGCCGCGCACGGGGCAAGCACAGCGCCCATTTCCATGATCGCCGCCACCGTCATCAAACGCCTGCCCTGAACAGGGTATCGGAGTTCGGGGCCGTGAGGGCGGCGGCCGCTGAAGAGGGTGGTGTGTCGATGTCGCAAAGGCTTCCGGTCATCATCGGGACAGTCTGTTCAGTTCGGGCGCGGAGTTTCAGTATAGTCCCGCGGTGGGGTCGTCCTCCGGTTCCGGCGCCGGGAGTACCAGGGCGGTGTTGCCGGCATAGCTATCGGTGCCGACCAGGGTGGGATCGCTGTCCGGAGCCTCGATCGCCGCCGCGCCCGATGGCGCGTAGCCGCCGCCCAGCACCGGATGCGCGGCGTTACCGCCGGGTTCCGTGCCCGGCAGAAAAGCCTCCAGGATGGCCCCCCGGTCCTCGGGTGCGGCGGGGGCGCCGGTCTCGGGATTGGTCCGCACGAGCAGCAAACCGGGCGGCACCGGGAACGGGACCGCCGGCTCGTTACGCAGCGCCTCGGTGAAGAGCCGCTCGAAAATCGGCACGGCCACCGAACCGCCGGTTTCCCGGTCGCCCAGGGTCCGCGGCCGATCGAAGCCGACATAGATGCCGATCACGAGGGTGGGTGTGAAGCCGACGAACCAGGCGTCATTCGAGTCGTTGGTGGTGCCGGTCTTGCCGCCCAACGGCCGACCGAGCCCTGCCAGCCGGGCGGCGGTGCCGCGCTGCACCACCCCGGTCAGTATGTTGACGATCTGGTAGCACGTTCGCGGGTCCGCGATCCGCCCGCCGGAAACCGGGGGCTGCCAATCGCTGACGCAGCCGTAGCAGGCCCCGGTGTTGCGGTGGTAAAGCACGCGATTGCCATCCTGGACGAGGTCGATCAGGGACGGCGCGACCCGGCGCCCGCCGTTGACCAGTGCGGCATAGGCGGAAGCAAGGCGCAGCACCGTCGTCTCGCCGGAACCGAGCGCCATCGACAGATACGGCGGCAAGGAGTCGGTAATGCCGAAGCGCTCGGCGGTGGCTTTCACCTTGTTCATGCCCACCGTCTGGGCCAGACGGACCGTCATGAGATTACGCGATTTCTCCAACCCAACCCGCAGCGGTGTCGGTCCGTAATATTTGTGCTGGTAGTTCTCCGGCGCCCAGCCGCCGGCGCCGAAGCCGAGGAACGTGTCGAATGGCGCATCCAGGACCAGCGACGACGGGGTGAAGCCGTTTTCCAAAGCGGTGAGGTAGACAAAGGGCTTGAACGCGGAACCCGGCTGTCGCATGGCCTGGGTCGCGCGGTTGAACTGGCTGATCGCGGGGCTGAAGCCGCCGACCATCGCCAGAACCCGCCCGGTGGCCGGCTCCATCGCCACCAGCCCGCCCTGCACCTCGGGAATCTGCCGAAGGGCAAAGCCGCCGCCGCCCGTTGCCTCGACCAGGATCACATCGCCCGGATGCAGCACGTCCGATGGCTGCCTGGGCTCCGGTCCGACCTCGGCGTCGGCGAGTGCCGGCCGGGCCCATTTGAGGTCACTGAAGGGAATGATACCGGTGCGGCCGTCGGCAAGGCCGATCGGGGTATCCGACGGTTTCGATTTGCCGCCCTGGGCGCCGAGCACCACCGCGAGTTGCCACGCCTCTCCGCCCGGCGGCCGCTTCACCCCCGCCAGGCGGGCCTGCCAGCCGTCGATACGCGAGAGCCGGGTGACCGGTCCCCGCCAGCCATGCCGGCGGTCGTAGGTGATCAGGCCACCGCGCAACGCCCGCTCGGCGGCACCCTGCACCCTGGGATCGAGCGCCGTGCGCACCAGCAGGCCGCCCTGCAGCAGACGGTCCTCGCCGAACTGCCGGAGCAACTGGCGGCGGACTTCCGGACCGTAGTAGGCGCCGGAAACCTCGTCGGGTGGACTGCGGTGGCGGGCCACCAGCGGTTCGGCCTGGGCGGCAGCGGCCTCCGCCGCGCTGATGTCGCCATCGGCGGCCATGCGTCCGAGCACCCAGTTGCGCCGGGCAACGGCCGCATCATGGTGCCGGTCGGGGTCGTAATTATTTGGCCCCTTGGGCAGGGCCGCCAGGAATGCGGTTTCGGCGAGAGTCAGCCCGGCGAGAGACTTGCCGAAATAGGCCTGGGCCGCCGCCGCCACGCCCCGCGACCGGTATCCGAGATAGATCTCGTTGAGATAGAGTTCGAGGATGCGGTCCTTGGGCAGGGTCTGCTCGATTCGTACCGCCAGCACCGCCTCGCGCACCTTGCGGACGAGCGATTGCTCACTGGTCAGCAGCATGTTCTTGGCGACCTGCTGGGTGATGGTCGACGCGCCCAGCGGGCGTCGCGACGATCCCAGATTGACCAGATTTGTCAGCCCGGCGCGGACCACGCTCAGGGGGTCGATGCCCGAGTGGCTGTAAAAGTTCTTATCCTCGGCGGCAAGAAACGCCTGTATCACCCGCCGCGGCACGGCCCGGACCGGCACAAACTGCTGATGAACGCCGGCGAACTCAGCCAGTTCGCGGCCGTCGGCCGCCAGCACATGGCTTTCGGGCGGCGGCCGGTAGGAGCCGAGACGGGAGGTCTCGGGCAGGTCGCTGAGAAAGGCGGCGTAGAAGCCATAGCCACCGACCGTAGCCGCCGTGAACAGCATCAAGAGAGTGGTTGCGAGCCGAACCATCGCCGTCCTTCAAACCTTGACCAGGGGCTGGCGCCCATGGCTGCCCAGCCTCACGGGCGATATCTAGCATACAGCCCAATCAGGAGTTGATAGCGCTGGCCCCGGTTTGGACGATTTATTCGAGCCGCCGTCTTGGGGCAACATTGAGAGGGCTCGCATCGGGCCACTGTCCGATGGTTCTCGGCACCGTCTCCAAGGGGTGTTGATGACCCAGAGCTTGGGATGTATTGCCTATGCAGAGGATGCTATATCGGAAATAAAACTAATTATATCCTCAATGATATCTACGGCGATGATTGCGTCAGCTGTAGACTCCATTATCCTGTATCCGGTTGTATCTTCGAGGCGCCGGTCCCCGTCCCCGGCGTTTTGAGTACATTTTATTGGGATATTGGTTGTTTTCCTGCTTTCGTTACTCATATGCTCCTCCGCCGCGATACTGCTGTTGTTAATTTGATAATACCAAACGAGGCGTGGCGGTATATAGTATCTGTCAAAGAATCATGAAATGTCATCTATCATTGGCTTTCCTTAACAAAATTCTAGCCAAATTCCTATTTCGATGCAAATGCCCCATAAACAACCAGCTTGCGCGACGGGACGTCAATAAAATACAGAGACTTGTCGATGACCGCGCCGCGCTGTGTATCTTTTGTAAAATAACTTACAAGGTTTCCTTTACGTTCGATGGCGCCGTGAATCATCCCATTGAAAAAATTAATAGCAGCTCCATCATTAAATGACCTGATATTTTTACCTACGTTGCCCGGCTCCAGCAAAGATGCTACCCATGTTCCAGAATAATCAATGATGCTGACGAACCCAATGCCACAGATTGTTCCGTCGCCATTGTTATAAAGGCTGTCTCTGACATATTTTATGCCATGATCATCAAGAGTTTTGGCAACCACGGTAACGGCGTTTTTGACGGCCTCGGTATTGCTTTGGCACGGCTCTGTCGCCGCAGTGCCGGATGCGCCCACAATAACAAGTGCGACAGCCAGCGAGAACCTTCGCGTCGTCATGCGTCTTGGCCCAATCTGTTTAGACTCCGGGGCCAGAAAGTCCTCACACGATTCGCCATCCGGCGCCACCGAAAATCAGTAGATGATCACCGACATCCCGATGGCGAACGGGTAAGCCGATCCCGTGGTGGCGCGCCCGGTGATGGCATGGCGAGGTGACAGCAGGCCAACCGCCGACGGACGCATGGTCCCGGCGGCAAGATGATTATTGGGGGGGTGACACCAAGACCCCCATTTCGGCAGCGCCTACATTACAACAGCCTTCGCGCCAAGTATGATAGCCTATCTGATCGGGGTGACCTTCGATAGGAAGCATGCCGCCCTCACCATGGAGCGAAATGGGTCAGCGCCCCCGTCTTGCCACGCTATTCACCGGGATAGCGGCGTTTTTCGCCGGGAGCGGGGCCGCACTACGCGCCGGGCTCAGCAGCGCGCCCATTTTATCATCCAGACCACAACCTCCAACCGACGATCCGGCCGTTCAGTATGAAAAACGCATCGCTGACGCGGTGTCTGAACGGGGCAGCGTGGTTGGCGGGCGGATGCACTTGGTAAACCTATCCAAAATTGCTGAAATCTTTGGCCCGCGCTGGTCAAAATTGGTATTTGCTCAGGTCCCGAGGCGCGGTTATGCGGCTAACGGCAACGGCGTCC
>JBAXPR010000164.1:0-5785 GCA_037132135.1 Rhodospirillaceae bacterium
AGCAACACGCCGAGCCCGCCGGCCAGCCCGGCCGCGGCGACCGAAAGCCGCTGCCGGCCCCGGCGGGCGACGGCAAGGAAGAGGGCGCGGCAAATCAGCGCCGGCACCGCCATCGCGGTGGCGTTGACCCCGAGCGCAACCAGACCGCCGAAGCCGAACAGCACCGCCTGCAGCAGGAGCGCGACAAGGATGGCGGGAAACGCCGCCCAGCCCAGCACCATGCCGATCAGACCATTGAGAATCAGGTGAACCGAGGACGGCCCGACCGGGAAATGAACCAGCGAGGCGACGAAGGCCACCGCCGACAGCATCGCCACCTGCGGGATGCGCTCGTGCTCCAGCGCCTTCAGCCCCCGGGCGCAGCCTGCCAGGGCCACCACCGCGCCGGCCGCGAGCACAGGCGGGGAAAGGACACCGTCGGGGATATGGGCCATGGGGGGCTCCCGGTGTTTGCGGTTATTTCATGTCCACGGCCTTGACCCAGATGGTACCGCCGAGTTCGGTCCGGGCCGGGCTGCCATCGGGAGCGGCGGCTGCCGGGCCTTCGGCCAGCACCGTGAAGCCCCACCAGCCCGCGCGCGGCAAGGCATAGGCGAAGATGCCGCCGGCATCGGTGCGGACCACCTGAGTGATGAAGGGGTCCGCGGGCGGCATCACCGAGCCGTCGTTGGCCCACTCAACTTCGACCATCGCGCCCGGCAGCGGCAGGCCATCCTTCAGCGCCACGGCGCGAAAGAGGTTGCCGGTCCAAAGACCATAGGGCCGGCTGAGCGGCAGGATTTCCATGGGCAGTCCGACCGGACGTTCCCAGCCGCTGCCGGCGCCGAAATCCACCACCACCTTGGCGTCATGGATCAGCCACTTCTTTTCCGCCGCCTCCCAATAGGGCGCCGGCTCCAGGAAAAAGAGGTAATCGCCCGGCGCCCCGATCTTGTATGCGGCTTCCCAGGTCTGATGGCCGTCCATGGGCTTGGGCGTCAAGGCCGCCCCGAGATCGCTCGTCCGGCCGCCGGTGACGACGCCGAAGCGCAACGGCCGCCCAAGCTCGAGGACCGGACCGCGCTCCATCGGATGGGTGAAGGCCGCAGTCAGCGTCACCTGCCGCTCGCCCTGCTCGGGCACGATATCGGTGGACGGCAGCAATTCCAGAAAATGCGCCCCGGCGGCATGCGCCCAGCCGATACCAACCACCAGCGCCAGCACCGTCGCCGGCCGCCACGTCCCACGCGCCATCGTCCCCCCCTGGTCGTATGCCGTTGTACCGTGTCATACGTTATTTTTATTCTTCATACTGGATCATACTGCGCCATCGGAGTCAACGGACTTTGCCGGCACCGATATGCTAAACCCTCGGCACGCGGCGGGGCTGGAGGGGGCGATGGAACGGGTCACGATCTCGCTGGATGACGGGCTGCTGGAGGAGTTCGACGGTTATCTCCGGCGCAAGGGCTATGAGAACCGCTCGGAGGCGATCCGCGATCTCGTGCGCCGCCGGCTCGAGGAGGACCGGCTGGCCCAGGGACAGGCCGAGTATGCGGTCGCCTGTCTCTCCTATGTCTTCAACCACGAACAGCGCGAGTTGGCCCGCCGGTTGACCCGCGCCCAGCACCAGCACCACGATCTGATGCTGTCGACCCTGCACATTCACCTCGATCACGACAATTGCCTGGAAGTGGTGGTGCTGCGTGGCCAGACCGCCGAGGTCCGGGGCTTTGCCGAGGCGACGATCGCCGAAACCGGCGTCCGCCACGGGACCTTGCACCTGATCCCGGCCGAAATGGTCAGCCGCCGCCACAGCCACGAGCACGGCCATGAGCACGATGAACACGGTCATGATGAGCACGGCCATGACCATGTTCACACCCGGCCGAAAACCTGAGCGGCGTCAGGGCGTCACCGCGCGGCCGATCCAGGTGACGTGGCCCATCTTGCGGCCGGGGCGGACCTCGCGCTTGCCGTAAAGGTGCAGGCGGGCGGCAGGAGCGGCGAGCAGTTCGGGCCAGCGCTCGATGTCGGCACCAATCAGGTTTTCCATCACGGCATCGGTCAGGCGGCCGGTGGCACCGAGAGGCAGGCCGCAGACCGCGCGCACCAGCTGTTCGAACTGGCTGGTGGCGCAGGCGTCGAGGGTCCAGTGGCCGGAATTGTGCGGCCGGGGCGCCAGTTCGTTGACCAGCACCCGGCCGTCGTGGCCGACGAACATCTCGACCGCCAGCAAGCCGACCACCCCCAACGCCTCGGTGATGCGGCGGGCGATGGCCTCGGCCTCGGCGGCGACGGCGGGCGCGATGCGCGCCGGCACCAGGGTGCGGGCCAGGATATGGTTGGCGTGCTGATTTTCGACCGCGGGATAGCTGCAAAGGGCGCCGTCGGCGCCGCGGGCGACGATCACAGAAATCTCGCAAGCGAAATCGACGAAGCCCTCGAGCACGGCATCGAGGGCCTGGCCGAGGGCAAGATCGTGCCATGCCGCCTCGGGGTCGGTGTCGGGGCCGAGCAGCACCTGACCCTTGCCGTCATAGCCGAGGCGGGCCACCTTCAGCACCGCCGGCCGGCCCAGGTCCTGAAGCGCGGCGGTGAGGTCGGCCACCGAGTGCACCGGGCGCCAGGGCGCTGTGGCGATGCCGAGGCAGTTGACGAAGCTCTTCTCGCGGATGCGGTCGCGGGTCACCACCAGCACGGCGGCGCCCGGACGCACCGGCACCCTCTGGGCCAGCAGGCCCGCCGCCTCGGGCGGCACGTTCTCCCACTCCAGGGTCACGACGTCGACCGCGGCGGCGAAGCCGGCCAAGGCCTCGGCATCGGTGAAATCGGCCACGGTGGCAGCGGCGCTGACCTCGGCGCAGGGGCTGTCGGGCTCGGGGGTGTAGACGTGGGTGCGGTATCCGAGCCGGGCCGCAGCCAGCGCGGTCATGCGACCGAGCTGGCCACCACCGAGCATGCCCAGGGTTGACCCTGGTGGAAGGATGAGGGAGGCCATGGGCTCAGGGCAGGGCAGTCTCGGGGGCCGGGGCGACGGCGGCGGTCTGGCGCGCCCGCCAGGTGTCGAGGGCGCAGGCCGTCACGGGATCACCGAGCGCGATCACCGCCGCCGCCAGCAGCGCGGCATTGATGGCGCCGGCCTTGCCGATGGCCAGCGTCCCGACCGGAATCCCGGCCGGCATCTGGACGATCGAGAGCAGGCTGTCCATGCCCTTGAGGGCGTGGCTCTCGACCGGGACCCCGAACACTGGCAGCGGTGTCAGCGCCGCGGTCATGCCGGGCAAATGGGCGGCACCGCCGGCGCCGGCGATGATCACCCGCAGCCCGCGCGACCGCGCCGAGCCGGCATAGTCGTAGAGCCGCTGAGGGGTGCGGTGGGCCGAGACGATCCGGGTCTCGAACGGGATGCCGAGGGCGGTCAGGGTCTCGGCGGCGTGGCCCATGGTCGTCCAGTCGGACTGGCTGCCCATGATGATGCCCACGAGAGCCGGGGCGGCGGAACTGTTGTCAGGTGCGGACACGGGCGGCGTCTCGTGATCTTGGCGCTTACGCGATGATGTCGGGCAAGAGTTCGCTTTCCAGCCGGGTGATCTGGTCCTTAAGCGCCAGCTTGCGCTTTTTCAAGCGCTGCATCTGGAGCTGATCGTAGGGCGCCTCATCGGCGATGCGGTTGATCACGTCGTCAAGGTCCCGGTGCTCCGCTCGCAAACCCAACAGTTTCTGCCGAATCGCCTGCTGTTCGCTCATCGTCACGGGTCCTGATCCTCCAGCGGACGGAATCCTAACAGAAATCCGCCGCGCCGTCAGCGGGATCCCCGACGGCCCGGCCGGCTTTTTTGCCGGAGCGGCGGAGATGGGGAAAACCGCACCCCTGCGGGAGCCTGACCGGGTCAGGCATCCGCAGGGGGCTTCGGGTTTGATGGACGGCGGCCGCTCAGGTGGTTCGGATGCGGGCCAGGAAATGATCGACGCCGGAACTGAGCGACCGGGTCTGCTGCGCGAGATCGGTTGCCGCGCTCAGCACGCTCTCGGCCTCACGGTGATTGGCCTCGGCGGTACCGTTGACCCGGACGATGGTCGTGGTGACCTCGCGGGTGCCGATCGAGGCCTGCTGGACGTTACGGGCGATCTCGGCGGTGGCCGAGCCCTGCTCTTCGACCGCGGCGGCGATCGAGGAGGCGATGGAATTGATCTGGTCGATGGTGGCCGAAATGCCCTTGATCGCGATCACCGCTTCCTGAGTCGCTGACTGCACGGCCGTAATCTGGGCGTCGATTTCCTCGGTGGCCTTGGCGGTCTGATTGGCCAGACTCTTGACCTCGTTGGCCACCACCGCGAAGCCGCGCCCGGCTTCGCCGGCCCGGGCCGCCTCAATGGTGGCGTTGAGGGCGAGAAGGTTGGTCTGGGAGGCGATCGAGTTGATCAGCTTGACCACCTCACCGATCTTCTTGGCCGCTTCCGCCAGTTCCTGGACCTTCTTGTTGGTCCGGCCGGCCTCGTCCTGAGCGGCGCTGGTGATGCCGGCCGAATGGGCGACCTGCCGGCTGATCTCGGTGATCGAGGAGGACAGTTCCTCGGCAGCGGCGGCGACGGTCTGGATGTTGACGGTGGCTTCCTCGGCGGCCGAAGCCACCGTCGTCGCCTGCCGGCTGGTCTCGTCCGAGGACGCCGCCATCCGCCGTGCCGAGCTTTCGAGCTGGGTCGTGGCGTTGCCGACGGTGTTGACGATGGTCTTGACCTCTTTTTCGAAACTGTCGGCGGTGGCGCCCAGTTCGCGCTGAATCAGCGCCTGGGTGTTGACGTCGATATAGACCGAGGTCGCGAGGTCCATGTCGAGGAAGATGGCACGGTTGATCGCCTGAAGCACCTGAGCCAGCCGCTCGGGCTTCTTGCGGTAGGTGACAGTGGCGAGATCGACCAGCTTGTTGAGGGTGAAGCAATAGGCGCCGGCATACCACGACGGCTCAAGGCCGATCCGCTGATGGGTCTCACCGATCTTGCGCACCTGCGTCATATAGGCTTCATCAAACGTACCGGTGAAGACCTTTTTCAGCCAGTGCTCCTTTTGCAGCGAGCGCGCCCGCGAGACACGCTCAGGACTGTTCAGCAAAGCCGCAGTCGCCGGCACCGACCGAAGATAATTATAAAATTCGTCGAGAATTGCGTCGATCTTGGGGGCCAACACCGGAACGAACTCGCGAAGAGCCGCCTTGGCCTGTTCATCAATCTTCAAATATCGAATGCGCTCTTCGATCCCAATGACTTTACTTGCGGCGGCCATGATCGAGTGTCCTTTGTCGGATGAGGATCGCGGGAAGGGTCCAAAGGCAAATCAATGATCACATGTGTCTCAGCGTCAGGTTCAATCCCAAGCGATTCTATTGGGCATCCGCAGGACGACAGCGGACGACTTCCAGAAAATCAGGATGAGATCTCGCTGCTCTTAACAGGCCGCCGAAACAAGATCAATGTTAAAAAAATTTTAGACATTGCTTAATGATTAGAGGGCCGGGGCATCGAACAGGAAATCAAGGTCGTCGGCGGTCAGAGAGCCTGCCCAGGAGCCTTCGTCGAGCATGGCGTCGGCCAGCGAGCCCTTGCGATCCTGAAGCTCGAGAATCCGTTCCTCGACCGTGCCCGAGGCGATCAGTTTGTAAACGAACACCGGCTTGACCTGCCCGATGCGATGGGCGCGGTCGGTGGCCTGATTCTCGACCGCCGGATTCCACCAGGGGTCGTAATGGATGACGGTGTCGGCGGCGGTGAGGTTGAGGCCGCGGCCGCCGGCCTTGAGGCTGATCAG
>JBAXPR010000165.1:0-5733 GCA_037132135.1 Rhodospirillaceae bacterium
TGGTCGACGAGATCGTCGATGGCGTCGACGAGTTGGGCGTGCTGCTGATGGGCCATGCCAAGGGCGCCTACTGGTTCGGCTCCCACCTCTCGACCCACCAGACCCGCGACCTGATCGAGCACAACAGCGCCACCAGCCTTCAGGTGACCGTCGGCGTGCTCTCGGGGGTGATCTGGGCGCTGGAGAATCCCACGGCCGGCATCGTCGATCCCGACGAGATCGATTTCGCGCGCATCATGGAAATCTCGACACCCTACCTCGGAGACCTGGTCGGCGCCTACAGCGACTGGACGCCGCTTGAGGGCCGCGCCGCGCTGTTCCGCGAGGACATCGACACCAACGATCCCTGGCAGTTTAAGAACTTCCGGGTGGTGTGAGCGATTCATATCAATTCGCGGGGGCGCTCTGGCGCCCCCGCTCAACTCTGTTGTGTTGCCCATAATAATAGACGGGGTGTATTTAACTGGATTTTCTACTGAAGAGGATACTGCCAAACTTATTGACCACCTAAATAACGCCGTAGGCATGAAGCTTCTTGCCAGTGTAAGCCGCCACTCTCCGGATATATCTATATTGTATTGGCGGAATTTTTATATGCTGAACGGCTTTGAAATCGTCAAATGCCTTGCTTCCGCCGACGTCATCTCTAGATAGTGATAGAACCTTCTTTGCGGCGGCCTTGCCGAGCAAGACACCGATAGCGAGGCCGTGTCCCCCCAACCCTTGGATGGATATAACATTACCAGTTAGTGCGACAATGGGCATTAGATTTATCGGAATGCTTATTGGCATAGCCTCAACCAAAAGTCTGCTGGTGACGTTGTGCCGTGAAAAGAGCGCCCGAAGTTTCGGAAACAAGGAGAATAAATCCTGCTGCATTAGTTCGATTTCTGCTTTATTGCCATCAACGGTATCCCTTGAACCAAACATAATGGAGCCATTCTGATAGTCAACCATCCCATATATCATGTTATCATGATGCTCATGAACAAAAGGGAATCTGCCATACTTCTGTGCAAGCTCCCTCAAATTACTTGGCAGGCCCTGGCCAAAAACGTCCTGTGAAATGCCACTCGCGAGCATCGATGATACGTATATCTCCACAGTCTGGCTTCGTTGCTTTCTAAATAAATGAATAGTTTCAGCCATTCGATGGCCGCCTGCCGCAATAACATAGCTCGTCCAAAATACCCCGCGATCCGTGGTGATGCGGCAAAGCCTTCCAACTTGTTCGACTTGTTGGACAAAAGTCCGCTCGTGAATCTCAGCTCTTCCAGTGGCCTGAGCTGCAGAAGCAATTCCTAATAAAAAAGGATATGGACCGAGCCATCCGAGCCGATTTTCGGCAGAAATATTCCATCCACTTCGAGTTAGCTCGGCATAACAGCGCGTGAATCCACAATCTATATGATACTTATTAACAATTTTATCAATTAAATCTGTTGCACCCCTCATGTGCTCACTCAGTCGGCCAGCAAGGTTTTTTCCGCACGATCGAATCATTTGCTTTTTATTTGCTTGCAGCCAGCAGATGTGACCACCACTGTTTCCTGATGGGCCACTACCAATCTGCTTCTCTTCCAAAAGGACTGCAAAAGGTTTGCCGTCACCAAAATGTGTCGGTATTTTTTTTGTGGAAACCAAATGCAGTAGTGATGAAAGGCCAACGTACCCACCCCCTATAATGGTGACAGGGTAGTACGCATTTCTGCTAAAATGGCCATCATTATATATCCACTTCGGCCGAGTTTCAGCACAGCTATCATTGTACCACTGAGGGGCGGTGAGGCTGCGTAAGTAAATACCAGGCTGCGCGGTGGAGGATATCATGACTATCTCGACATTTTGACTGTTTTACTATTGACTTATCGAAGCTTCTTCTTGCGGCTTTAAGGTGCCATGCGAACAGGCTACTTCTTACATCGTAATAGCAGCCTAATGCTCAGCTGCGGTAGCTGCCGTTGATGTCGATGTAGCCGTGGGTGAGATCGCAGGTTCAGACAGTGGCTTCGCCCTTGCCGAGGCCCAGCTTGATGCGGATGTCGATCTCCTGGCCCTTCATGTGGGTGGCGACCGGGGTTTCATCGTAGTCAGGCAGGGCGGCACCGTCGGCGGTGACCTGGACGCCGCCGATGAAGATTTGCAGGCGGTCGCGGTCGGCCTTCTCGCCACCCCGGCCGACGGCGGCGACGATGCGGCCCCAGTTGGCGTCTTCGCCGGCAATCGCGGTCTTGACCAGCGGAGAGTTGGCGACGGTCATGGCGATGCGCTTGGCCGCCTTGCGGTTTTCGGCGCCGGCCACGGTCAGGGTGATGAACTTGGTGGCGCCTTCGCCGTCGCGGGCGATCAGATGGGCAAGTTCGAGCATCACCTCGTCGAGGGCGCGGCGGAAGTCCTGGAGCCGCTTGGCGCTCGCCTTGTTGACCCACTTGTTGCCGGCCTTGCCGGTGGCGAACAACAGCACGGTGTCGCTGGTGCTGGTGTCGCCGTCGACGGTGACGCAGTTGAAGCTGCGCTCGGTGACGTCGGCCAGCAGCTTCTGCAGCACCGGCGCCTCGATGGCGGCGTCGGTGAATACGAAGCCGAGCATGGTCGCCATATCCGGCGCGATCATCCCCGAGCCCTTGCAGAAGCCGTTGATGGTGACGGTGGTGCCGCCGATCACCGCCCGCCGGCTCACCGCCTTGGGGAAAGTGTCGGTGGGCATGATCGCCCGCGCCGCTTCGGACCACGCGGACTCGGATAGCGTGGCCAGCACCCCCGGCAGATGATCGGGAATGATCTTGGCCGGCATCGGCTGGCCGATGACGCCGGTCGAGGCGACGAACACCTGATTGGGCGCACAGCCCAGCAACTCGGCGGTGGCGTCGACGGTGGCGGCCACCGTGACCTCGCCATGGCGACCGGTGAAGGCGTTGGAATTGCCGGAATTGACCACCACCGCCCGCGCCCGGCCACCGGGCAGCGCCTCGCGGCACCAGTCGACCGGCGCCGAGGCGGTGAGCGAGCGGGTGAAGACCCCGGCGACAGTGGTGCCTGGTGCCAGTTCCACCACCATCAGGTCGGTGCGGTCCTGGTACTTGATGCCGCACTGGCCGACGGCCAACCGGACTCCGGCCACAGCCGGCAGTTCGGGAAAGGCGGTGGGAGCGAGCGGAGACAGCGCCATGATCGATACCGACGAGGTTAGAGAGTTGGACTTACCAAAGTTCAATCGGGCAACGCCGCGACACCCTCCATGAACGACAGCAACGGGTGCCAGTCTTCGCGGACCTCGGCGATGCGTTTGCCCTTAAGATCGAATAGGCTCAGGCCGCTGCTGGCGGCTTCCGGATAGAACTGGCTGTCACGCAGGCGGGTCACCACTTGGTGACCGACGCCAGCGAGAAAGAGGTCGAGCCGTTCGGCGGCACGCGTCCGTGCGCGGAGGCGATTGCCGATCACCGCGACGCCCTTCTTGTTGCGGGCGATCGGTTTCAGCTCTTCCAGCTTGTCGAGGAAACGCCGGGTCGCGCCTTCGTCGAAGGCTCCCGGCAACACCGGCGCGATGATGATATCGCACAGGCGCACAAGTTCTTCGATCTGTTTGCCCTTGAGTGCGGCCGGGGCATCGATGACTAGCCGCGCGGTATGGCGGGGAACCCGGTCGAATTCGCGGGTCCAGTCGATGCCGGTCACCGCCGGCGCGCTCGCAGGTCGTTGTTCGAGCCAACCCAGGCTCGAACGCTGACGGTCGGCATCGGCGAGCACGGTTGCGTGACCGGCACCGGCAAAGGCCGCGGCGAGGTGGGTCGCGATCGTGGTCTTCCCACAACCTCCCTTGATATTGGCGACGAGCACGGCAAACATATAGACCCTCAAAATCCTCTCACTCGGGAGCGGCAGCCGTTGGCGCGGCATCCGGCGGCGCTACCACCGCCTTCTTGCGGGCTCGCTTGGCCGGTGCCGCCGGGTGCTGTTCGGGTTCGGCCGCAGGTTCTTCCACGTCACCGGATTCGGGGGTGGATTTGGCGGCCTTGGCTTCGGCCTTCTTGGACTTGTTCGCCTCACGTTCGGCCTGAATCTGATCGAGGGCGGCCTCGGCAACGGTCGACGTCATCCAGAGCGACAGCAAGACATCCAAACTCTTCGCCCAGTCGGGCAGTTCGTCCTGCCGCGCCGCCGCCAGGCCCTCGGCTTCGGCGAGGCGGGCTTCGCTGGGGACGCCGTGGCTCTTGCGCGCCGCCTTGGCGATCGCCTTGAACGCCTGACAGGCCGGCTGGGGGACCCACTCGGTCAGCCACTCCAGACCAGCCTCGCGCTTGCGTTCCATGTACTTGGCCTGATTGCGGGCGTGCTTGTTTTTCTTACTCACCGTATGCCTCCTCCGGCCGGATGCTAAAACTCAGCGGCCTTAAGGATATGCCGATCATTATGATCGGTCAACGGCAATCATAATGATCGGTGCGTCACGGCTCGAAGGCGGGAGCGAGGTCATGGGCCTTGGCGTCGCGCACGCCCAGGGGAGCGAGGCCGAAGCGGTGCTCGATGGTGGCCAGGATCGAAGTGGTGTCGTAAAGGGTGCGGTCGATGAACCCCTTGTGGGCCAGCGGGGACACCACGAGGGTCGGAATCCGGGTTCCAGGCCCCCAGCGATCCCCTGGTGGCGGCCCGACATGATCCCAGAAGCCGCCGTTTTCGTCGTAGGTGATGATCACGGCGGTGGTCGGCCATTGGGGACTGCGCTTCAGGCGCTCGATCAGGTCGCCGACGTGGCGGTCGCCCGATTGCACCTCGGCGTAGCCGGGATGCTGGTTGAGTTCGCCGATCGGCTTGTAGAACGCCACCGCCGGCAGGGTGCCGCTATCGATCGCCCGTATCAGCTCCGCGCCGTCCTTGAGATGTTCGGCCCGCGCCGGTGTGCCTTCGGCGAACTGCCGGAAATAGGCAAAGGGATGGTGGTGGAACTGGAACAACGGATCGGCTTTGCCGGCCAGGGCGTCGGCCCAGCCCCCCGAGTACCACGCCCAGGAAATCCCCTTCTCCGACAGCCGGTCGCCGATGGTCGGCATGTCCTGGGGCGGCAGCAGGCGGGTGAGATCGGTGATCGCCGGGCTGTGGGGCGGACCGCTGGGCTGGATGGTGTTGACGGCATAGCCGTCCGGCGTCACGGCACCGTCCTTGGCCACGACGCCGCGTTCGTCGAAGGTCGCGCGCATCGCCTCGGGAGCGTCAGGGTAGCGAGGCGTGCAGGCGCAGACCATCCAGAAATGATTTAGGAACGAGCCGCCGAAGGCCCCCTGAAAGAAATTGTCAGCGAGAGTGTAGTCGTGGGCCAACCGCCACAGCCGGGTGCCCGAGCCGTCGCGATGACCGAGAGCCAGGGCCTTGGCGTCTGACCACGCGACGTACTTGTCGTTCCGCCCGCCGTCGATCTGTTGCTGATTGGTGTAGAAGCGATGGATGAGGTCGCCGGTCTTCTGATCAGGCGGCACGTAGCGGCCGATGTCGAAGGGCTGGTTGGGTAGGTTTTCGGGAAAGCGCGCGTCGGGGGCCGGCGGCGTGAGCCCGGTGTCGATCACCGGCGGCAGCACGGCGTAGGGCTTGCCGTCCTTGTCGACCTGGATAGCGGCGGTTCCGGCATTGGCAAAGCCGTTGGCGCCGGGAAAGCTGCCGAACAGGGCGTCGAAGCTCCAGTTCTCCAGATAGATCACCAGAATATGGTCGATCTTCGCCAGTGGAGGTTCGGCGGCC
>JBAXPR010000166.1:0-5699 GCA_037132135.1 Rhodospirillaceae bacterium
TTTGAACAAACTCTATCCCTAGTGGGTGTATGTGTCAACCGGATAGGCATGGATCGAGGTTTCGGACTTCGATCTGACCGCCGAACTCGAGGCGGTGGCGGCATTGTTCCGCCCCCAGGTCAACCGCAAGGCGCTGAGCCTCGACCTGTCGCTCTCGCCGAAGGTTGCGGGCTGGGTTCGCGGCGATGCCGGCTCGCTCCGGCAGGTACTGATCAATCTGGTCGGCAATGCGGTCAAGTTCACCAATCAGGGCCGGATCGGCATCGCCGCCCTGCCCGGAGAGACCCACACCACCAGCAAGCGGCGGCCGGTGCTGTTTCACATCACCGATACCGGGATCGGCATCAAGCCGGAAAACCGTGAGCGCATTTTCTCGATGTTCGAGCAGGAAGACGCCTCGATGACCAAGTGTTTCGGCGGCGCCGGCCTCGGTCTTGCGATCTCGAAGAAACTGGTCGAGCAAATGGGCGGTTCGATCTGTGTCGAATCCGTGCCCGGGGTCGGCTCGCGCTTCTCGTTCACGGTCGAGTTTGACGAAGCGGCCCCCCACTTCCCCAATGCCGCGGCCTGTCAGGCCCTGGCGCTGCCCACTCCGGAGACTCGCATCCTGATCGTTGAGGACGACGCCTTCAACCTCAAGTTCCTGATGCAGGCCCTGGAGGGCTCGGGATATCGCGTCGAATGCGCCCAGGACGGTGCCAGCGCCTTGTCGATGCTGAGCGGGATGCGCTTTGATCTGGTGCTGATGGACATCCAGTTGCCGGTGATGAGCGGTATCGAGGCGACCCACCTCATCCGCTCCAACGCCGTCGAAGGCTGCGACCCCAACATCCCGATCATCGCGGTGACCGCGTATGCCCTGCGCGGCGACAGTGAACGCTTCCTCGAAGAAGGTCTCACCGATTACATCAGCAAGCCGATCGATGCCACCAAACTCCTGACCACCATTGGCCGCGTTCTGGCACAACGGCAGACGGTGCGTGGACCCGGTCTAGCCGGGTCCACGCCCCCGTAAAGTCCGGCCACAACGGGACGCAGACCGCAGCAGCACAACAGAGGTCCCGGGTTCTGGTCGGAGGACCCGTTAATCGGAGGATGACATGGAGACGACCCTGGCGCTGGACCCGTTGCTGCAACAGTGCGAACTGGAGGAGCTTCATCGCTCCGGGGCCATTCAGTCTTTCGGAGCCTTGATCCGGGTCGACACCGAAACCGGCCTGATCACCCATGTCTCGGCCAATTTCACCGAGTTCACCGGCGCCGCGCTGTCCGCGCTGCTCGGACAACCGGCGAACGCCATACCCTGGTTTCCGATTGACGCGCTGGCAGCGCTGCCGAAGGAGCCGGGAAAGTCGCTGGTGCCGCCCGGGACGATCGAAACACCCAGGCAGCAGCTCAGCGGCAACCTGATCCGGGGCGACGGCTTCGTGCTGTTGGAACTGGAGCCCAACGGCAGCCATGACAGAGCGATCGCTCTGCAACAGTACCAGTCGCCGTTGCTCTCGGTTCCCTATCATGATCTTGAGGTGATGGCCCATCACGATTTATTGCTCAGGGCCTTCTACTCGATTGCCGGCTTTGACCGGATCATGATCTATCGCTTCCATGATGACTGGTCGGGTGAAGTCATCGCCGAAAAATGCGAGCCGTCTCTTGGCTGTTACTTTGGGCTGAGATTTCCCGCCGGCGACATTCCGGCGATCGCGCGCAATCTCTATATGATCAATCCCGCGCGCATGATTCCCGACAGCCGGGAAGCCGCGGTCGGCATCGTCGGCATCGATGCCTCGCCTCCCGATCTGACTTGGTCGGATCTCCGGAGCGTCTCGCCGATTCATCTGCAATACCTTGAAAACATGGGGGTACGCGCCTCGTTTTCGGTGCCGCTCCGGATCGCCGGGCGCTTGTGGGGACTGGTTGCCTGTCACCATCTGACGCCCAAGCTGCTGTCGCGCGATCAGCGCAACGCCTGCGTCTGCCTGACCAACGCCTATGCTCTGGGACTGACCTCCCACTTCGCCAGCCGGCGCCTGCAGATCTTCGACAGCCTGGAACGGCGGATCGATGGCATCCTCGAACTCCTGTCCCAGTCCCCCGACCCGCTCGACGGCGTCGAGAAATCCTCCGACCGGCTGATGGATGTCATGTCGGCCCAGGGATTGGCGCTGGCGATCGACAATGACGTCGTGATCGCCGGCACCGGGCCGGATCTCGACGGCATGGCGGTGATCGACGACTGGTTCCTCAATGATTGCAAAGACAACATCGTGATCTCCGACCGGTTGGAGGACCTCTTTCCCGGTCAGATCGTGGTGCTGGTCGCCGCCAGCGGCATGGTGGCAATCAAGGCCCGCTCCTTGCGCTCGGGCTGGGTGCGCTTTTACTGGTTCCGGCCCGCCGAGCCGCAGGAAGTGGCCTGGGCCGGCAACCCCAACAAGCCGGTGGTCGAAGACGCCGGGGTGGTGGTGCTGTCGCCGCGCCGCTCCTTCGAGCGCTGGATCGAGGTCACCAGCGGCACCAGCCGGCCCTGGAGCTTCGAGGAGCGGATGACCGCGGCCAAGTTCCGCAATACCCTGCTGCACTGGCTGTAACCGCCGCAGCGGCAGCGGCAGCCGCCGCTACCGGACCGCCCAGCCGCCGCAGACCGGAAACACCTGCCCGACGAAACAGTTGGCCGCGGCGGTGCAAAGATACGCGGCCAGGAGCGCGTCTTCATCGGCCGTGACCAGCCGGCCGAGCGGCACCTCCCGCTTCAGCCGCTCCTGAAAGGCCGGTTTGGCCTGAATTTCAGCCGGAAAATACGTCGGATTATCGACGAAGTTCTGGGCGATGGCGTTGATCTGAATGTTGAACGGAGCCATCTCGACCCCGACAGCCTGGATATAGGCCAGCTGGGCGCCGCGCGCGGCGCTGTAGGTCGAAGCCCGCTTCATACCGCGCAGCGCCGAGGCGCTGCCCATCAGCACGATCTTGCCGGCCCGGCGCTCCTGCATCCCGGGCAGCACCGCCCGGAACAGGCGCGGCAAGGGATCGACCAGATGGGCAAAGGTCTCCCGCCATTCCTGATCATCGACGGCGCCAGCCGGAGTGCTCGGCGCCATGATGGCCAGATTGGCCACCACGGCGTCAAGCGGCCCGGCGGCCTCGATGATCGCCGCCGGCAACCCGGGCTCGATCAGGGGCCGGCCATCGGCAATCACCTCGGCGCCAAGATCACGGAAGACCCGGCACAGCGCCGGCCCCATGAACTCTTCGGCCTGGGTAATCAGGATGCGCTTGCCGGCTAGGCAAATCAGGTTCTGTTCCATCAATCCTGTCCCGACTGTTCGGCGAAAGCCTGCGCCTCTTCGGCGTTTTCGAAGACGTGGGGCGCAAGGTTGCGGCGCGCCAGCGCCTCACCCAGCTTGACCCTGAGGAAGGCGCTGGTGGTGTAACGGGTAACGCTGGTGTAGAAACGCCCGACCAGTTCACGGACCATGTCAGCGTAGTCATCTTCCAGTTCAGGCAAAATCGAGAAATTGTCATAATTGACGATCGCCGGAACCTTGTGCCCGATCGGGGCGAGATTGCGCTCGGCCTCCTTGCGTATCTCCTCGATGTCGCGGTGCGAATGCACGGCGAGACGCTCGAAGTTGACGAAGAACATGTTCTTCTCGGTGTCGTAGGAATAGCGGCTGGACAGCGGCAGTGACAGGAGATCGTCGCGCAGCCCCATCGGGTCGGGCAGGAACAGCCGCCGGTCCATCGGCAGTGGCGGCCGGTTGATGATCGGCCGGAACGCCATCCGGGCCAGGACGTCGCGCTCAAGGTCGATACCGGGAGCGATCTCGATCAGCTCCAGCCCCCCGGCGGTCAGCCGGAACACGCAGCGCTCCGTGACATAGAGCACGCTCTGGCCGCGGCGGGCGGCATAGGCGCCGCTGAAGGTCCGGTGCTCGACCTGCTCGATGAACTTGCGCGACCCGCCCTCGGCGACGATACGCAACTGGCTGCCCTCGATCACGACCTGCAGATCGCCGGCGGTGAAGGTGCCGACGAAGACCAGTTTCTTGGCGTTCTGGCTGATGTTGATGAAGCCGCCGGCGCCGGCGAGACGGGGACCGAACTTGCTGACGTTGAGATTGCCCTCCTGGTCGGCCTGGGCCAGTCCCAGAATCGCGATGTCAAGGCCGCCGCCATCATAGAAATCGAACTGGGAGGGCTGATCGATCACCGCCTGGGTGTTGATGGCGGCGCCGAAATTAAGGCCGCCGGCCGGAATACCGCCAATCACGCCGGGCTCGGCGGTCAGGGTCAGAAGATCGATGATCTTCTCTTCATTGGCCACCGAGGCGACGCCTTCGGGCATGCCGATGCCGAGATTGACGACTGCGTTGGTCTTGAGTTCCAGGGCCGCCCGCCGGGCGATGATCTTGCGCTCGCTCATCTCCATCACCGGAATGGCGTTGCGCGGTACCCGCAGTTCGGCGCTGAAGCCGGGATTGTAAGGCTCGGCGAAGGTCTGCCAGTGATGCTCGGGCTTGGCCACCACCACGCAATCGACCAGAACACCCGGAATCTTGACCTGCCGCGGATGGAGCGAGCCGCTCTCGGCCAGCCGCTCGACCTGCACGATCACCACGCCGCCGGAATTGTGGGCCGCCATGGCCAGAGCCAGCACTTCGAGGGTCAGCGCTTCGCGCTCCATGGTGACGTTGCCCTCGGCGTCGGCGGTGGTGCCGCGCACGATGGCCACGTTGACCGGCAGCGCCTTATAAAAGAGATATTCCTGACCGCCGACGGTCATCAGCTCGACCAGATCCGCCTTGGTCCGCTCGTTGAGCTTGCCACCACCAAAGCGCGGATCAACAAAGGTGCCAAGGCCGACCGAAGAGAGATGTCCCGGCTTATGGGCCGCGATGTCGCGGAACAGATGGGTGATCACGCCCTGGGGCAGGTTGTAGGCCTCGATGCGGTTGGCGATGGCCATGCGCTGGAGCTTGGGCACCAGCCCCCAATGGCCGCCGATCACCCGGCGCACCAGCCCTTCGTGCCCCATATGATTGAGGCCGCGCTCGCGGCCGTCGCCCTGGCCGGCCGCATAGAGCAGGGTCAGGTCGGTCGGAGCGCCGGTGGCGAGAAAATGCTCTTCGAGAGCGACGGCGATGCCCTCGGCAAAACCGATGCCGACGAAGCCGCCGGTGGCGACGGTATCGCCGTTATGGATCAGGCGGACCGCCTCTTCAGCGGTGACGACCTTGCCCTTGGCCTGCTTGCCGGCTTCGGTCAGGATCGGATGAACGGGGTGCCGCGTCATCGTCTGGGTCCATCTTGGTGGTGTGAAGAACTGGCATCGGACCCGCCCCTCCCCCGCAGTTCGCAGAAGAGGAGCGGGCCGACCGGAGACTCCGGGGCTTAAACCAGCCCGGTCAGATAGTAGACGGCGATGATCACGAACACCGCAGCGGTCTTGATGCAGGTGATCGCGAAGATGTCGCGGTAGGACTGGACGTGGGTCAGGCCGGTCACCGCCAGAAGCGTGATCACCGCGCCGTTGTGCGGCAGGGTGTCCATGCCGCCCGAGGCCATTGAGGCCACCCGGTGCAGCACTTCGAGCGGGATGTGGTTGGCGGTGGCCATGGCGATGAACTGGTCTTTCATCGCCGCCAGCGCGATGCTCATGCCGCCCGAGGCCGAACCGGTGATGCCGGCCAGGGTGG